>JALOOO010000220.1 GCA_025454375.1 Leptolyngbya sp. Prado105 | reverse complement strand
TTGTCAGTCAACCAGGAGCCGCAACTCTCAGCCGTAGAGAATCAAGATATTTGAACGATCGTAGATTTTCACACTGCACCGATGCAAGCAGTAGTCCGAGAAAACCGCATCAATTGCAGTCTTCGTGCAGAAGTCGGCATCGATCGCAGAAATCGAGCGAAATCACCGGAAGAGTCGTATCCAGCCGAAAAACAGCCGAAGTCAGCGTTTGCTAAGTCTCAGCACTCTCCGGAGTTTCCACAAAGACTTAATACTCCCCATCGCCCAACTCAGAATTCTCTAACTGATAGCTCCCATCCGCTTACACCAAAGGAACCAAATCAACAATCCTTGCAGGAACCATCCGACATCCCACGCAAAATCGGAGTTCGGCTATTCGTCACGATCCCCTGCGTCCCCGCAGCTAATCCAAAAGTCGGCGCAGCAGGCGGAGTCATATCGATCGTAATTACTAGAAAAATTGCTTCCGTAATCTCCTCAGTGTATAGTCAGCAGTGAAGAACGGGTCAAACTCATGCCAACCTTTGAAGTCTTTCCGGTAACATCTGCAACAGAGCAGGACATGTTTATCAATGTGCCCTGGGTGGTATATGCCAATGACCCAAACTGGGTTCCACCTCTGCGAAGCGATGTCGCAAAGCAATTTAAACCTGAGAATACCTTCTTGCAATACGGCAGACTCAAACAATTTATCGCCATCAGTCGAGGCACCGCGATCGGGAGAATCGTCGCTGCCGTCAATGATCGCCTCGTCGAACGCGAAGGAAAACCGATCGGCATTTTTGGCTTCTTTGAATGCGTCGAGGACATCGAAATCGCAAAAGCACTGTTTGAAGCCGCAGAAAAATGGTTGCGATCGCAAGGCATGACCGAAGTTCGAGGTCCAATCGATCTCTCCACCCACAATAACTGTCTCTTTCTCGTCGATGGCTTTGACTCGCCTCCGATGGTCATGATGCCGTACAATCCCGCCTACTATCCCACTTACTTAGAAGAACTAGGCTGGACAAAAGCAAAAGATGCCTATGCTTATGATTTTCCACTTGATAAACCCCTCTCCCCAGAGTTTGAAAAAGGCTACAAAATTGCTTGTAAATCCGGAGTGACTTTTCGACCTTTGAAAACTAAAGGCGAAGAATTTGAGCAAGACTGTGTGAGCTTGTACAACCTATTCAATAAAGCCTTTGCAAATAACTGGAGTTCCACCCCTCGAACGCTAGAAGAATTTTTAGAAGAAGCTCGATCGCTCCAAGATTTAGTCGATCCCGATGTCTTCCCGATCGCAGAATACAACGGCGAAATGATCGGATTTTGGATGGGATTACCCGACTACAATATTCCACTGAAATACGTCAATGGCAAGCTCAACTGGCTCGGAATTCTCAAATTTCTCTGGTATCGTCGCCAAATCAATCAAGGTCGCGTCATTGCCATTTGCTCCTTACCCGAATATCAAAGAAAGCTGGTTCCATTAGGATTAATTTACTTAGGCTTACAAGGTGGCATCAAGAAAGGTAAGCCTTACAAACGCGCAGAGCTATCCTGGGTCTATGAAGACAACGATCGCTCTAGAAAACTCATCGAAGCCTCAGGCGGTAAAATCTACAAAACCTATCGCATGTACGAAAAACAACTATGAGAGCATTAGTTACAGGAGCAAATGGATTTACTGGCTCACATTTAGTCAAGTTACTACTCGCGCGAGGCAACTCAGTGACTGCTCTCGTGCGCCAGTCTAGTAATCTCTCTCGTCTTGCTAATTGTGATGTCAAATTTGTCTATGGCGACATTACCGATCGAGCTGCTTTGACTCAAGCCATGACCGGAGTAGATGTCGTATTTCACACGGCTGCCTATGTCGAACTTGGTCTTGTCAATGCGGCTGAAATGGAGCGTGTGAATGTCGAAGGAACTCGTGCTGTCTTAGAAGTCGCACAAGCAGTTAACCTACCAAAAATGGTCTATTGCAGCACGATCGGGATCTTTGGAGACACACAAGGTAAAGTCATTAACGAAACCTTCGAGCGCACTCAAGCTAATTTCTCCTCCGCTTACGATCGCACAAAATACGAAGCTCAACAATTAATCAATCAAGCTGTCAAAGCAGGGCAATGGATTGTAAGTGTCATGCCTTCTGGAATTTTTGGCACAGATGATCCGCATTTTCTTCCTGTTCTTAGCGCATTCCGCAAAGGCAAACTCAAAGTCTGGGCAGGCGGCAGTCGAGTCACTGGAATTGTCCATGTCGATGATCTAGCAGAAGCGATGATTCTCGCGATCGATCGCGCAAAATCTGGCGAGTCCTACATCATTTCCGCAGGCGACTTAACCACAAGAGAAATGTTTGAAATCTTCAGCCAAGAAACGGGCATTCCTGCTCCTCGCGAAGCACCAGAAGCTCTAGTCCGCCTCGTTGCAGGCATTCTCGATCCGATTGGGCGGATCTCAGGCTGGCAACCCCCAATCGATAACGAGCGCGTCCATTATGTCTACGATCGCTGTGTTCGCGTTGATGCGACAAAAGCCCGCCAAGAATTAGGCTGGAATCCTCGCACTCCCGAAGTTACCCTCAAATCACTGATGAATCCAGGTTCTCTAGTAGGAGAAATTTGAACAGAGCTTGAACATTAGGATTGCTTCGTCTGCCTAATCGCATCTTCCGCCTTCTTAGCCTCCTCCGACTTCCCTTGTTCCTCAAACAAAGCTTTAGCCTTCTCAAATGCCGCGATCGCATCCTGAGAAAAATCTCGTGCTTTCAAAGCAATTCCTAAGAGAAAATAAGCACTTGCATTGTTTGGATCAAGCTTGATCACTTCCCGAAATACCATCACTGATCGCATCGTTTCTTTCTGTTCGAGTGCTGTTTCTGCCAGAGCAAACTGCGCCTCGACTGAGCTAGGATTGAGATTCACCGATCGCTGAAAAGACCTCAAGGCGGCTACATTATCTCCAGATTCTCGAAAAATTTTACCGACTTGGAGATGCAGCTTTGGATTGTTCGGATCTAATCGAATCGCTCGATTAAAGGCTGCTAAAGCCGCCGCCGAATTCCCTTTATTTAATAGCGCAATTCCCATACCAATCTGAGTGCTAGCTCGTCTTGGATCAAGCTGGGCGGCTCTTTGAAGGGATTCGATTCCTGAGTCAATTTGTCCTTGTTGGATTTGCATCAATCCAATCGATTCTTGCACTTCTGCATTGCGTCGATCTAACCTTGCTGCTTGCTGATACGCAGCTAACGCCTGAGCAAAATTTCCCTGCCGTGCCAGAACTGTACCCAAACCTAAGAAAGCATTGACATTGCGATTATTTAATTCGGTTGCTCTACGATAAGCTGTTGCTGCTGCACTATCATTGCCCAGATTCGCCAGACTAAAGCCTAACGCATAGACAAAATCTGGATTAGCAGGCTCTAATGTGATTGCTTGCTGATAGGCATCCGCGGCTTCTTGAAATTTACCTTGCTGAGCGTAAATATAGCCAATTCCAGAGAAAATCCGCGCATTCTGAGCTTCGATCGAGGATGCTCGCTTAAACGCTTCCATCGCCTCAGACCACTTCTTCTCATTAACCAACTCTCGCCCCTGTTCTAGAAGCTTATCAAGTTCGGTATCTTGAGCCTGAGCGAATGCTAGCGAAGGCATCAGTCCAGTCCAAAGCAAAACAGTGACTGATAATATCGAGCGACGAATATAAGTCATTGTGAGCATGTGAAGGTCTATAAACAAGTACAAGAAATTCCAGATCAATCAGGAATCAAGATTTTCAGATATTAACGGGAAAAGCGGACATTGCTCACAAAATTCCGGTGATTAATGCACATTGTGCGGTACTTCTTTGGATCGATTCTATGATCTCAGCCATAACTAACGCGATCGAATCATACCTTGGTCGTGCGCCCTGTTGTAGAACTTCACGAATCCTTTGAAATTTCTCTCCAACGATGGAGCAAGGTCATCTTACTCTCGGTAGAGTGATTTCTGAGATGTAGCCCGTACAGTTTAGACAAGAGTAATTTCTTTGCAAATGACTATCCTGTTCGAGGAGCAAATTAACAATGGCATATACTAATCGTCCTGCTACTGAGGCGGCTGTCATTCCTGTCGCTGCTGACTATCATGACCGAGTTCGTTGGGGTCCGATCTTATCCGGCTTGTTTGTTGCATTGGTTTCACAGTTGATTTTGAGTGCATTGGGTGCAGCTATTGGCGCAACTTCGATCGCGAATTCTGGCGCACCCCGAACTGATGCAGGCGGCGTTGGAACCGCAGTTGGAATCTGGGCAACGATCAGCTTGCTAATTTCGCTGTTTATTGGCAGTTGGGTGATGGCGCGCGCCTGTGGTCCGATGAACCGAAGTACCGCGCTGTTGAATGGCGCAATTCTCTGGGCAACAACCCTCGCACTGAGTGCTTACTTGCTAGCAAGTGGCGTGACGGGTGCATTTGGTTTAGCAGCTTCTAGTGCAGCAAATGTAGCAGGGGCAGCACTGCCTCAAACTGGAATCCCAAATGTTGACCCGAACGCAGCAACTCCCAATATCAGCGCCCAGGATGCACGGAACATTGCAGGGACGACTGCGACCGCAGGCTGGTCGTTTGTAATTGGATCTCTGTTGGGCTTAGCAGCCTCGCTTGCAGGAGCAGCAGTCGGCACTCGTAAGCCTCGCGCGGCTTATATTGAGCCAGGTCGCGGAGTGGTTCAGTAACATCTGAAAAATAAATCGTTGGCTGCCCCTTACATCGGTGAGGGGTTTTTTAGTTTAGATTCAAATTAAGTTTAAAACATTAAAGGGATGTCGCATTGACACCCCTAAAATAATGAACGGGCTAGGAGGGATTCGAACCCCCGACACCGTGGTCCGTAGCCACGTGCTCTAGTCCACTGAGCTACAAGCCCTTGTTAGCACTTATTCACTATACAACAGTCTGATTCAAATGTCGCAAAATTCTAAAAATTCCTCGACGCTTTCTCATCTCGATTCGCAAGGACAGGCGCAAATGGTTGATGTATCTGCAAAATCCGCGACTGTGAGACAAGCAACCGCGATCGCTCAAGTTCGGATGAAACCTGAAACAATGAGTGCGATCGAGTCGGGCAACACACCAAAAGGTGACGTTCTCGGTACGGCTCGGATTGCTGGAATTATGGCAGCCAAGCAAACATCGAATCTGATTCCGCTCTGTCATCCGCTCCCAATTCAGAAAGTGGAGGTGAATATTACGGCTCAACCAGAGTTACCAGGATTTGAAATTCAAGCGACCGTAAAAATCAAGGCAGAGACAGGGGTCGAAATGGAGGCTTTAACGGCAGCCTCGATCGCAGCGCTGACGTTATATGACATGGCAAAAGCGATCGAGAAATCGATCACGATCGAGAAAATCTATCTTCTGAGCAAAACAGGAGGGAAATCTGGAGATTATCAGCAATTACACAATCCGTAATTTCTCTTGAATTCTCTATGAAGTGGGAACTATTACAAGGCATTGCCCGTGAAATTGCCTATACTCAGGGAATGCTCCCTTGACAACCGCCCCCTGTAATTCTCCATTGGCAACTACAAGGTGGTATTCCCCGTGATCAACGAACCCAACGAATTAGAACTGACCGAAGCTTTATTTAATGCGATCGCTCAAGCTTTAGAAGAGTGCTGCCATTCGGGGCACTTATCCGCCGAGGAATACATTTCACTGCTTGATTCTGTCTGGTTTACGCTCGACTTTGGGACTCGTAGACCCAGATGAAATAAATTTTGGATTGCAGAATATAGGTTGGCGAGTCGATCGCGAAAAACTCCCAACCTTTCCCAATCTAAATTCAAAAAAAAGCGCGACTTAGCCGCGCGATTTGAGATCCTACTAATGAGAGACAAAAAGGCAACTATCTCAAATAACTTGCTTCTGCTTCCAACATCCGAAGCAAGGCTTGATCGCCTCGCGTTCTTGCTGCTTCCATACGACGTTGTAAGTTCCGTTGCAAATTCTCGCGATGAATGCGTGTGACTTCTGCCGAGTTAAGACGATTTCTGTTCATATGTAGGGTTTCCTAGAGGTTAGTTTTTCTTATCACCATGATTGGATATTAACATCAGAGAATTAAAACAGTAGCTTATGCTACTAAAAATTTATACTTTATATATATTTTCTACAGAAGAAATGATTATCACATTAATGACGGATTTTGGATTAAGCGATAGTTATGTTGGAGTCATGAAAGGCACGATCGCTCAAATTAATCCATCGCTTCAACTGATCGATTTGACTCATGCGATTCCGCCTCAAGATATTGCCTCTGCTCGCTTTCAGTTAATCCTTGCCTATCCATATTTTCCAGCGGGAACAGTTCACATTGCGGTGGTTGATCCAGGTGTGGGCAGTACTCGCCGATCGATTGCAGTACAGCTTGAATCGGGGTATGTCGTCGCACCCGATAACGGGTTAGTGAGCGGCATCTTAGAAAATGCAGTTGCAGCCGTTGAATTGACGAATCGCAAATATTGGCGATCGCGCACTCCTAGCGCAACCTTTCACGGACGCGATATTTTTGCCCCAGTTGGAGCGCATCTCGCCAGTGGTGTGCCTTTAGCAGAATTGGGAGACGAGATTGATCTGGACTCGATCGTGAGATTAGCCATACCCGATGTGATTGAAACTGAGACTGGAATTCAAGGGGTGATTCAAGCGATCGATCACTTTGGCAATTTGATCACGAATATTCCGGGAGAAAGGGTTCGCGATCGAGCTTGGTCAGTGCGGATGAATAAATCAACGTTTCGGGGTCAGACCATTTATACGGATGCAAAGGTGGGTGAGATTATTGGGCTAGTTGGAAGTCATGGCTGGATTGAGATCGCGATGAATCGCGGGAATGCTCAGAGCTATTTAAAGGTCGAGATTGGCACCTCGATCGTGCAGGTCATTTAGTAACTTGATCAGATGCCGTCCAACCACTTCAGACTTTGATAGGAGCAATGGCGTTAAAAATCTTTTCTCAGAGATCGATAAAATCCCCGTGTCAAAAGTCATTAAGTATTATTACCTCCGCGTGATATGATTGCTTCTGGTTCAGATTGAGCGGGCTAGCGCTACGCTGGTTCTCCGAAACGCCCGGACATCAATGATGTTCGATCGTTATCATGACAATATGAACCTAACTTTGGAGCCGCGCCTAAGATGGAAGAAACGATCCAAACTGGTACAGAAAAACCAGAGTCAAGTCAGTCAATGGATGACTTTTATCGACTCCAAAACGAGTTGCTGATCGTCACCGTAGGATTGACCGGGCTAATATTCTTCCCTGTCTGGTATTTCTACTCACTCAACACTGCTCTGAATTATTTAATTGGAGCGTGTACAGGTGTGGTTTACTTAAAGTTATTGGCGCGAAATGTAGAACGCCTCGGTACGGAAAAACAAAAGATCAGCAAAACACATTTAGCCGTTTTTATTGGGGTAATGGTCATCGCTACCCAAGTAAAAGATCTGCATGTGCTGCCTGTATTTTTAGGCTTTTTGACGTATAAAGGAACGCTACTCGTCCATACCCTGCGAATTCTGTTTAAGCCTGAACAAACTCAGACCTAACTTAATAGAAATTCGCGAAAAAAATATTGCTCCTTGAATCTGGGAAAAGCTGCCTGAACTGAAATGCTAAATTTCCTCGACGCTCCCAACGTTTTACCGATCGCCAGCCTAGAAGTGGGTCATCACCTCTACTGGCAAATTGGCAATCTGAAGATTCATGGGCAGGTATTTATTGTCTCTTGGATCGTGATTGGGCTATTGGTTGGAGCATCCCTGCTCGCAACTCGAAATGCTCAACGCATTCCAAAAGGCATTCAGAACCTGATGGAGTACGCGCTGGAGTATGTGCGTGAGTTGGCAAAAAACCAGCTAGGCGAGAAAGAGTACCGTCCTTGGGTTCCGTTTATTGGCACTCTGTTTCTGTTCATCTTTGTCTCTAACTGGTCGGGCGCACTCGTCCCCTGGAAGCTGATTAAGCTCCCAGAAGGCGAACTGGCAGCCCCCACAAATGACATCAACACCACGGTCGCTTTAGCGCTATTGGTGTCGTTGGCATATTTTTACGCTGGCTTCAGTAAGAAAGGATTGGGCTACTTTGCAAAGTACGTTCAACCGACTCCGGTTCTTCTGCCCATCGCGATTCTAGAAGACTTCACGAAGCCGCTTTCACTCAGCTTCCGACTTTTTGGCAACATCTTGGCGGACGAATTAGTGGTTGGTGTGTTGGTGCTTCTAGTGCCGTTGTTCGTCCCTTTGCCTGTGATGCTGCTGGGTTTGTTTACCAGTGCGATTCAGGCGTTGGTGTTTGCGACTCTGGCAGGTGCTTATATTCACGAAGCACTTGAAGGTCACGGCGACGAACATCACGATTAGCCAATGTCCATTTTCCCGATCTGTTCACCGTATTAATCAAAGGAAACTCACTATGAATCCTACCGTTGCTGCTGCTTCTGTCATCGCTGCTGCCCTCGCGATCGGTCTTGCTGCAATTGGACCTGGTATTGGTCAAGGTAATGCTTCTGGAGAAGCTGTTGCAGGGATTGCCCGTCAGCCTGAAGCAGAAGGAAAAATTCGCGGAACCTTGCTGTTGACCCTCGCGTTTATGGAATCTCTGACCATCTACGGTCTGGTAATCGCGCTGGTGCTACTGTTCGCGAACCCATTTGCATAAGTTCGGAATTCAAAATTCGGGATTCAGATGAACTCTGGGTTCCGAATTTTGAGTGTG
>JALOOO010000219.1 GCA_025454375.1 Leptolyngbya sp. Prado105 | reverse complement strand
AACACTTGCAAGAGCAGAGAGGTTTTTCCCATTTCCTTGGGCGCTTTGACACGCACCAACGCACCGGGTTTCTGAAGTTCTTCAAGGACTTGAGTTTCGATCGGCGGACGGGCAATGTAAAAAGCAGAGTTGGCTGCGATCGGACCATTGGGGAAGGAGGGAAGTGCTGGATGTGGAGTAACAGCGATCGAGGATAGCTTTTGGGAGTTCGTCTCCTGAGTGAATTGAGCAACGAAGGCTTCTAGAATAACACGACAGTTTTTCTTCGTGAGACGTTGCTCTACTAGTTGAGAGAGTCGATGCAGCAATTCTGGCGCAACGACGTTTGTTAAATATCCAGGACTGTACCCGATTTCGTCGGCAATCTGCTGATAGGTTTGGTACTGCCAAATCCCTTGAAGGAGCAGCGTTTCTGTAGAATTTAATGGGCGGCTATTGCGAGAAATGAGTTCGCGGTTAAGAATCTCAAAAAGATTATCCAGCTTCATGTCATACCGTCCCTATATGATGTCAGTCTTAAACCAGCGACGATCACAACTTATCACGCCTAAATGGTGCCGTTGCGTCATGCTGAACAGTAAACTATGAGATTTTTTGTGAGGTTTGTAGATTTACCTATTATTAAACATCAGGTATTGATTTGAGAACAGGCTTAGCGGTACAAGGAGATAGATGTATCAAATCACTCACTATCAAGTCGGCGGAAGTCTACGCTGGAATGATCCGAACTATGTACAGCGACAGGCAGATACAGACCTCTACCATGCCTTGAGTATGGGTGAGTTTTGTTACCTTTTCAATGCTCGACAAATGGGTAAATCTAGCCTCATGGTGCGAGCGTTTCATCAACTTCAGGATTTGGGAGTTGCCTGTGCCGCGATCGATCTCTCACGGATTGGGAGTACGACGGTGACCTTGGAACAATGGTACAAGGGCTTAGCCGTTGAGCTTTGGCAAGCGTTTGATTTAGTTCAAGTTGTTAACTTAAAACATTGGTGGCAGGAGCGGCAGGATCTTTCCCCCGTGCAGCGATTCGCACAATGGATTGAAACTGTACTCCTCATCGAAGTTAAGACTGCGAATCAATCGCACCCGAATCTAGTCATTTTTCTCGATGAGGTCGATAGTGTTTGTGGTTTAGAATTTCCGGTACAAGACTTTTTTGCCCTGATTCGGGCTTGCTACAACCGCCGCAGCCTTCAACCCGAGTATAAGCGCCTCACATTTGCTTTGTTAGGGGTGGCAAGACCTTCAGATTTGATGAACGATCCGGCGCGAACGCCATTTAATATTGGTCAAGCGATCGCGCTGGATGGATTTCAGTGGTCCGAAGCCCAACCCTTAGCGCAAGGCTTAGTGGGTGCGGTCAATGATCCCCAACTGGCACTGCAAGAAATTTTGAACTGGACAGGGGGACAACCGTTTCTGACCCAAAAATTATGTCGATTAGTTGTGGAACAATCGGGATCAACTTCAGAAACGGACGATCGCAAGCGCATCGCTGAAATTGTGCAGAAATTCATCTTTCAATTTTGGGAGTTTCAGGATGAGCCAGAGCATTTGCGAACCATTCGCGATCGCGTGCTGAGCAACCCAGATCGATCGATCAAGCGGCTCGGACTCTATCAGCAAGTGCTAAATTCAGCCGTTTCCTTTAATGGGAGTGACGAACAAATTGACCTGTTGCTATCCGGGCTTGTGGCGAATCAGCAAGGGCAACTTGTTGTAAAAAATGCGATCTATCGAGCGATTTTTTATTCAGATTGGGTCAGTCAGCAATTGGCTCACCTTCGCCCTTATGCACCGCTCTGTGCTGCCTGGGTAATAAGTGGACAGCAGGATACTTCTTGCCTACTTCGCGGTCAATCTTTACAAGATGCGCTTGCTTGGGCATTGGGAAAAAGTCTTACGGAGCAGGACTATCAGTATTTGGGCGCAAGTCAGGAGCTTGCTAAGCAAGAAGCACAGCTTGCATTAGAAGCCGTTGAACGGGCAAATCAACTTCTAGCAGAAGCAAGACAGAAAGCGAATCAGGAAGTCCCAAATCAGCGAATTCGCGTTCACTGGATTCCTAAAGTCGCGATCGCGATGACGGCACCTGTGCTGCTGCTCCGAGTCTTGGGATTTCTGCAAAGTTGGGAGTTGAGTCTATTCGATCAGTTTCTTCGGTGGCGACCGATAGAACCTCGCGATGAACGGATTGCCATTGTTGAGATCGAGGAGTCGGATCTAAAACAATTTGGCTATCCGATTCCCGATCGCGTCTTAGCTCAAGCGATTAACCGCATCAAAGCACAACAGCCACGAGCGATCGGCTTAGATAACTATCGAGATTTGCCTGTAGCACCAGGGCATCAGGCGTTGGTGCAAGTCTTTCAATCTACACCCAATCTATTTGGGATCGAGAAAGTTATCGGCACTCCGGTTGCTGCACCGCCGAGTTTGCGTCAATTGCGACAGGTTGGGTTTTCTGATCAAGTGGAAGATAGCGATGGCACAGTGCGTCGGGCTTTGTTATCGGTTTTCTCGAAAAATGAGGTGAAATATGGTTTAGCGACCCGATTAGCACTCCGCTATCTAGAGTCTGAAAAGATTGTGCCTGAGGCATTAGATTCACAGGGTCAACGTTTACAGTTAGGGAAAGCGACCTTCGATCGACTACAACCCAATGATGGGGGCTATGTGAGAGCGGACACTCGCGGATATCAGATTCTCCTGAACTATCGCGGAACCCAAGCCAACTTTGCGACATTCTCTTTGCAGCAAATTCTGACAGGAAAATTTTCGTCAGAAAATTCGCGCCAGAGCAAAGATGCTCCACTTCGTGACCGCGTTGTTCTGATTGGAACGACCGCAGAAAGTGTCAAAGATGTTTTTCAAACGCCTTACAGCGATCGCTGGTTCGGACCATCTCAACCGATGCCCGGAGTTATTTTACACGCTAACATTGTGAGTCAACTTTTGAGTGCTGCTTTGGGTGAACGCCCCCTGATTCACGCTTGGTCTGAACCTGTAGAAAGTACGTGGATTCTAGTGTGGGCAGGCATTGGAGCTTTAATCAGTTGGCAGTTCAAATCTCTGACTCGTCTGATCATAGGGGCAGTGTTTGTGAGTGTTGGACTCGTCGGGGGATGTTATGGGGCGCTTTTGTTGGGATGGTGGTTGCCGCTTGTTCCTGCGCTACTAGGAGTATGGGGAAGTGTGATTGCCCTGTTACTGGTCACTAACAAACAGCGCGATCACTTTCGATTTCAGCAAACTCTGGTCTTTCTTCTCCAAGCCCGTCAAGACTATCCGACGGCTGGGCGGATTGCGATCGAGTATTTGAAGCAATCGGAGACTAAAGAAAACCAGAGCGCGATCGACCAACAATTAATCGAGCAGGATTAAAGATGAGTTTTTGCATGAGATTTATAGATTTTACGACTGCCAATTTGCTTTTAGAATCGTTGGCATATCCATACTTCACCCGTGAAGATGGATAGTGCTAAGATTTCTACTCATAGTGCGATGTTTCTTAAGTAGTTCATCGTTGACCTGCTCCCGCAAGTGCCGAATTCATTCATCGTTCTGAAATACCGTGGAATTTTTCTCTCAAACTAAATACCTTTAGTTGCAAACGTTTGAGCGATCTCCCACCCGCTGAACAAGAGGAATTGAGGGGGATCGAAGAGATGTTGCAATCACAGGTCAATTTAGGATTGCCTCAAATTTCCACAGTCTTCAGCGAATCGTTTCTAACAGGAGATTTGGACATGGGTTTACGAGCAGTATTGTCGTTCTCAGCGATCGCTTTTTTACTAGCAGGAATTAAACCAGGATTCGCACAGTTTACAAGCCACAACCCTGGTCAATTCCCCAATCCAGTAATTTTGTTTACGCCACCGCCTCAAGAGGGCGCACCCGGCGCAACGAGAGGCGCTGGCTCACGGGACAATCAGCAATGTTCGCAAGATAGTTCTTCTACATCCCAAGCAACCGGAAAGCCATCCCTTACTGCTCTAGTTCCGAGCGATCACATCGGCTTAACCTGGTCGGAGCGTCCTACGTTCTGGGTGTATGTACCGCAAACCTCTGCTCAGCAAGTTGTTCTAAGTATCAAACAGGGTAATCAGTTTCATTCTCAACGCTTTGTCCCACTTACCGGAAAGCCTGGGATTATGGGCATTCAATCGGCTGAGGATTCGCCTCCTCTGGAGATTGGAAAGACCTATCAGTGGGCGATCGTATTGGTCTGTGGTGATCGCCCTAGCCCCAATGATCCCGTTGTGTCTGCCTGGGTTCGTCGGGAGCAACCGACTCAGCAACTGAATTTGCAGACGGCTTTACAACGAGCAGCAAAGTATAGCGAACATGGGGTCTGGTATGATGCGCTGACGACGCTTGCAGAAGCAAAGCGATCGCAGCCCAACGACTCAGCACTCTCCGAAACTTGGATGAGTTTTCTCATGCAACCAACGGTGAGAATGAATGCGATCGCAGCAGAACCCTTACGTTAGGTTTGTTGCTTGAATAGTAATGCTGCCAGCCTACTTGACTGACAAATCTCTTCGGGATTGCCTGTCTCGCCCGCCGTTTACGCACGGGCGAATTGAGACAACGGTGCTAAAGCAGTTCATCTTGAGGATTGAACCTCGATCGAGAATTGCGCAAAAATCCTTCAATCTTGCCCGCTACAAGCCTCTCCCAATCCAAGCGCAAAAATCCAAGCGCTAAAAATCACAAGGTTTTTTGCCGAACGACAGCCAGAAACGATATCCTGCTTAAGACTGTACAACTCAGAACTAAAATCTGAAAAGTCTGAAAAATGATCGTGATCTCGTGGCGAACTGAAATCGTATGAAACCGTCTCTCGAATTGCTGGCTTTAGGTGTAGGAGTGTGGATGACCCTCGGCTCAGTGGATACAGCAACTGCCAAACCCACCCAAGACGAGCCAACTCCCCCCTCAAACTCGTCCATTTCCGCTCAATCGGATTCCCGCACTCTCCTAGCGGCTCCCCCAAGCGTTGCAAAACCCGCACTCTTTACCCAATTCAAGCCAGAGAACAGTTCTCCACCGCTCACCCTGACGGCATCTCGCGACGCTCAAGGCGACCCCACCCCACCCTTCGTCGTCAATCTAAAACCTGTCGCTTCACCTCGTCGCGAAACGACCCTCGCCCAAACCGCATCCATCGTTGTGCAACCGTCTTCAAAACCCAGCACAACCAAACCCACCCAAAAATCCACAACCACCGCCCAAAATCCCACCACTCCCCCCCGACCCTCAGCCCCCCTACCCCGTCCCGCGACTCCCCCGACCCAACCCGACCCAACTCCCACTCCTACCCCAACTCCCACTCCTACCCCAACTCCCACTCCTACCCCCGGCACTTCAGCCCAAACCTTACTCAACCCCTCCCCCAATCGCCTGAACTTCCCCACCCGACCTGGAGAAGTTCAGATCCGCTCAGTGCAACCGATTACCCTTCAACAAGCTCTCGACCTTGCAGAACGCAACAACCGCGATCTCGAAGTCGCACGTCTGCAAGTCGAACAGAGTCGGGCGGCAATCCGAGAAGCCCGCGCTGGTAACTTTCCCACCCTTGCCTTGACTTCCGGTCTTAACCGTTCTGGCTCTGCTTTTATCAGCCAGGACACCGAGCAAAATAGTTTCTTAGAGCAGCTTGGCATTCAAAACCAAAATGGTAGCTCGACGCGAACCGCTTTTAATTTAGGCGCACAGCTTAACTACGACATTTTTACATCAGGACTGCGTCCGGCTCAGATTGAAGCCGCCGAACGGCGATCGCGCACCTCTGAGTTGCAGCTTGAACAAGTCCGAGAAGAACTGCGCCTGCAAATCGCCAACGACTATTACAACTTGCAGAACGCCGATTCTCAAGTCGCCATCAACGAAGCCGCAGTCCGAAACGCAGAAGCAAACCTGAGAGACTCTAGAGCGCAAGAAACAGCCGGACTCGGAACCCGGTTCGATACCTTAAGAGCCGAAGTCAACTTAGCAAATGCTCAACAGCAACTTCGCAACTCACAAGCGACTCAAGAAGTCAATCGGCGACAGCTTGCTCAACGCCTCAGTCTCTCTGAAACTGCAACCCTAACCGCCGCCGATCCCGTCCAACCTGCGGGAACCTGGACAATTCCGCTCGAAGATAGCATCGTTCTCGCCTACAAAAATCGAGCAGAACTAGAACAACAACTCGTTCAACGCGAAATTAGCCAAGCTCAAATTCGCGCCGCTCGATCGCAAAATGGAGTCACTCTGGGGTTCGTCGCGTCCTACGATTTCAGTCGTTCTGGAACCGTCGATTCTGACGCGCGAAATTCTGACAACTATAGCCTTGGACTTCAAGCCCGTTGGAACCTCTTTGATGGCGGTGCAACGAATGCGCAAATCAGTCAGCGAGAACGCGATCGCGAAATTGCCGAAGCCCGATTTGCGCAAAACCGCGACCAGATTCGCTTCCAAGTCGAGCAAGCCTTTGCCAATCTTCAAGCAAATTTTGCCAACATCAATACGACTCAGCAATCCGTTGCCCAAGCCGAGGAAGCCTTGCGATTAGCGATTTTGCGATTCCAGGCTGGGGTCGGCACTCAAACTGACCGGATTAGTGCTGAGGCAGCCCTGACTCAGGCACAGGGAAACCGAATCAGTGCAATTATCGGATACAACCAAGCACTTGCCCAACTGCGGCGAGCAGTCAGCAATATTCGTTAATCTAGTGCTGCATTTTTCTAAATACCCGTCAAAATGAATTCAAGCCTTCTCGATCGCACATTGTTTCCCTAAATCGTCCCATGACTCACTCTCTCCTACTTTCTAACTGGACTCGCACGCTGATCATTTCAGGGTTAGGCTGGCTGATTGGATTTAGCGCATTGGCTCGTCCGACTCAAGCGCAAGCCCCAGTTGATGTCCTGCCCCCGACCCCCTCTGCCGCCCCTGCTGCGATCGAGATCCAACCCGCCCAAGTCACGCCTGTCGGTGGCGATGCCTTTATTGACAAAACAGACTACAGCTTAGGAGCAACTGATCGATCGACTCCTCCGGCGGTGATTGCCCAGCCCCCGGCTGCGATCGCAGCGCCTCGCGATCGCAGCCCTGCCGAATCAGTGAGTCTGGCTCCGGTCGAAGTCGGGGGCTTCAACTTATCCGTCACTGGCATCAATTGGGCAGCTGCACAGTCGAATCCGATCGGGTCTGCATATGGAACCGTTCAGAACTATTACAATCGCACCGTGCGTCCGTTTGGGCGGATTGGCAATGGCGATTTGAGACTGATTTTCCCGCTCTCGATTCCGGCTCCGATTACGTCAGTCTTTGGCTGGCGGGTTCATCCGATTAGCGGGAATACAAGATTGCATACGGGAACCGATCTCGGTGCGCCTTTGGGTACGCCAGTTTTAGCCGCGCTGACAGGTCGTGTGATTCTGTCCGAGTTTTTTTCCGGGTACGGCTTATCGGTCGCGCTAGAACACAACGCAGGAGCGCAGCAGACGCTTTATGCTCACTTATCTGAGATTTTTGTGAAACCGGGCGATATCGTCAAACAAGGCGCGGTCATCGGTCGCGTGGGCAGTACTGGCAATTCGACTGGACCGCATCTGCACTTTGAGGTGCGCCAGCAAACAACCGATGGATGGGTCGCAATGGATTCTGGCGTTGTGTTAGAAAATGCAATGGCAGAATTGGTGAAATCGATGCAGGTGGCACAAAAACCAATCCAGAGATAGTCACGCGCCCGGTGCTAATAGCGGCTTTGTTTGACTAGCACAAGGTTTTCAATCTCAGGTAGAGCTATTCTGCGATCGAGCCATCGGAGCGAATCATTTCCGTCACGATCGCGCCTGCAAATAAGGCACTACTGATTTCTGCTCGGGTAAAATTTGCACGAGTGAGATCTGCTTGACGTCAACAAGCGCG
Source organism: Leptolyngbya sp. Prado105 (assembly GCA_025454375.1). Lineage (GTDB taxonomy): Bacteria > Cyanobacteriota > Cyanobacteriia > Leptolyngbyales > Leptolyngbyaceae > Leptolyngbya. The sequence goes on along the minus strand of JALOOO010000219.1, from coordinate 8,740 downwards.
ATGAAGTCCCCGACAACGGCACCATCGCGTGTGTCAACGTCGATCGATTCAGCTTTGCGTCTTTAAGATTCGCGTGAGTCAGATTTGTCTGCGTCAAATTTGCCTCAGTCAGAAAAGCACCCTGCAAAATCGCTTCATTGAGATTTGCCTGTGTCAGATTTGCCTCACGCAGGCTCGCTTCACTCAGATTCGCGCCTGCCAGATTCGATCGGCTTAAATCTGCACCTGCCAAGTTAGCCCCGCGTAAATCAGCCCCGCGTAAATCAGCCCCGCGTAGCGTTGCCCCCTCATAAGTGCGTTTCTCTTCTCGAAAATTTGCACCCCGGAGGTCAGCCCCACGTAAATCGGCTCCGCTAAAATTCGCATTGCGTAAATCGGCTCCGCTGAAATTCGCATCTAACGCGATCGCAAGCGAGAGATCAGCCCCGCGCAAATCGGCACCACAGAGAATCGCGCCATGTAAATCTGCATCTCGTAGATTCGCGTTCAGTAATGCAGCCTGACTCAAATTTGCGCCGCTTAAGCTCGCTTGAAGCAAGTTCGCTTGACTGAGATTCGCGCGATTGAGAAACGTCAGAATTAAGACCGCATGATTGAGATCGGCTTGCGTCAAATTCGCCCCGATTAAATCTGCATTCGCAAGGTTAATTCCACTGAGATTTTCACCAGAAAAGTCGAGTTTTCCAGCGTCATACTGTTTTATCAATTCCTGAGCATTCATCGTGCTGCCGCCCTGTGAAGATCCTGAGTTTCAGTTTTCCCGTCTGAATTACAAAATTGCGCGAGTCGCATGTGCGATCGTGGTATCTGCGACACTACTGATACTGGCTGCGAGTTGTAATCTCTGCCGCAAGCTGTCGTAATTTTTTTTCAACGATCGAACGAATACAGGCACAATCTCCAGATACGTTTCAGCATCTTTCAGTTGGCTAGCTTTACCATTTAAAAGCTGCTGAAATTCCTCGATCGTTTCTGCCTGAATCACCACTGTCCGCAGCAATCCATCTAAGCTATAAAGCTTAAGATTTGACCAATCCTGCTGACAAAACTCGAACAGATAGTAAACCGACGAGAAAAGTAAAACCTTTGCTTGGAGAGGGTTTGCAGACTTCAAAATCTCACGTCGAACATCAAATAAATCAATCGGCTGAGTGTGATCTAATGCTACTCGTTCTTGACTCTTGCCATATAGGGGTTCGACCGCACGCAGAATAATCTCAGCAATCAGCGAATACTCGACGGATTTATTTAAGGTCTTTACGATCTGATGCAAACCCGATCGCAAGTCTTCTGCACTCGCGTATTTTTTGATCAGTTCATCAATCAGATCAGAAACTGAAGCCTGCTCAATCACATAAGAATTTGCTTCCCAGTACTGCTTACAGGTGTAGATGAGTAGCTTCTTTATGCGATGAATATTAATGTCTTGCTCTAATTGAGTTGATCGCTTTGGAGCCGTGACGATCGTGACTGCATCCTGCGCATAAGCTCGTTCTAGAACTGAGAGAACAATCTGCCCAACGGCTGCATATTCTTTCGATTTATTCAGCGTGCCAATTTGATGCGTGAGTTTTGATCGCAATTGCTCAAAGGTGGGATGAATCGCCTTTACTTCATCGATGAGCGATCGCCATTGACTCACATCAAATCGCGCAATCTCACTTTGCCACTGATTCCGACACACATAACATAAAAGTTTTTGAATCCGGATCGCATTTGGATCTTGTTCAAATTGACTCACGATTGGGGCAATCGGATCGTTCATCGCATTCTCGTCAAGCTCATCACCTGCTAGAATGCCCGGATTGCTTTAAGCCTTAACGATCTAGCAGATTGACCCGAAGTTTGATGATAGTTCAGAAGATTTTTTCCTAGATTCACAAGCAAAAACAATGCACTAGCAGGATTGTCATCCGTAATGGATAATGGGGATCTTTCACCGAATCATTGTTTAGTTTATGGCGACCTATACTGTCGAAATTTCACATCAAGGGCAAACTCATGTGATTGAAGTTCCCGACGATCGCACCATTCTTAGCGTTGCGATCGACGAGAAAGGCTTAGATTTGCCGATTTCTTGTTCTGCGGGAGTCTGTACAACCTGTGCAGCTTTGATTACAGAAGGCACGGTCGATCAATCCGACGGCATGGGCGTGAGTCCCGAGCTACAAGAGAAAGGATATGCGTTGTTGTGTGTGTCCTATCCGCGATCGAATATCAAACTCGAAACCGAAAAAGAAGAAACGGTTTACAAAATGCAGTTCGGGCAGCAGGGATGACTACAGAGTTTATTACTCTCGACCTTCCATTAGCTCCAGTCCGGGAGTTACATCAATTGATTGAGCAAGAATTGCGTCAATTTGGTGAACCTCTACGCTGGGCAATTACTCGAATTGATTCGCAAACAGTTGAAATTGAAGCGGTTGTGACTTGTGAATAGACCGTCATTTACCGTCGGGCTGATCGTGCCCACTGGCATCGGAGCCGCGATCGGCGGATATGCAGGAGATGCTATGCCTGCTGCCCGAGCGATCGCGGAAGTGGCAGATTGTTTGATCACACACCCCAATGTTCTAAACGGCGCGCAACTTTACTGGAATCTGCCGAATGCTCTCTATGTGGAGGGCTACGGTTTAGATCAATTTGCTGCTGGGCGTTGGGGTCTGGTTCCCACTCGATCGCATCAAATTGGCTTGATACTAGATCAAGCGATCGAGCGAGATCTAAAACTGCGTCATTTACAGGTTGCAGATGCAGCGCGAGCCACTTTAGGACTCCACATCCTGGATTATGTTGAAACCGACCAGCCCTTAAATGTTGCATTGAGAACTGCCAAATCTGGGGCGACTTGGGGCACGATCGAGCATCCTGATAGTTTGCTTAGATCCGCAGAAAAATTGATTCAAGCTGGGGCAACTGCGATCGCGGTTGTCGCAAGATTTCCTGATGATCCGGGCAGTGAAGCCTTACAGAACTATAGACATGGGCAAGGTGTGGATCTCTTATCGGGTGCAGAAGCAATCATTAGCCATCTAATTGTACGAGCCTTTCGTGTCCCCTGCGCTCATGCCCCGGCTTTAGCTCCTTTGCCGCTTGATCCAGACCTCTCTCCACGATCGGCGGCGGAAGAACTCGGACATACCTTTCTGCCCTGTGTTCTAGTTGGATTGAGTCGTGCGCCTCGATTTACAGAATTTTCCAATGCTCAAGCAATCTGGGCAGATCAGATGAATGCTTTAGTCATTCCTGCCTCTGCCTGTGGAGGGAGTGCCATTCTGCATCTCGCCGAGACGCACACCCGGATTATTGCAGTCGAAGACAATCACACTCATTTAAATGTGCCACCTCAAGCTTTAGGAATTCGAGCGACGATTGTTAAATCTTATTTGGAAGCGATCGGGATTTTAATCTGCGATCGAGCGGGGATCAATCCTACTGCACTGAGTTCAAAGATTACGTCACTCAAGGTACTAGACGATCAAAACTGGGGATCGCAAGTTGCGGGGATGTAGCCTCTAGTCGCCCTTTTAGCGCTTGAGTTATACTGTGAGCCTTAATCAAGCAACTTAAAATTACTGTGGCAGAACAAATTCCTGATACACCGGAAATGCAGCCGCTGACTCGTACCCAAGTTTTAATTGCAATGGGTGTGACAGCAGTTGTTCTATTAGTTATTTCTAAAGTTTGGCTGCATTTTAGTCAGCTACCGATGTTGTCTGTGCGGTTCTCAGTTCAAGCTTTACTGCAAGGACTGGGACTAGGCAGTGGTATCTCGATCGCGAGTGCAGTTGTCTACCGGATTTGGGGCGAATATCGCAGAAGCGCCGATCAATATCTCAGCATGGTTCTCAAACCGCTCCTCGTTCCTGACCTGCTCTGGCTCGGACTCCTTCCTGGTCTGAGCGAAGAACTCCTCTTTCGTGGAGTCATGTTGCCAGAGTTCGGCTTAGATTTTCTGGGCGTTTTGCTCTCAAGTCTCTGTTTTGGAGTCTTACATATGAGCAATCTCAAACAATGGTCTTATGTGGTCTGGGCATCTCTGGTTGGAATTGCGTTAGGAATGAGTGCCGTTTGGACGGGAAATTTATTCGTTCCGATCGTGGCGCACATTCTTACAAACCTGATTTCGGGAGTAACTTGGAAACTGAGCGATCGTCCCTAAACAAAGTCTATTAAGTTGAAAAGCGCGTCCTAAATGCCATTTAGGACGCGCTTCTTTAATTTCAATCTAAGATCTAAAATCTAAAATTCAAACTTCTCGACTTTAGTCTTGAACTCTTAAATTTAGTCAATCATTTCTTGTAGTCTAAGCTACGCTATAGCAACACTTGCACTCGAATTTCTGTTGAATCGATCAAGTTTTCTTAGCAATCTCCGCAATATTTCGGAGAAGAGATCCCGATTCTAAATCTCTTTAAAAAACCACTGCAATTTCCCGGATCTAATTCCTAGAATGAGTTAATCTAAATGTGCAACTCAGTGAAAATTCTAGTTAGTTACTTAAGCAAAAACCGACTACTATAACGCCTTTCCACCGTATTGTTTCTTCCGTAGAGCTACTGAAATTCAGCAAAAAAACGCATTGATTTCAATTCATAAACTAATGCTTGATAAATCGCATAAAAAACAATCAAAAGAGCGTTGATCTGATGAAACAAACTCAAACATTTCGATTACAGTAGGTTGCAGTTGGAGATGACTTTCCAAAAAAAATTAAAGACCCTGCGTAACCTGACAATGGCAACTAAATTACCCACTGACTCTTTTCCGGTTGACTCAGTTGTAACTGAGGGCGATATCGATCTTTCCGATCTCGAATCTCTCGAAAATGAAGATCTTTCGCCTGAAGCTTTAGCAAAATCGCTGCGTGGTAAAACGAGCGAATATTTAGGTCTATCAGATGACTCGGTTGGCATGTTTCTGAGAGAGATGGCACGCTATCCCCTTCTGACTCAGGCACAAGAGATTGAACTGGCTAGAGAAATTGCAAAAGGTGGAGTCGTCGGAGAACGAGCTAAGCGAAGGTTAGTGCGGGCAAATTTGCGCTTAGTTGTGTCGATCGCGAAAAAATATCTCAATCGAGGCGTTCCTTTCTTAGATCTGATTCAAGAAGGAGCTATGGGCTTAATGAGAGCGGCTGAAAAGTTCGATTACGAACGCGGCTATAAGTTCTCAACCTATGCGTATTGGTGGATTCGTCAGGGGATTACCCGTGCGATCGCGTCTCAATCTAGAACGGTTCGTCTCCCTGTCCACATGGTTGAGAAGCTCAATCAAGTGCGTAAAGTTCGTCAAATCCTATCGCAAGAACTGGGTCGCAAGCCGACGAAGCAAGAGTTAGCGGGCGCACTTGATATGGAAGAAGATAAATTAGAGCAGGTTCTCGATGTGAGCCAGCGCACTTTATCGCTTCATGCCTGGGTGGGTCGCGACGAAGATACCGAATTAATGCAACTGATCGAAGATGCAGATAATGTTGCACCGAATGATAATTTGGATCACAAGTTACTCGTCGATCGTCTCAACTCTGTTCTGGATCATCTAAGCGATCGCGAACGCGAAATTATCAAATTGCGCTTTGGGTTAACCGATGGTCAGCACTATACATTGAGTGAAATCGGTCAAATTTACGATCTGTCCCGCGAACGTGTGCGCCAAATCCAGGCAAAAGCGATGAGAAAGCTGCGTCACCCTCGTCGTCAAGCTCTGCTGAAAGATTGGATGTAGATCATTTTGAACTCTGAATTCAGAATCTAAAGTTCCAATTTGGTGCAAATTTTTGAAGTCTGTCGGTTGCTATCAGCGATTCTTCGTCTAAATTCTGAATTTAGTAAAGGGATCGCTGATTTTTTCTGCTCCAGTTTTCTCCGATTCAAACTTTAATCTCCAAAATCACCCAGTTGATTAATCCTTACGGTAGAGGACTTCAGAGTGTTCCTCTCGCTACACTCGTCTTTAACACTTGAATTATATGTTCGGTTGTGCAAATGCTGTCTTGTGAGTGCAAAGTGTTGCGTGTCTTAATTGTCGATGATCATGAATTGACTCGGTTTAGCTTGAAGTTGGCGATGCAGCGCCAAGCTGGAATTGAGTTAGTGGGCTTAGCGAGCAATGGACGAGAAGCTGTCGAGATGGCGGATCGGCATTGCCCAGATGTGATCGTTCTGGATTTACAAATGCCTGTGATGGATGGGCTAAGTGCCTCGACTCAGATCAAAAGTGTGCATCCGCAAATTAAGATCTTGGCATATTCCTCTCTAGAAGATCCTCAGACTGAGGTTATGTTGCAGACTGCAAAAGTCGATGCGTTCTGTAAAAAAGAGACAGCAGTGCAGGATTTGATTGCGATCGTGAATCAATTAGGACGGGACTCTGATCGTCAAAGCAGTATTTCGTAAAAAACCTGCTATCGAGCTAAGGTCGATAGCAGGTTTTCAGCATTTTGGTGATCCAACGTTTGAGGGGTCATCAAACTTGTCTCTATTGGGAAGTGATCGACAAAGTGTAGGGATTGCGCGCCCGCCCTTTGTCTCCTATAAAAACAGAGTAACTTCCTCGCGTCCAGCGTCCTGGAATCTCAACTTTGCCTTCGGACAATCGATCAGCTTGCACACAGAAACTCTGTCCTTGTGCCCCTGTAATCAGTAAAGTCGGTTCGCCGCTGCCCTGTAGCGTGAATTTGAGATTACTATCGGCAGCCACTTGAATCGTATGATTTGGACGATCGCTGATAAAACCAGCACAACTCGAATCCTTTTTGTCACCTCCGGATGTCCCATTGAGGGTAATCGGTTGTGCATTTGGTGCGACTGAAACAATTTGTTGACTCGCAGCGAGACCTGCCATAGCAAAGACGGCAGCGATCGTGGTGGGAAAAATTGACCAACGTAGAGAAGCTTGCATGATGGGTTCACTCCTGGGGACTCTCACACTTTTAGTATGACGAGTCCCCTATTGACTTTGTTCAAATCTGTTCCTGTTCTCAAAGTGGCACTAAACGTTGCGGAGCGAACTCAACCCAATGACTGATCCGCTAATGCCGAAATCGAGGTCGAAAGAAGAAAGGACTGAAGTTATTCTCGTAAATTGAAATGCGTCCAAAGCCGAGAAATTGTCCGTAAGCAGGTTCTCCGGTTGGAAATGCTGTGACTCCAAACAGATAAATGCCGCCATAAGCTGGATTGCGCTCAGGAGCCAGTGAGATCGTCACTCGTTGTCCAGGTGGAATCGGCGGATTGAAGTTCACCGTTACCGCTTTGGTTTTTTCGTCAAGCGTGACTTCACCCAGGCTCAATTGAGTTCTCGATCGGCGATCGCCATTAAACGCTCGGGTATCTAGTAACTTAAATCGAACGCGATCGACTCCTTCATCTTGAGCGATCGTTACTCGTTGAAGCGGCTCCCCTGAATTTTCTGGAACCTCTAACGTAAAGGAGTAAGTTGCACCCCAAGCATAAACTTGATTGTGGCTAGTGGAAGCGCTGACGAGTCGGGGTGGAGAAACAAAGTAAGTCGTGCCTCGAACTTGCACAGCTTGAGCAGGCAAAGTCAAACCAAAAAGACTTAAAGCAATTGCAGCAAATTCGCGGTTCATAAATCGATTTAGAGCAATGATTCTAGTCTAGCTTGATCACTTTTTAAACCAAAGTTTAAGAGAGGATTAACTTGTATTAACTTCGATGCTTAACTATTAAAACCACTCGCGAAGTCAGAGGAGGAATGCTAATTTAAATGCAGAACACAGAGAGATATTTCTCCTCAATCTCCACACCCTTGCTTTGAGTTCTGTGTTTTCGCCTCAAAGCACCTGCAACTCGATATCTTGCTGTTTTTACAAGATACGTAGCCTATTGAGTTTGTACTGTTTCAATCAAGGAGGAAGTTGCATCTCTCAAGATGGAAGTTGCAGGGTTCCGATCTGTTTCGATTTGTATTTTTATGTTCGATTACCTGAATAGAGGATCTAGTTTTAACGGCTAGATCCTCTATTTTTGCTTTGAATTTCTTTGCTAAGTTTCTTATCTCAAATCGCCTGTCTAAAGTGAGATTTGCTAGCCTGAACGTAGAGTAATTCGAGCATAGGTCTGAGTTATGGCTGTCGCTTCAAAAGCCGATTTCAATTTTGTAAATTGGCGCAGAGTTTTGAGTCTCGTATTGGCATTTTGGCTCAGCAGTAGCCTGTTGCTGGACTTTGTGATTATGCCAAGTCTATTTGCGGCGGGGATGATGTCTCAACCGGACTTTGCAACGGCTGGATATGGAATCTTCTGGATTTTTAATCGCTTAGAATTGCTTTGTGCTGCTGTTGTTTTAACTGGAATTCTTGTGCAGCAACAGTCTGAAAAGACTCCAGTTTCAATCACGCTGGCTGGAATTTTATTTGCGATCGCGTTGATTTGCACCTATTTCCTGTCTCCTCAGATGAGTTCGCTCGGCTTGAATCTGAATCTGTTTGCTCCGGCACATGTTCCGAGCGGGATGAATCAGCTTCATGTCGGCTATTGGCTGCTCGAATCTTGCAAGCTGCTGACAGGTGTGTGGCTATTGAAACGCGAATTTTAGACAAGTTTGGAATGGCAAATTCCAATTCGTGCGGTGAACTCCATTGATAAAGCCTCCAGAAGTTGGAGGCTTTTTATTTTCTGGAGTTTTGACTAAATTCGGTTTTCCGCTATCTACAGTGGTTTGCAAATTCTACAAGACTCCACAGATGGCGCAATTTTTGAATTAGTCAAAACTC
>JALOOO010000218.1 GCA_025454375.1 Leptolyngbya sp. Prado105 | reverse complement strand
AAACATAGGTGCGCCCCGTCGGACTGGAAAGCAATTAGTTTGGACGCTACAACCGGGGCAGCAAAATCATATTGAAACCGCATTCTGGATGCCGAATCCATTAGGGATTGGAACCGCTTTGATTTTTGTGATTGTCGCCGCAGGCAGCTTTTTCAAAAAACAACACCCCGCAAGTGCGAGTTAGGACAATATGGCGCGTCGTTCTCAGGATTGGCAGCGATGGTTGATGATTGGACTAAGTGGTCCAATCCTGGCGCTGAATGTCTATTTGCTTGGATTGTTGGTGTCGTATTTTGATCATCTGTTTACCGTGTTGACGATCGCGGCAATTTTGGCATTTTTGCTCGATTATCCGGTGAAGGCATTGGAAAAGATTCGGGTGAAGCGGCAAGGGGCGATCGTGATTGTGAGCGTGCTGGCGATTACGGTGTTGGCAATTTTAGCGACGACGTTGATGCCGCTTTTGCTGACGCAGACGACGCAGCTTTTGAGCAAAATTCCAGGCTGGTTAGAGTCGAGTCGATTGAATTTAGAGTTTTGGGACAATTGGGCAAAGGCGCGAAACTATCCGATCGATCTCAAAGCATTCGGGGTTCGATTCAGTATGCAGATTGAGAATCAGATTCAAAATATTGCGCCGCAGGCTTTGGGGCTGGCATTGGGGACGGTGACGGGCTTAGTCGATACAATTCTGGTGATTGTGCTGGCGTTCTATATGTTGCTCTACGGCGGGCAGCTTTGGAATGGGGTATTGAATTTGGTTCCGACGAAGTTTTCGGTGCCGCTGAGTCGATCGCTGAGAACGAATTTTCATAACTTTTTCTTGAGCCAAATTGTTCTGGCGCTATTTATGGCGTTAGCGGTGATTCCTGTGTTTACCGCGTTGAAGGTTCCTTTTACGTTAGTGTTTGCGCTGATTATTGGCGTTTCAGAAATCATTCCATTCATTGGCGCAACGCTAGGCATTGGGCTGGTGACGTTACTGGTTGCCTTTCAGAGTGGCTGGTTGGCATTTCAAGTCGCGATCGCGGCGATTATTCTTCAGCAGATTCGAGATAACCTGCTTGCCCCGAAAATTATGGGCGACTTTACCGGATTGAATCCGCTGTGGATTTTTATTGCTTTGCTGATTGGACTGCAAATTGCGGGAGTGTTGGGGATTATCGTGGCAGTGCCGATCGCGGGCACGATCAAAGGCACGATCGATACAATTATTCAGATGAATTCTCCGATCGTCTCTGAAACAGAAATGCCTTCGAGTTGAGGTCTGCGGAGGTTACAGCGGGTGAAAGCCCTTTTGCTTAGGATTTCTTCAAATCTGTTTTTTCTGAATCTTGCTAAACTAACGGCGTGATTCGGAGAATCAAACGATGAGACAAGTAAATTTTGTAATCATTTTTGTAATCTGCTTAGCATTAGTGCTATTTGGAATCGAAAATACTGAGCCTGCTGTAATTCACATTGTCAAAAATATTCAGTTTCAAGCCCCCTTATCGGTTGAACTGATTATTTCAGCCGGGATTGGTGCGGTTTTAGCTTGGGTATTTAGTGTGTGGTCGCAGGTTCAACACACGGTGGAAATCGGCAAAGAAGTTACGGTTCGCGATGAGCGGATTCACGAACTCGAAGACAATCTTGAGCGCTATAAAGCTGAACTCGAAGAACAACAGCGTCTCCTCCCTGCGGCATCGAATGTTCAAGATGCAGAGGTCTACGCTCAGTAAATTTTGGGAAAAATGCCGATCGACGTGACAAATTCAAGTAGTCAGATTAATCTTTTGGGAAGCCGTCTGTGGAGTTTTTGTGTACCATTGACGCTACTAGCCTTGATTTTTCTGGCTGCTGTCTATTTTGCACGGGTCAAGATCCGCTAACCAAGCTACTTTATGGCAGTTTCTCTCGCTCAAGACGCGATCTCGCTCTTAATTGATCTCGCTGAACGTGGTGAGATCGATCCCTGGGATGTGAAAGTGATCGATGTCATCGATCGCTTTCTCAGTGAGCTTGCCCCGGCAACTGGGCGAGAACTTTATGAAGCAAATCTTTCGCAATCGGGGCAGGCGTTTCTCTATGCCTCGATGTTGCTGCTGCTGAAGGCGAATACGCTCGCCCAGGTGGAGATCCAACCTGAAATCACTGGGTTTCCTGAAGAAGAATTTTTTGATGAAATGGCGATCGCTCAAACGGTGCTGCCCTTAAATCTAGAACGTCAGCTTCGTCGTCGCGCGGTCGCTCAACCTCCCCAACGACGACGGGTGACCTTAACTGAATTAATTGAACAACTGCAAATTATTGCAGTGGCGCTTGAGGAAAACGAACCTCGCAAGCGGACGAAACGACTGAAGATCCCCAGATCAGAAGCTGTTAAAACGATCGCGGCACTGGCGCACGAAGAGAACCTGTCAGAAATGGCAGTCGCGATCGAGGAATTTTTTGCGCAGCATTGGTCAGAAGTCTCGCACGGGAGGGACTGGATTGATTTTGAACTGGTGCTAGAATTTTGGGTCGCGGTTCAGGAACGCAATAATAAGCTCGATCCGCGTCATTCGGAAAATCATGAGCGGGTGGGAGTGTTTTGGGCGTTGCTGTTGCTATCGGCGCAGTCAAAGGTGGAATTGGCGCAGGATGAGTTTTATCAAGAGTTGCGGGTGAAGTCTTTGGTGGGGCTGCCGCTAGAGCTTGCAGAGGCAGTTTTGCCGGATTGAAGAGACTTTCTATCCAACTTTCTATCCAAAAGTAATCTATCCAAAAGTAATCTATCCAAAAGTAAAGGGTCGCCTCAACTGCGGCGACCCTTCAAACTGAGTTTAAATGGCTCTAGACATTTGCAGGAACTTTCGCGGCACTGACTGAGTTCGTCAACCGCTCGTAGGTTGCCCGCATCTTCAGACCCGTCAATACCTGGAACAAGCCCGTTCCATTATTAGAGCCAGGGTACTCCCGGTGTTGCAGTAACAACTCGGTCACTTCCCCGTTGTACCTTGCAGAAGTTTTACTCAAATGCTGCTCAATGTAAATGACTTCTTCGAGTTTGTCGAATTGACCATCCACTTCAAGTACCGAAACGCCATGCTTGTAGTACACATCAGGACCATAGTGCATCTTGATGCCGGGATACGAGCAGGTGAGTTTCCGTCCGCAAGGAGTCCAATCGATCGTGGAACCCTCATCAAACAGATAAACCGGGTCATACCCGTCGATGCCATCGCGCTGAATCATTTGAACGCGCAGAACTTTCCGTTCTTGATCGTTCTTGATCAACTGAGTGGGCAAGACCTGAATCACAACATCCGCAAACTCTTTCTGGGGATCGATATAGGCATCAAAGTCAGGTTTGCGCGAGTTAATTTGCGCCAACACATCTTCGTAGCTATGACCCCGCTCAGCCATATCGCGTTGAATTTTCCAGGCGATTTTGACCTCATCGCTAATGTCAAGATAGACGCTGAAATCGATCAAATCGCGCACACGCTTGTCATACAACGGATGCAAGCCTTCGATCACGATGATGTGATTGGGTTCGATTTTCTCAGGGGGATCAATCTCTCCGGTTTCGTGGTTATAAATCGGCTTATCGATCGTTTCACCGCTCTTGAGCGCTTTGATTTGCTCCGCCATCAGGTCAAAATTGTTTGCCTTTGGATTGAGTGCAGTGATGCCCGTTTCCTTGCGTTGTTTCCGATCCAGACTGTGGTAATCGTCCAGGCAGTACCGCACCCGGAGTCTCCGGCAACGCCAATCAGAACCACGCGGTCTGGCTTACTGGTCATAAGTTTCCTCTAAAAACAAAAAGTCAACGACGTTTTTTGGGTCAGCCAGGAGAGTCTGGACTGTATCGAAATTCGCTTGCATATTCGATCGACAAAATTATCGATCGCTTGAGCCTGCACAAGCCACAGAATTTTGCTGCACGAAACAATCGCCGCAAAAAAACACCCTGCCGCAAGTCAAGGCTTAAGATATAGCGTAAGTATTTAGTACTATCAGCTAAGGGGATTCTACCAAATCGCGATCCCACGTACAAGAGCTAAAAAAATTATTAAGGCGAAAATACACTTGTACTGACGAGCCTATCGCCTCAAAGCGAGAATGAAAACAGAAGAATTGCAATCGCGTTGGACATTTTAATTTCAGCTTCACAATTGACCTGATCGATCCCCCAAAACCCTCTGTAAAGTAAGAACGGAGGTTATTTTGGCTTCTTGAGACAAGAAAATCGATTGAGTAAATTTGCGATCGATCCCTAAACGTTGCATATTTATTAAACGAGCAACTTGCGGCGCAGTTTTAAGTTCAGTTAGGTCGGAGAAACAACAGAGCGATGTATTATTCCAGCGCATTGGGTGCTGCGAACAACCGAGTTTTTCGGTATGAGGTGATTGGTTTGCGTCAGACCGATGCGACCGACAACCGCGACTACGAAATTCGGCAAAGTGGCAGTACTTTTGTTAATGTCCCTTACAATCGCATGAATGAATTCATGCAGCGAATGACCCGTTTGGGAGGCAAGATTGTAAGCATTCAGCCTTTAGAAGCAAACGGCTCTGGCTCAGGAAACGTTACTGTTGAACAGAATGCACCTGCATTTGCGCAGGAAAATGCTACTGCGAGCAGCTCAACAGGATCTAAGCCGATGACACAAGCCAAGGCTAAAAAACATGCCGATGTTCCAGTTAACATTTACAAGCCAAACAGCCCTTTTATCGGGAAATGTATTTCCAACGATGAATTGGTGGGCGAGGGCGGAATTGGAACCGTGCGTCATATCAAATTCGATATCTCAGCCGGAGATCTGACTTACGTTGAAGGTCAAAGTATCGGGATTATTCCTCCTGGACTGGACAAGAATGGGAAGCCAGAGAAGCTGAGACTGTATTCGATCGCATCGACTCGTCACGGAGACGATGTGGATGATAAGACCGTATCTCTCTGCGTCCGTCAGCTTGAATATAAGCATCCAGAAACGGGCGAAACCGTTTATGGAGTTTGTTCAACATATCTCTGTCACCTCGAACCAGGTGCAGATGTGAAGATCACAGGTCCAACCGGAAAAGAAATGCTCTTGCCGGAAGAGACCGATCGCAATGTGATCATGATGGCAACCGGAACCGGGATTGCGCCGATGCGGGCATACCTGTGGCGGCAGTTCAAAGATAACGAGAGAGCAGCGAATCCTGATTATCAGTTCAATGGCTTCTCTTGGTTGATCTTTGGGATTCCCATGACCGCCAATATTCTCTACAAGGAAGAACTTGAAGAGATGGCGACGAAGTATCCGAATAATTTCCGCTTGACGACTGCAATTAGCCGTGAGCAGAAGAATAAGGATGGCGGCAGAATGTACATTCAAGACCGGGTGGCTGAAAACGCGGCTGAACTGTACCAAATGATGAAGGATGAGAAGACTCACACCTACATTTGCGGTCTGAAGGGCATGGAAGATGGCATTGATGCCGCTCTCGGGGCTGAGGCTGCAAAAGAAGGCGTAGAGTGGAAAGAGTTCCGCAGCGCCATGAAAAAAGCAGGACGCTGGCACGTTGAAACGTACTAGGATTCTAGTTTTTTAATATAGAAACCGGAAGGGCTGAAAGGTTCTTCCGGTTTTTTAGTTAGATATGCTTGAAATAGCAAGTAGAGTAGCGCTTTATTCTCCGCAATCCCAATTTACTTGATGGCAGCAAGAAGGGCTGATTGAGATGTTTGATCGTCATCGCATGGAGATTCATCACAAGCCCGTTCTGATCCGCCAGATTTTCCGCTATAGTTCCGAAGGGAAAGCGTGACGTTAGGAGAGTACTGGTGTTAGGGATCATGCGAGTTGGGCGCGAGACGGCTAAAACTCTTTCAGTCTCATTAGTCTTAGCAATGCTGTTAAATTTGGCAGCGGCTCCAGCATTTGCTGCTTCTAAGCTGGCTGGAAAGATTTCAGAAGTGTCACCGCCTGAAGTGATTCAGCAGTTGCACGACTTGATGGACAAATACCAGCCGCAAGTGTCGATCGTCTCTCCTCGTCAAAATGAGGTGCTGCAAGACAATACGGTTTCACTCAAGTTCAATGTCAAAGATTTGCCGCTCCGTAAGGACGAAAAGCTAGGGCTGGGATCGCATTTGCATGTGTTTCTCGATGATCAGCCTTACCAAGCGGTTTACGATGTGAGTCAGCCCGTTGTCTTTAAGGATTTAGCCGCTGGAACGCATACGATTCGAGCTTTTGCAGGTCGCCCTTGGCATGAGAGCTTTAAGAATGATGGCGCGTTTGCTCAGACGACCTTTCATGTCTTTACCAAAACACCGACGAATAATCCTGATCCGAAATTACCGCTTCTGACCTACAGCCGACCTCAAGCGACTTACGGTGCGGAGCCGATTTTATTAGATTTCTATTTAACGAATGCCCCGTTACATCTGATTGCTCAAGACGAAGAAGACGTAGCCGACTGGAAAGTAAAGGTAACGGTCAACGGCGATAGTTTTACGCTCGATCGCTGGCAGCCGATCTATCTCCAAGGGTTCAAACCGGGTAAAAACTGGGTTCAACTCGAATATATCGACGAGAAAGGCAATCCGGTTTCCAATGTTTACAACAATGCGGCGCGTGTATTTAACTATGAGCCAAATGGTAAAGATACGCTATCGAGATTAGTTCGAGGCGAGATTCCGTTTCGTGAAGCAGTGTCGATCGTTGATCCAGACTATCAGCCTGCTGTCAAACCTCCCGAACTAGTTCCAGCACCAGAACCGACTCCAGTGGTTCCGCCGACTGTTGTTGTCCCTGCGCCCACTGCGCCAGAATTCTCGCAACCGACTGAGGAAACTCCGAAACCTGCTGAAGCACCCAAAGAAGACGCTCCAAAGCCGAAGGGTGGATTTTTCAACCGTTTCAAACGATCCGAGACTCCGAAATCTGAACCCTCGATCGAATCTCCTCAACCCGCAATTGAGACTCCTGCTGTTGTCGAGCCAGAATTGTCTGAGCCAGAGATTTCTAGACCCGAAGAACCCGTAATGGTTGCTCCTGAAGCTTCAAAGGCTCCAGAAAAGCCCGGTGGATTCTTTAACCGCTTTAAGCGTCCCGAAGCGCCTGTGGTTCCTCCTGCCAGTCCTGCGCCCGAAGCCGTCACAGAGCCAGAAGAAACAACAGAAGAACCCGAAATCTTAACGCCGATCGAAGCTCCCCCAGTGAAGCCTGCTCCGGGTGGATTCTTTAATCGGGCTAAACCCCCGATCGTGCCGATTGTTCCGACTCCAGCAGAAGTTCCAGAGATTGAGTCGCCGAACGCCGAGACAATGCCTGAATCAGTTGAGATTCTCCCGGCTCCAGAGGTGAAAGCAACGCCGAAGTCAAGTTTCTTCGATCGCTTTAAGCGCCCTGAAGTAAAACCTGCTCCAGTCGAGGAACCTGCTCCAGAAGTCAAGGAGTCGCCGAGCGTCGAGGCAGAGCCAGAAGAGATTGAAGTGACTCCTGCACCCGCAGTTCCAGAGAAACCAAAATCAAATTTCTTCGATCGCTTTAAGCGCCCTGAAGTAAAACCTGCTCCAGTCGAGGAACCCGCGCCCGTCGAAGAAGTTCCGATCGAAGACGCACAGCCTGTTGAAATCATGCCTGCTCCAGAGGTGAAAGCAACGCCGAAGGTTAATCCATTTGAACGGTTCAAGCGTCCTGAAGTGAAACCCACGATCGCTCCTGAAACTCCGGTTCCTGAGCGTGAAACGCCAATCGTGGAAACATCTAAACCTGCTGAAGACTTCAAGCCAGAACCAAAACTGAGTCCCTTAGAAAAACTCCGCCAAGCGGTTCCTAAACCTACGGAGCCGCCCGTTGTCGAGAAAGTAGAGCCGCCCGCAACTGAAGCGGAACCTGTTGCTCCTTCAGACTTCGAGCCGCAAACAGAGCTTGAACGCCGTCTTGGAATTCCGCTCAAGCCGCGTGTCTCTTAGAGGTTGCAGTTGCCGATTTTAAACGAGTTGATCGCAGTTCTGCAATTACGTGAGAACTGCGATCGAGTCTTCACTCAAGTGTGTTATCAAACAGAGAAGATTGCTTCCAGCCTAGAAGATCATGGTCAAAATCCCTTGTTGCCCCAGCAGCATCTCTCTCAAAAGACTAAAAATTCCAACCCAAATAATCGGCGTGATATCTACTCCACCCAAAGGTTGAATCACCTTGCGAGTTAGCGCCAAAAACGGCTCTGTCGGAATCGCTGCAATATTAAATGGAAATTTCTGCAATTCTACTTGGGGATACCAGGTCAAAATGATTCTGACAATAAATAGGAAAGTCATCGCACCCAGCAAAATACTGAGAGCAGTTAACGCGATCGTGGAAGTATCCATAAGTCCGAATCCCCAGTTCTTAAGCTTTGTAACTTAACTTCATTCTATCGAGAATCGACCCCAGCATTGTATTTGAGCCAGAAACTTGAAGTGAAACCGTAAGACTTCTCAAGTCTTCGCTATACAAATACATGACAAACTATTAAAATTATGATGCGCGTTGTCGATAAGGACTGGAAAGACCTATGACCCCTTCTTTAATGAATTTTCTGTTGAGCTTAGTTGCAGGACTCGTAATCGTCGTCGTTCCAGCAACTGCCTTTTTGATTTTCGTTAGCCAAAAAGACAAAATTCAACGCAACTAATCAGAAACTCTGGTTAGCTGAACTTAAGCAGTTATATTAGAATCAAACCTCAGAGCCTGAACGCTTGCGAACAGACTGAGGTTTTTGCCTATTCTAAATGTAGATTTTCGTGGAGAATTGCGAGAGAAGCCGCTAACATAGGACTATCCTTGGAGACCGGACATGGTTAATTTTCAGTTTAATTTGGCAAGTATCTCTGGGATCGCCTTAGCAGTTGGTGGGGCTTCCCTTTATGCTGTGCGATCGTTTCGCCCGCAGTTGGCTCGTGACAGCGATATTTTCTTTTCAGCAGTTGGACTCCTGTGTGGGATGATCCTGGTCTTTCAGGGCTGGCGGTTCGATCCGGTCATGCAGTTTGGTCAAATCTTGCTGACAGGTGCTGTGATCTATTTTGTGCTTGAGAATTTGCGGTTGCGTCAGATCTCGACCGAGCAAGCAAAACGCGCAACGCCGATCGTCGATGAAGAGCGTCCAGTTAGCTCTCAATATCGGGCTGAGTTTGAAGAAGAGCCTTACACCGTCAGATTTGATCAGCGCGATGGGCGGGATCAACTTCGAGAAGGTCGTCGTCGTCGTCCTGAGCGAGAAGAAGAGTACGATCGCCCAGTGCGAGAGCGCCCTAGCGAGCCTCGGCTTGGACCTTCCAGTCGTCGCAATCCTCGTCGTGAGTCGGTTGATGAGCCGAGAGAAGAGTTTGAGAGCCGTCCGCCACGTCGGAATTCCGCAAAGAATTCTAACCGTCCGCGTCGGAATCCTGCGATCGAAGATATCAATCAACCTGAAGACGGCGGATATGTCGATTACCGCCCGATCGATGGAAATCGGCAAGATACCTGGTAATCATGAATTGAAGAAATTGAGAAAGGGCGTGAAACTTACGCCCTTTTTTATGGTTTAAAATCCCAGCCAGGTGAAAAAATCCTGGCGGGTGACAAATTGTAGAACCAACAGTGCCACAAATCCAATCATGGCGAATCGCCCATTGATTAACTCTGCATAAGGTGTCCAACCAAATCCAGGTTGATTCTCGGTGTCTGGTTCCACAGTTTCTTGCGCCTCAGGGGTGTGATCACTCATTCAATCATTTCCGAAAACTCAACGTCTTGATTGTGCCTCAAATGCCTGCACCGATTCAATCAGCGATCGCACCGTCTTCACGCCTTCAGATGGCTCAAATCCCATCGGCAGTTTGCGCTTTGTCAACATTCGTAACCCGAGCGGTGCAAGACTTGCCAGACCGCCCAAATCCCGAAAATTATTCGCAACCACTTTCAAACCAAATTGCCGTTCGTCGATCCAGCCGCCTTGTTTCACTAGATCAATCAACGTCTTACGGTGACGAATTGATCGATTTTCTTGACCCGTTTTGCCCACCAAAATCTCATTCTTGATTTTGCCAATCTGATCCATCGGCGCAACCTCCATCGGGCAGACCGAATTGCAGTAATAACAGCGCGTACAGCCCCACACCCCTGCCATTGAGTTGTACTGCGCTAAGCGATCGTTAGTGCGATCGTCGCGCGAATCTTCTACCATCCGATAGGCTTTTGCCAGAGCATGAGGACCGACAAAATCTGGATTCACCTCACGTGCATTACATTCGGAGTAGCACGCCCCACATAAGATGCAATTGCCAGTCTGATTGAGCTTTTCGCGTTCTTCTGGAGACTGGAGAAACTCGCGCTCTGGGATTTGACGCGATGCCGTACTGACATAGGGATCAACCGCCTTCAAATTTGTCCAGAACTCCGACATATCCACGACCAAATCCTTAATCACGGGCATATTTCCCATCGGCGCGATCGTGATTTCTGGAAGCTCGGCATTTGGCGCAAATCTTGCCACCTCACTGCCCACATTTTCCTTGCAAGCCAGTGCAGATCGACCATTAATTCGCATTGAACAGCTACCACAAATCGTATTGCGGCAGTTTTTTCGATAGGCAAGAGAGCCATCTTGCTCCCACTTAATTCGATTCAGGCAATCGAGAATCGTATTCCCAGGCTCCACCTCTAGCGGATACGATTCCACACGCGGGGCAGCATTTTGATCCTGTCGGACAATCTTAAAAACGACTTGCATACACTTTCAGGGTACGGCTGATCCAGAGCATAGTTTAACACTGTTGTTTGAACCGAGACGATCGCTGTAAACTCCTGAAATAAAAGCGATCACTCCGTTTAAATTGGGCTTAAACTTCTGATTCAAATTCATCTCTTCGATCAAATTCGTTGATTCGAGGACGAATATTTTCTGACATTGAGATTCATGGATTCTGCTTGATTAAGAAGTGCGAAAATGCAATTCAAGAAGCGTATCCGGATGAGATCGCAAAATTTAATCAAAAATATTAGTACTGTGGCGAATTATTCTAAGTCACTGTTCAAAATTAGGCGTTTAGAGATATATTTTACTAAGTCAAACATTCAAACATTGACGCTCAATAACCATTTCAGAATTCGTTAGGGAAATCCTGTAGCAGATGAGTGAACCTGCAACCACCCCATTAACAGGGAAGGCATTACTTCAAAAAGTAAAAGAACTGTCCCATCTGCCTCGTCGAGAAACGGCTAAGCGATGTGGCTATTATACGGTCACGAAAAACAATCAAACTCGTGTCAATCTGACTGATTTCTATGATGCTTTGTTGGTTGCGAAAGGGCTTCCTCTCGACCCAGAAGGCACAAAAGATGGGCGTGGACGCGAACCAACTTATCGCGTCAGCGTGCATCAAAATGGGCAAATTGTCATCGGCGCTGCCTATACAAAAGCGATGGGTTTAAAGCCGGGAGATGAGTTTGAAATCAAGCTCGGTTACAAGCATATTCACCTCATTCAACTGGATGCCGATAAAGCCAGTAAAAATGGAGCAGTTGAGGGAACTGAGGAAGTTTAGTCCGCTTTCTAAATAAATTTCAATTGAGCTGCATGATGAATTTTCCTATCGTGATCGAGTTGGGTTCGTTTGTTAAGAATTTCTCACAAGCGGCTCCTCTGATTCAGATAGGATTCTTTTTTTTGGCATGGTTCCTATTGTGGTTGCCGATCGCGATTCCGATTTCAATTGCGGTGAAGTGGAAGCCATTTGAGCCGTTACAATTGTCGCAAAAGTTGCCGCTGGTGGCTTCACTTTATGGAATTGTGCCAGTTGTTTTGTGGGGGATTTCGCGATTAAAAGAGCGTAATTTTCCGACATTTGGAGTGGAGTGGAATCTGCATCTTTTGATCTCAAGTGCGATCGGCTTAGGCATTGGCGCGATCGGAATTTTGATGCTCTTTGGCGTACAAACTGCGATCGGCTGGGTTCGTTGGCGGCTGGAAAATTGGCAAAAATGGCTCTCGGTATGTTTGCCGACGTTACTTCTAGGGATTTGGATTGGATTTACGGAAGAGTGGGTATTTCGCGGATTTTGTTTTGGAGAATTTGCGTCTGACTTTTGGAATGCTGCGATCGTTTCAAGTTTAATTTTTGCGGTATTGCATTTAATCTGGGAAGGGCGCGCGAATATTCCCCAACTGCCGGGATTGGCGTTGATGGGTGTCGTATTGTGCCTCGCGGTTGCACAGGATCAAAATCAGCAGCAGATTGGGCTAGCTTGGGGACTCCATGCAGGTTGGATTTGGATGATTGCCAGTTTGGATGCGGCGGAGATTTTGAGCTACGAAGAGACGGCACCAGAATGGGGAACAGGCATCGATCGTAAACCCCTGGCGGGGCTGTTGGGATTGATATTTTTATTGGGAATGGGGATTTTCGTAATGAGATCGTTTTAACAATCGTTACCGCGATCGAGCCTCAGATTTACGAAATTCGATCAATATCAAATC
>JALOOO010000217.1 GCA_025454375.1 Leptolyngbya sp. Prado105 | reverse complement strand
TGGGGAGATGGAACCTCTACTGGAGTTGGCGAAAGCCTGCTTCGGCAAGTTCTATCGTAGAGTCAAGAATCCCCGTCTCTTTAGAGCGGGGAGTGTCAAGATCCATTTAGTCTCGCACCTTACTGTCATATGGTTTTATCCACCTCGCAAACTCAGACCTTAATGCTCCACATGCTGCTTAAGCAAGATGATGCGGGACAGACGATCGCATCTATTGTTGAGATGCCTAATTACCAAGTCATTGCAGCAACTAAAGAAGCAGCGATCGAGCAGTTACAAGCAAAGGTACGCGATCATCTAGCAGGGCTAGATGTTGTCCCCTTTGAAGTTCCAATGAACATTAAGATTGAACGAGAAAATCCCTGGCTAGAGTTTATTGGCATGTACGAAGGAGATGCCGATTTTGCTGAGATTGCCGCAGAATTGAGACGGGAACGCGGACTCGATAATATGGAGTCGATGCAGTGACACTTTGGCTCTTGGATACAGATATTACTTCTTTACTGCTGGAAAGACAGCCAACCGTCAGCCAGCATGTTGCAGCAAACGGAGCCGACGTTGCAATTTCGATCGTGACCGTTCAAGAACTTTTTAATGGTTGGGTTGTTCGGATTAATAATGCCAAAAGTCCAGAAGAACTCGTTCAAGTTTATGGCAAGTTCTACAAGAGCGTTTTGCTCTGTAAGAAGGTTTCCGTTCTAAATTTCGAGAGCGCTGCTTCTGAGCAGTTGGCAAAGCTTTTAGCGCAATCTGCATTATCAAAGCAAAAACTGCAAAGAGATATGCGGATTGCGGCAATCGCTCTATCCTTAGATGCCACATTAGTTACCCGAAATTATCGCGATTTTTCTCAAGTTCCAGGATTGAAAATCGAAGATTGGACGAGATAAAGCATCTGCGATCGCGGATTTCTCAAACAAACGACCGCATCTATTTATTTCTCCTCCGATCGCAGTCCCTTCGTAATCCGAGACAGATCGACCTTCTCATCCACCGCAATCCGACTCGGTGAACCGCTGATAATTCGTTCAAAATTACGGAACGAATCCTTGATCTCTGGCCCGTGAGCGCTGATCGTGTATTCTCGAATTCCCTTATCGTGCCAAGAACCACGCATCTTAAATACGTTCAACGCACGCGACATCTCGCCTCTGATTTCCACATATTGCAGCATGATAATCGTGTCGGTGATCGTCGAAATATGCGAATCCGTAATCGAATGAGACCCCATAAATTGATCCGTCGTATTCGTGAAGAAGCCTGTAATCTCTTCTTGTTTGGCAAATCCCGTTACGCCAATCACAAACTGCCGGAATGCGTTATTACTTACCCCACGCGCTAAAGCGGAAAGCGAATCGATCGCAATTCTAGATGGCTTAAATTCCGCAATCTCAGACTTAATAATCTGCAAGTGATCCTCTAAGCCTGCCGATTCAGGATAAGCACAAATAATCTTTAACAGACCTTGCTGCTCCAAATCCTCAAAGTCAATTCCCCAAGAATAAGCGTTTCTCGACAATTGCGCTCTCGACTCCTCATACGCAAACAAGATCGCTCGATCGCCTCTCTGACACGCTTCTTGTAAAAACTTGCTGACCAGCAATGTCTTGCCCGTTCCGGTTGCCCCAGTTGCCAGAATGATCGAGTCTTTGAAAAAACCGCCCCCACACATTTCGTCCAGCTTCTTAACCCCAGACGAAACGCGCACATTCGACGATCGCTGTGTCAAGCGCATTGCGCCCAACGGGAAGATATTCACACCGTTGTTCGTAATCGTAAACGGATACTCCCCCTTCATGTGAGTCGTGCCCCGGAGTTTCAAAATCTCGATCGTTCTTCTGCGTCGCTCTCCTTCAAGCACATTCCGCACAATCACAACATTATCTGAAACAAATTCTTCCACCCCAAACCGCGCGACGGGTCCATATTCTTCTACCCGCTCCGTCGTCATAATCGTCGTCGCCCCGACTTGTTTCAACCGAGCAACCAGGCGAAAAATTTCTCGACGCACGACAGAAGCCGCATCATATTGTTGAAAAACGGCAGTCACCGAATCGATCGAGACTCGACGCGCTTTATACTTGCGAATCGCATATTGAATCCGCTCGATCAACGCAGACAGATCAAAATTTCCCACCACATCCTGCCCCTCAGGATCAGGTGACGCATCTAAAATAAACAACTTGCCTTCATCGACAAACTGTTGCAGATCCCAGCCAAAACTATAAGCGTTTTTGATAATGTCGGCAGGCGATTCTTCAAACGTGACAAACACACCCGCTTCATCAAATTGAGTAATGCCGTTATAGATAAACTGAACGGCAAGTAAGGTTTTACCTGTTCCAGACGTACCGCTGACAAGCGTTGTACGACCAACGGGCAAGCCTCCATGACTAATATCGTCAAAGCCTTCAATCAAGGTGCGGATCTTTTGCACGCCAGAAAGTTCGGATGGATTACGGGGTTCGGTTTGATTAATCGAAGTCATAAGGTTAGGGTCAGACAAACGGAGCAAGGCTCCTTACTATCAAAAAGATCTTAAATTGCTGGACGCTTCACTTATTTACCACAAAACCTGTAAATAAGCCGTTCAAGTGGAAATTATTGCGCGTCCAGTTCTTCTTCCCGCAGTTCTTCATAGAGCAGATCTAAGCCGATTAATACTTTTTCTCGATCGGATAAGTCTCCAATAATTTTACGCACAGGCGGCGGCAAAATCTTTGCCAAAGTTGGAGTAGCGAGGATTTTATCTTCCTCGGCTAACTGCGGATTTTTCAGGACATCGATAACTTTCAGCGCGTAGACTCCTTGGAATTCCTTTTCAAGAATGTTATTCAACGTTTTTAACGCCCGAATTGAGTTGGGCGTATTTCCTGCAACATACAGTTTTAAGACGTAAGTCTTCTTCAAAGGACTCATAAAGTTAAATCGATCGCTTCCCACTCTTTAGATTACGACTAGCATTATGCTCAAAATCCGCATTCTAAGTTAAGATTCGCGCGGAATCGAGCGCCGATACATTTCACAGAGATGCGCGATCGTGTCAATTAGCGTCAGGCGATAATCCAACAAGATTTCTTCACTGCGTCCTTCTAGTTTTAGCTGCTTAGCAAATTCATCCATCAGTTCCATATGGATTTCGACAATTTGCTCGACGGAGATATCCGCAAAAAAGGCAACATTGACGAAGTTATCGATGCGCTGATTGAGTTCGCGATCGTCATTGAAATAGCTCAAAATGATCACTCGATACTCTATGCGGATCTGTTCAAGCAGTTCGGTTTGCTCCGCAGGCGGCAGATGTCGGAGATAGCTTTTGGGATTGCGCTTGTAATAGACTCCGAGATATCCAAGCCGTTCTCGAAGTTTATTGGTAAGCCGTCGCTGTTGTAGCATGAGAAAATTTTGGGTAGTCAAGTCGCGAGTGAGGTCAGGCGGAATCTCGGCGTTTGGAAGCTGACAGACAGGAGAAAGATTCAAAAATTGTTCGATTGCCCGCGCGATCGGTTCATCAATTTGCCCAAGATCAGAGAGCTTCGCCCATACTTCGCCCGTATGATACAAAAACGTAAAGTCAGCAGGTCGCGAGGCATTGGGTTCGGCTTCTAGAAAAACTGTCGGCAGCAATGTCGCTTGAGTGTGAAGCCACTCGACTACAGCAGGCAATTGAGGGCTGTCTTGCAAAATCAAGCAGTCCAACTGTTGCTTTTGCTGAGTAATCAACTCAAAGAAACCACTCATCGAATCGACAATCTCAAGCGTATAGCGATCGTGACTCACTAAGATCTGCTCCAACGATCGCGTCAGGGCTGGAGCATTGAGATACAGACCAATAAAAAGTTGAGGATGCACGATCGAGGGAACTAGGGCTGTCAAAACTGAAACCTAAAGAAAAGGGTATTGACTAAATATTTTAAAAAATTACTGCCTTATAGTGTGAAGCATGGCTAGGCTCTAACCAAATTTGGGTTTGATCGCACTTCCTAACTTGGGCTGCACCAAATTCTTCAATTTGGCGGACTGTTAACTATAATTACATAAACCTTTTCCATTCGAGCGTGAATTACGCTGACCTATACATTTGAATTTCTTTTTGAATTTTCGCTTCGTTTGAAGTATTTATTCTTGTCTTTGTTAAATTCTATTTCAACTGCACTTTTGTCGTCGGCATTTCCGTTTACAGCGGTTGAGTAGCGACTAAAATCAAAAGGCAGCGCAGCGCAGTGCCGATCGACAGGATAGAGTGATGATGACGTATCCAGCCTCGATTCATGAATTTGTTGAGCCTGTCCCGGTTTGTTTGCAGTCTGCCACCTTAAGCGAGGCGATTGACTTGATGGGACAGTATCAGTCTGACCGTTTGGTGCTAGTCACTGAGCGGCAGCTACCGCTTGGCATCATTCATGCTCATCGCTTGCTGCTGTGCGATCGTCACACCGATGCTCCTTTAGAAGATGTGATCGAAGCGTTACCCACGATCGCAGAGACGATCGCTCTACATCAGATCGAATTTGTTAGCCCCGTTCGCTATTGGGCAGTTGTGGATGCAGAGCAAAAATTTCTCGGATTGGTTGATAGTTTTTATCTGCGATGGTGGGTCACCGCGCTGCCAAAATCGACCGCTAAGCCTTCTTCTGAATCGCTGTGGCGACAGGTCAAAACAGAGGTAGCCGTCGAACCTGATTCCGCGCCGAGTCGGTTGCGGCAGAAGATTCAGGCGCAGATCGCTGAGATGGGCTATGCCAAATCCTTAGAATCAGAATTGTCACCCGCTCATTTAGCTCTCGCCGAACTCGAAAGTAAGACGACATTGATGCAGTTTTTAGAGCATTTGCCGCTGCCGCTAATGTTGCAGACAAGTACAGGTCGAATGATTGCCAAAAACAAGCATTGGACAGAGCAACTGAGTGATTTTGTTGATCCAGGCTGGGTTCAGCGCGATGCCGCATCGGTTTTAGAAGAAAGCCATGCTGACCATCCGCTGATAGCAAAGTTATGTCAAATCGGGTCTGACCCCAACACCTGCATCTGTGTGTGTCCTTTAAAGAGTGGACAAGAACGGATTTTACAGTTTGCAAAAATCCCGCTGGGAGCGCTGCTCTCAGGACGGGAGCCGCTCGATGAGCATGTGCATCAGCCCTTTCATCTCGCGACCTTTGACGAAAGCGATCGAACCACCGATCGCACAGAAGAAGAATTATGGCTCGTTCTGGTTCAAGATGTGACTGAGCAACAGCAGCTTTCACGAGAATTAGCGGCGAAAAATGCTGATTTGGTGCAGTTAAATCGGCTGAAAGACGAGTTTCTAAACTGCATCAGTCACGAATTGAGAACACCCCTGACCGCAGTTTTAGGCTTGTCGAGCTTGTTGAAAGATCAACTCTCAGGCACCTTAAACGAGCGACAAATTCGCTATGCCCAACTGATTCATCGCAGCGGGCGGCACCTGATGGCGATCGTCAATGACATTCTCGATCTGACCCGGATCGAAACAGGACAAATCGAATTGACCCTGTATGCCGTGAATGTGAAAGCGCTCTGTGAACGTGCAGTCGAGCAAGCCCAGCAGCTTTGTATCGAAGAAGAAAAACCTGAGACGCGCACCAATCTCAATGCAACTGCCGACCTAGCGAAATTTACCCTAGAAGTTGAACCGGGATTAGAAACCCTAGTCGCCGATGAACTCCGTTTGCGTCAGATGTTAGTGCATCTGCTTTCCAATGCGCTGAAATTCACCGATCCATCAGGCAAGATCGGGCTAAAAGTCAGTCGATGGGAGGGTTGGGTTGCATTTACCGTTTGGGATACCGGAATTGGCATTCCTGCTGAGAAACAACATCTGATTTTCCAAAAATTTCAGCAGCTTGAGAATCCTTTAACTCGTCGCTTTGAAGGCGCAGGCTTAGGACTGGTTCTGACCCAGCGTTTAGCACGCTTACATGGAGGCGATGTCTCCTTTGTTTCGCGAGAAGATCAGGGCAGTCAATTTACCCTGTTGCTGCCGCCGACCCATCCGCAACGCACGACCAGTCTTGCCGTTCCGCGCAGCAACATTCTCAGAACGCCAACGCTGATTGAGAATCGTCTCGTCTTAGTCGTCGAAGCGGTTGTGAAATCGATCGAGCTTTTATCAGAGCAATTAGCAGAACTAGGATACCGAGTTGTCATTGCTCGATCGGGGACTGAAGCCGTCGAAAAAGCCCGTCGTCTGCAACCTTGCGCAGTTTTTCTCAATCCATTACTGCCCACTTTATCCGGCTGGGATGTGTTGACGCTCCTCAAAGCAGAACCTGAAACGCGGGAAATTCCAGTGATTGTGACGGGAACACGGGGCGATCGAGAACAGGCTTATCGCAATCATGCGGATGGTTTTCTAGGATTTCCGATTCTTCAGCACTCGCTGAAACAAGTGCTCACTCAAGCGGCTCCGGCTGAAGCCCCAATTGCGATCGTCGAATCCTCGCCGCAAACTTTAGTCATTTTGCGGCTCAGTCCGACCCGATATGGAGAACTTCACCGCTTAGGAACAGTTTCTGAAGTCGATCTCAACGCCTTGCTTCACCGTCACAATTACCGCGTCGTCGAAGCAGACGATTTAGAACAAGCCGAGCTTTTAGCACAAGTTTGGAAGCCCAATATTGTGTTACTGGATGCGGCTGTGCCAGATCCAATGGGCTATTTAAAACTCCTCGGAGACTGTAGTTTTCTCGCATCCTTGCCTTTAGTGACGCTCGATCCAGCCACGACTCAAGCGGCGAATCAGGTGCAAAATTTATCCGTTTTTCCTTGTTTAGCTCCAATTTCTGAAACCGCTACTGAACCTTCTGCATTGTTACAAGTGATTCAAGTTGCTGCCGGATTTGCGTGGCGACCTTTAGTTTTAGCGATCGAATCTTCCAAACTACGGGCAACCGAAGTCACGGATAAGCGCTCAGACTGGCTGCAAGCGGTGATGCAATATCTACAAACGGCTGGATTTCGCGGCATGATTGCGCGATCGTGGCAAGATGTTCTGCAAAAATTAGACACACAAAGTATCGATCTCTTACTGCTTCATGCCGAGGATTTGGATGAAACCGCGATCGAGCAGCTTTCTGAACTGAAACGATTTAAAGAAAAACTCTCGATCGTCGTGATCAATCATCAACCCCAACACACCACATTACTCGAAGAGATTGCCACGATCGTTCTTCCGCCTCTGACGATGGAAGAATTACTCGATCGTCTCAATCAGCTTCTCTCAGAATGAGCGCATCCTGATTCAATCAATTTTCAGCGTGGGTTTCGATCACCCTGTGCAAATTCCCCCAAAAAACTTAAGTAATCTTCGCGAATTTCTTTTACTGCTAATTCGTACAACTGCTTCCCATGTTCCGGGGTCGCCAATGCGGGGTTCGATCCCATGCGTCCATCGGGGTAATTGCGGCGAAAGTCGATCGCGCCATAAATCCGATGCCCCCTCGCCACAGGTTCACTCAACGGCGCAGATTTAATAAAATCTGGATACACATACTGCGTCAGCGCAACCTCGCTTGGCGTTGCATGAGATCCCTCTTGACTCCCATACAATTCCTTTGCCAACTGATACACAGAGCCACACATATACCAATTACTCACCCCACATTGCACCTCATCCGAGATGCCAAAATTCGACAGATGATCATACGTCTCTGAGAATGCAGCTTTCAGTGTCGCAACATTGCCGCCATGTCCGTTAATAAAGAAGAATTTGCGAAATCCAGCCTTTGCCAAACTCGTCACATAATCCCGAATCACTAAAATCATCGTGCTAGGTCGCAAACTGATACTGCCTGGAAAAGCCGTATGATGCAGCGCCATACCCACATTGATTGTCGGTGCGACCAAAGCCTCGATCGACTCTCCCACACCTTTCGCGATCGCTTCTGCACAAATCGCATCCGTTCCGATCAGTCCCGTCGGTCCATGTTGCTCAGTTGAACCGATCGGCAAAATAATTCCGGTCGATCGAGCTAAATACGCTTCAACTTCTTGCCAGGTCGATAAGTGCAATAACATAGGATTCGCCGCGAGTTGAAAATCCCATTTTAAGATTTCGCATTCCGAATCGCGTTATCATTTTCAATATTGATGTTGCTTAGAAAGTCGGTTTTGTGGGCGCTGTGGACTTAAAACAAATATTCAAAACTTCAAATCCCATCATTGGTGTCGTTCATCTTCTGCCCCTGCCGACTTCTCCGCGCTGGGGCGGTAGTTTGAAGAGCGTGATCGATCGCGCTGAACAAGAAGCGACAGCATTAGCGGCAGGCGGTGTAGACGGCATTATTGTAGAGAATTTCTTTGATGCGCCGTTTCCCAAAGATCATGTTGATCCGGCAGTCGTCAGCGCAATGACGGTGATCATTCAGCGCTTGATGCAGATGGTCGCATTACCGATCGGGATTAATGTGTTGAGAAATGATGCCCAAAGTGCCTTAGCGATCGCGTCTTGTACTCAAGCTCAGTTTATTCGCGTCAATGTCTGGACGGGCATCATGGCGACCGATCAAGGATTGATCGAAGGTCGCGCTCATGAATTGATGCGCTATCGGCGCGAATTGGGCAGCGATGTGAAAATTTTTGCAGATGTGTTGGTCAAACATGCGCGTCCATTGAGTTCGACGAATTTGACGGTGGCCGTGCAAGATACGATCGAGCGGGGTTTAGCCGATGCTGTGATTCTGTCAGGCTGGGCAACGGGTGATCCGCCGAATTTAGAAGATTTGGAATTGGCGAGAGATGCAGCGCAAGGCACGCCTGTCTTTGTCGGAAGC
>JALOOO010000216.1 GCA_025454375.1 Leptolyngbya sp. Prado105 | reverse complement strand
GTTGGGAAATTCAAGCAGAACTGACGCTAGATGATGGACAAGTCGTATCGGCACATTTGACCCGCGATCGATTTGATGAGCTAAATCTCGTGCCGAATCAAAGAGTCTATGTCCGCCCGAAAGACGCAAAATCTTTTCCGCTTTACTATTCGATCTGATTAAATCTGATAAAAGTGGAGCTGACGGGAGTCGAACCCGTGTCCAAACTGGGTATTTGCTCTATCAATCGTTCACAGGTTTAGCTTCTCTAATCCTCGAAGCGGGAACTGTCCTTTATCCCGGACAATGGGATGCTTTGGTATTGTCTTAGCTAGACCGCCGACCAAAGGCGAAGATCTAGAGCAACCGTTGGGGTTGTGCTTACTATCTTTAACGGTGTCAGACGGTAAGCGCTCGAACCTGGATTAGAGGTGTTTTATGCTGCAACAGGTGCAGTTTTACGAGCAAAAGGTACGATGTTGTTTGCATCTATTGTTTTGAGCCTAGATTTACGAGAGTGGACTCCCTCTCGACCTGCATCTCGATGGAACGTTCGCCAGCCTGTCGAAACCGTTACAGCCCCATGATGTTTTCCTAGTATAGCGCGGTTTTTGAAGAATGGATTTTTTGTAAAATCACAACTTAATGGGTCAGCCAATGCGCGCGATCGCGCTTATAGAGGCAGCATTTGAGAGTGCATTTCGGCACCATGAGAAACTACAGATCGAATTGGGGATTTCTCGGTCGTCTTCTGGAGCGATACTTCTCTAAAAACGCTAAAATCCCTGCTGCTAACTGCTCTGGATATTCTTCGTGCAGTCCCAAAGATCCAGGCATTCGATACACTTGCACCCCAGAAAAATGAGCTAACACTTCTACTTCTTGGCGAGATTTCGCAGGCATA
Source organism: Leptolyngbya sp. Prado105 (assembly GCA_025454375.1). Classification (GTDB taxonomy): domain Bacteria; phylum Cyanobacteriota; class Cyanobacteriia; order Leptolyngbyales; family Leptolyngbyaceae; genus Leptolyngbya. The sequence goes on along the minus strand of JALOOO010000216.1, from coordinate 7,935 downwards.
TTCTCGCCGATGACCATCATGACGGGCAGCGGCAGCGGCTGAAACCAACTCAACCAATCTTCGCGCGACTTCGCTCGATCGAGTTCCCCCGTCACAAATGCGGCTGAAGCAAATCTCGATCGCTTCACCTTTGTCAGCTTCTGCTTCTGCTGAATTAGCTCTGGCGTAATATTGCGCTGATCCGCAAACACATGCCGCCGATACATCATCGCTAAAAAGCCGCGAGTCGTATTCAAGAAATATAAAACCTGACCAATGAGTGGCAGTCCAACCAACTTCTGCAAAATCCGATATGCCCAACGATGTTCGCCCATTGCAGTCGGCAGCGGACCTCGCCAAGTTGGACAGACCAGCACCGCCCAGTCCCAAGGCGGTTGTCGTTGTGCCAACTCCATCACATATCCTGCCGCATGACCTGCCGCAATCACCACCACAGGCTCCGGAAACATCTCCTGCACAAAATTTCGCAAACAGGACTCATATAGTGCTGGAGTATAGGGAACAGCCGGACGAGACGAATCTCCAAATCCAATCCAATCGATCGTATAAACCTGATAACTTCTAGCCAACTGTTCCGCCAAGCCGCGCATTTCCCCTCGACTGGATACAGAACTCAGTGCAGGAAGTAACAAAATTGGCTTTCCCTCTCCCATCACCTCGTATGCAAGCGTCATCGCCTTGCCTTTCCAACTCCAGCGATGCTCTCGAAGTTCAGGAAGAACTGGACTTGTGGGGGAATGTTCGCTCATGTAGACTGCCTCAGCCTCTAACTCAGTCCTCTATTGTCCAACAAAAAGGTAGTCCACATCAGAATTTGTGAACTACCTGCATCAGATAGGAGTGGGTTAGAAAAGCTTATTCGGGCTGATTGTTCTGACGACGACGCGCGATTAAGCCAGCAGCACCTAAACCCAAGAGCGAAAGAACAACTGAAGGCTCAGGGACTTTCTCGCCTTTCAAAACTCTCAGGTTCTTTTCACCGACATCCAACACCATCACAACGTCGTTGAAGTCACGATCGGAGTTTTGATTCTTGCCGCCTGTTGCGCCTTTCGCACCATAGAGATCTTCAAAGCCCAACAGAATGTGGCGAGTGCCAATGGCATAAGCTACAACGTGCTGGAGTCCATCTTCATTCATGCTGGTCTGGGTTCCGAAGATGTTCTGCCCACCGTTAAATCCGTTTGATTTCAAACCGAAATCTAACTGTGACCCGCCTTTGATCGACCCCATTTTTACGGTATCACCCAGTTTTAGCGCATTTCCGCCCCAGCCCCCAACGCAGCCCGCGCCTTCACAGGAGATGTCGTTGAAGAGCATTCCTGATGCGTTAGTCGCACCCGTTGAAGTAAATGCAAGCTGGTTGCGGAAGCCAGCACCCTCATTGATAAAAGAAATGTTGACCTTGTGATCAAACTTGAGAAACAGCTTTGCGGGATCGAGGAGAAATTGACCACTGTTGGGGATTTCAACGCTCTCTTTCTGAACGTACTTCTGATAGATGGAGTGGTCAAAGCCAACTTCCGACTGGCTATAAATTTTGGATGGAGTCCAAGAATTGTTCCAGGTGAAAGCAGATGCCGAAGCAGCTTGAGCGAAAGTACCTGCGATCGTGGCAGCAGCCACCGCTAAACCCGTCAAAAATTTGTTGTTCATTTTGGCAGTCATGAAAGAAGTGCAGCTAACTCTAGAAGCACAAGCATTTCGTATCGCGTCGATATCGCTTGCTTGTCGCTCTATTACTTCTAACAACAGGGGGAACCGTTGATCCTGGGAGATCCTACGGTTCTGGTATAGTCTTTACCAGATTTCAGGGTTTGCCTAGCTTATACGGAGCTATTTTTTCAGCGATTTGAGATTTAACCTTCCGAGTCTCGTATCGTCACGGACAAGGAATTGAAAATTAGGGCTGAGTTTTGTAAATTTTCTGCTAGGCTCCAATTTGACCTCCGAAGTTTAGCGATCAGCACTACGGAACAGGAGAAAAAGATGCAGTATATGTACGAGGCAAACATCGCGATCGCGGCTGCAAAACGCGCTTCAATTCTGTGTAAACACGTGCAGCACTCCGTCAAGTTCACAAGTTTAAATAAGCCTGACCAGTCTCCCGTGACGATCGCAGATTTTGGGGCACAGGCAATCATTTGCAAATCTATCGCCGAAGCATTTCCCAATGATGCGATCGTGGCAGAAGAATCTTCTTCACTCTTGCGCCAATCTGTCAGTCAATTGCGTGCCGTACAAAGGTTGATTCCTGACGCAACGTCTGATCAAATTTTGGATTGGATCGATCTGGGACAGGGAAAAGTGAGAGAACGATTTTGGACACTTGACCCGATCGATGGCACTAAAGGCTTTTTAAGGAAAGAGCAGTATGCAATTGCGATCGCGCTGATTGAATCAGGCGAAGTCAAAGTCGGCGTAATGGCGTGTCCTGCATTTGAAGAAGGGTGCTTATTCGTGGCGATTCGAGAACAGGGCACTCGCAGAATTTCACTCGCAACTGGAGAAACTCAAATGCTCTCTGGCTCAGATTCTCCAACGTTCCGTCTCGTTGAAAGTATAGAGACAAGCCACGGAGATCCAGAACGGCAACGCGCAATTGCTCAAAGTGTTGGCTTAACGGCTCCCACGCTCCAAATGGATAGCCAAGCGAAATATGGCGCGATCGCATTGGGTCACGCCGTTCTCTATATGAGATTGCCCTGGAAAGAAAAACTGGACTATCGAGAAAATATTTGGGATCACGCAGCAGGTGCAATCATTGTTGAAGAAGCAGGCGGTCGGGTTACAGATATGAATGGAAGTGCGCTCAATTTTGCGATCGCCCCTCAACTTGTTGAGAATCACGGCATTATTGCCAGTCGGGGTGAACTACACGCCGCAGTCCTTGCCTCAATAGCGCAGCAAATGTCCTAACCGACCCCGGACAACGAGCATGGTAAACAGAGCGATCGTCGCACTAACAATCAGATTTGCTTTCCTTAAATCAGTACCTCTGAGTAGCACCTCAATCATAATGGCGGGGACAACAATTCCTGCGCTTGCCAGCATCAAATACACCTTAGGTTCATTCTTCAACACGCTAGTCATCATCGCAAGCAAAATTCCCAGCGGAATAAAAAAAGTACTATAAAAGATGAACATAAATGCCAGCGGGAAATGCCAGGTTCCAATCTTCAACTCCTGTTGCAGCAGCAGACACAATCCAGAAGCAGAAATTAGCCATACAACAGATAAACCTGTCAGCGCTTGTGTCGAAAGCCACGGACGCACCCATCTAGCAATCGTTCGTGCGCCATTGGGAAAAGTACGCTGCCAAAGTAAATAAATTAGCACTCCAATCGCGCCTCCTGTTGTGTTGGTCGAAATATCGATCCAACTGGAGGCACGCCACGGCAAAAAGACTTGTAGCGTTTCAACGCTCAGAGACAGCGCCATGCTTAACACTGCGACGAGAAAAAACGTTGACCGGGGCTTTATCCGACTTTGCCGCAATTCGTAAGCCAGATCCAACCCAAACGGCATGAACAGAAAAATATTGCCAATAATGTCACTAAAGCCACTCTCATGTTCAAAAAAGCTGCGAATCGCACTTTTGAATGTGACTCCTTCTGCCGTGAAGTTAAACGGCAGAAGCGTGACCAATAAGATCAATAAAATACTACTCAGAGTAATCAAAACCGAACGACGGGGCGAAGAAGAATAGCTCATAGTCTCAAAGCGATCACGTAACTGTTGACAGAATCTCAGATATCTCCCTGGTCAGCCAATCTAACATAGCTGAACATTGCTTCACAGTCTCTCCTAGGCATTCCGCGAAGACTCAGAACAATCTTGCCTATCTAATGTAGCGAAACTTCACTCGATTTCAAATTCCGTGTTGATACGGCATAAGTTTTACGCGATCGCAATCCCAAAGATGAGTGACTTTTCTGCCGAGCTTACAGAAATCAAACGGCTCAAATTCTGCGGCAAACTGGGTGATTTCCTGATTTCACTGCCTGTTCAATCACTTAAATAGAATATTCTGCACCTCTATTTTGTTTAAGTAAAGATGACGGCAATTGGATAAAGATTACGTAGAAATACTGGAAAATTATGCAGAGATAGTAGAGACTTGACTCAGCCATCCTTCAGACGAAATTTAACGTCATAGGGGCAACGGTTCGTCAGATTAATGTCAAGCTTGATGGATCGTGAATTTAGCGTCCTGATGCCGTGAGGTGCAGAAGTTTATGAGTAGTTCGAGTTGTCGGTTTTGTGGTTCGCCCCTGCATCATACGTTTGTCGATTTGGGGATGTCGCCGCTGTGCCAAACCCATATCACTCCTAAGCAATTAAGCGAGATGGAGCCATTCTATCCACTCCATACTTATGTTTGTGAGAATTGTTTTTTGGTGCAATTGCAGGAGTTTGTTAGCCCTCAAGACATCTTTACCGAGTACGCTTATTTTTCGTCCTATGTTGATGCGCTGCTCAAGAATGCTAGCGATTATAGCGATCTGATGGTTGAGCGTTTTGGCTTTAATGCTCAAAGCAAAGTGGTTGAAATTGCCAGCAACGACGGATACTTGCTGCAATATTTCCACCAGAAAGGCATTCCTGTCTTAGGAGTTGAGCCTGCGGTGAATGTTTCCCAGGTTGCGAAAGACAAGGGCATTCCTGTCGTTAATAAGTTTTTCGGCGTTCAGACCGCAACTGAACTAGCAGCCGATGGCAAAGCTGATCTGTTGTTGGGTAACAACGTTTTGGCACATGTCCCTGACATTAATGATTTCGTTGGTGGCATGAAGATTATGCTTCAGTCAGATGGCGTAATTACGATGGAATTTCCGCATCTGATGCGCTTAATGGAAGAGAATCAGTTTGACACGATTTACCACGAGCATTTCTCGTACCTGTCTTTCATGGCTGTAAATCGTATCTTTGCACACCATGGACTCACCTTATTCGATGTGCAAGAGATTCCAATTCACGGTGGCTCTTTGCGGATTTACGCTCGTCACACCGAGGATGAATCCAAGCCAGTTGGCGATCGCGTAACTGAGCTTTTAGACTGCGAAAAGGCGGCGGGTTTCGACAAACTTGAAACCTATTCCCATTTCACTGAGCAAGTCAAAGAAACCAAGCGCAAATTGCTAGAATTCTTGATCACCGCGAAGCAGAAAGGGAAAACCATTGCAGGATATGGCGCACCTGGGAAAGGAAACACCTTGCTGAACTACTGTGGCATCCGGACTGATTTTCTGGAATACACCGTCGATCGCAATCCTTACAAACAGGGCAAGTACACCCCTGGAACTCACATTCCCATCTATTCTCCGGACAAGATCCGAGAAACAAAGCCCGACTATCTGTTGATTCTTCCCTGGAACGTCAAAGACGAAGTAATGGAGCAAGTCTCCTACATTCGTGAATGGGGCGGTCAGTTCGTGGTTCCTATCCCTGAAGTCAAAATCTACGCCTAGTGCGAGAATTGCCAGTCTTGTGTTCTTGATGATGAGTTTCTAGCAGTGTTGAAAATGAGTAGTACAGGCATGAGCCTCGATGAAAAGAAACAAATGACTAATTCAACCCAGACCCGACTTCGTGCGAAAGATATCATTGCTCAAGACCTTGACTATATCTGTGGCAACCTCACTGAAGAGTTTGGCACGATGGCAGGCAAGGATCTACTGATTACAGGTGGAGCAGGTTTCTTAGGTTACTATTTTGTCCAAGCTGTGCTGCACTGGAACCAAAAGCAAGAATCCTCATCACAGCAAATTCGCCTCACGGTTTACGATAACTATTCACGCGGTGTTCCGACTTGGTTGACTGATCTCAAAGATGATCCAACCTTGACCTTGCTCAAGCATGACATGACTCAACCGTTGCCTTCAGATATGGGCGACTTCCAGTACATCATTCATGCAGCTTCGATCGCATCGCCCACCTTCTATCGCAGAGATCCGATCGGCACAATGGATGCCAACGTTAACGGACTTCGCAATCTGTTGGAGTCCTTCAAAAACCAGCAAGCACAAGGCAAGGAAGTCGGTGGATTCCTATTCTTCTCTAGCAGTGAAATCTATGGTGATCCAACCCCGGAGAACATCCCTACTCCTGAAGATTACCGAGGGAATGTTTCTTGTACTGGACCTCGTGCTTGCTATGACGAAGCAAAGCGCTATGGTGAAACGCTCTGTGTCAACTTTGCTCAGCAGTATGGGTTGCCGATTAAATCCGCCCGACCCTTCAATAACTATGGTCCTGGATTAAAAATCACTGATCGACGGTTACTGCCCGACTTTGCTCGCGATGTCTTCAGTGGCAGAGATATCACCATGCTCTCTGATGGCTCACCGAAGCGTACATTCTGCTATTCGGCAGATTCGATCACAGGGTACTACAAAGTTCTCGTCAAGGGTCATCCCGGCGAAGCTTATAATATCGGGATTGAATCCCCTGAAATCTCGGTCTTGCAACTAGCTGAAAGAGTCGTTTCGCTCTCGAAAGAACTGTTTGGATACGAAGGTCAAGTCATTCGCAAAGTGAGTGAAGACAAAGACTATCTCGTTGACAATCCAGTTCGTCGTTGTCCTGTAATTGAGAAAGCGAGAACTCATCTTGGCTACAATCCGACGATCGACATTGAAGAAGGGCTGCGTCGATCTCTGATTTGGTACGAAGGTAATCAAGAAGCGGAGGACGCATAATGCAAGTTTCAATCATTGGAACAGGTTATGTTGGCTTAGTTTCAGGCGTTTGCTTTGCGGAGAAAGGACATCAAGTTCTGTGTGTTGACGTTGATCAATCCAAAGTAGACAAAATCAACCAGGGCATTTCTCCGTTTTACGAGCCTGGATTGAATGAATTGTTAGAGCGCAACATTCACACTCGTCTCAAAGCAACTACTGATTTCCGTCAAGCAATCCTAGATACTGATCTTTCTCTAATTGCCGTTGGAACTCCCTTTGACGGAAAAGAGGTTGATTTGACCTACGTGAAGCAAGTTGCTCAGCAAATTGGCGCAGCACTTAAGGACAAATCGACCTATCACTTAGTCGTTGTGAAAAGCACGGTTGTACCTGGCACAACTGATCAAGTGGTTCTGCCCATTCTCGAATCAGCTTCAGGCAAGAAAGCTGGAATCGATTTCGGAGTGGGAATGAATCCAGAATTCTTAACGGAAGGGGAAGCGATCGACGATTTCATGTACCCGGATCGTATTGTTCTCGGCGGAATCGATGAAAAAAGCATCGAGATGCTAGACGACCTCTATGTTGGTTTTGATGGAGTCGATCGCTTAAGAACGAACAACTCCACCGCAGAAATGATCAAATACACGTCGAACTCATTGTTGGCGCTGTTGATCTCTTTCTCGAATGAAGTTGGCAATCTCTGTTCTGCGATTGGTAACACCGATATTGTGGAAGTCATGAAAGGGGTACATAACAGTCGTTACTTGACGACCGTGATGCCCAATGGCGACCGTGTTGTTCCGCCCATTACTAGCTTCCTCGCCGCAGGCTGCGGATTTGGTGGAAGCTGTCTCCCCAAAGATGTGAAAGCTTTGATCGCTCATGGTGAGAAGTATCAAAGTCCGATGCCCTTGTTAGATGCAGTCATTCAGGTCAATCAATCTCAACCTCAGCAAGTCATTGCCCGATTGAACAAGCATTTTCCGTCGCTCGATGGCGTGAAGATTGCAATTCTCGGTCTGTCATTTAGACCCAATACGAATGACATGCGCGAAACGCCTGCAATCCCTTTGATCAAAGCACTCAAAGCACAGAATGCATCCCTCAAAGCTTATGATCCGGTTGCAAATTCAGAAGCAGCAAAGCTGATCCGTCCAGAAGAGGCTGAACTTTGCAATAGCTTGAAAGAAGTCCTTGAGAATGTTGATGCGATCGTGCTTGTAACTCGGTGGGATGAGTTCAAAGCCGT
>JALOOO010000033.1 GCA_025454375.1 Leptolyngbya sp. Prado105 | reverse complement strand
TGTTGAATGCGAGCAAACATGAACATTCTCCTGAGCAAGGTTCTATCCCTTCTTTCACGGCGATCGCACTCCGCTCAGGATTCATGCAGGAGGTCTAATAGAGAAATCAAAGGCTAGGACTGTCACGTGCTACAGTTCACAAGCCTCTGTGCGAGAGAAAAGACTAAGCTTGGCGAAACTCGGAAATCTTTGGAAGTTTATGTAGACTCTCTGGGGCAACTTACACGCTGATTCGATTTAGAGAAATGGGAGGAGATTCATGGCTGAAACAGCATTTGATGATCAAAAATTCCAGCAAGAGTTTGAGCAAGTTCAGGCAGCAGCAGTTCAAGCAAATCTCACAGAACCAAGAGCGATCGCGGCTTACTATGATGTCGAGGCAGAGTTGATCGTTGTGAAATTGCGAAGCGGTGCAAGCTTTAGTTTTTCTCCAGAAATTGCTCAAGGATTAAAAGGTGCGAGAGCAGAAGATCTTGCTCGGGTTGAAGTTACACCCATGGGTGATGGACTTCATTGGGAGGCACTAGATACAGATTTCAGCGTAGCAGGTTTACTGTCTGGAATTTTTGGAACAAAGCGATGGATGGCAACTCTTCAACATCAATGGTCACAGCAGGCTGCTTGAAATTTCATGCAAGCGATCGTATCAATAAGCTCGATCAAACCTCTTAATCTGAAGTGCCAATTTCCAATAGTCAGACCTGAAACACTTGGAGCAATCGGGCGTTAAGATTTTTTCTTTGTTCTGCCCCTAGATTGCCGAGTCTCCTAACTGAGAATGATTTTTGTAATGTGGCAATACGGGTAAGCCGAATTTTTGATGCAACTCGTAGACCTGTCTGTGCAAATTCTGCATCGCTTGGCTCGATCAGAAAGTCTTCAGGTTGAAGCGTGGAAAGGTTTTGAGAGGTGATTGCACAAACGACTAAATCTTCTCCATTCGGGCTAATCCAAAGAACAAGCGCAGGTCGAAGCTTGGTTTGACTAAGATCGGTGAATGGAAAATTGACTAAAATGATGTCGCCTTTGTTCATGGTTCGATGGGTTCCCCATCGTCCAACATGTAAATATCAGGTTCATCATGCCAGAAATCAAAGGCTCCGCCCTGCTCTGCAAGCTTCATTAACTCGAAAGTCGAAGGCTCTGAGACTGATGCCCACAGTTTTTCCTCTAATAAGGCTTGTTCAGCAGGTGACAGAGATCGAATCGCCTGAACTAGAGAGTCAATCAAAGGAACGTTAATATTTTGCTGTAGATTTCTTGACTGCATTTTGTGTCTTGCAAAATTACATCATTCGATAATTCATTATACGAATGTGCAAACTTTTGAGTTTTGTGCGATCGCGCTTGCGATCGCTCTTTACAATCACATCTAAAATAAAAATAACTTCAGATCGATAAATGCGATGACAGAACTCACCCTGCAACTAGATCATGAACTGCTAGAAAAAGTGAATCGTTGGGCTGAGAGCAACGGCATCTCTGTGAATGAAGCCATTGCAACTCTCATCGAGCATCTTCCTGATTCAACTGCAATGACTTTGGAACAGCGAAAGTCATTTCTCAAATTACCGCTTGCAGAACGTCGGCGCATTTTGGCAGAACAGGCAGATGCGGTAGCTTCGCTTCCCGGAGGGTTCGCATTCCACTACGAGCAGGACACCGAATGGAAAGAGTTACAAGCAGGAGACATCATCTAATTAGACGGTAACTGATCGTAAGATTCCGGTTCGACATCAGGAACCTTGGCTAACACTGCTTCGTATTTTTCTCGACTGCCTCGTTTTGCCAAATCCTCTAAATAAGTTTCGGTGGTCAGTGCGGCGATCTTTTCAGCAACGGCTGTCGCAATAAATTGATCGATCGAGATCCCATCTTGCTCGGCTAGGCGTTGCAGGTTTTTGTATAGAGAGTCTGGAATTTGGACGTTTAATTGACTCATGGTAAAACTCCAATCTCTTACAAAAAAGTGTATCGGGGAATCGCTCTTACCTTTCAAATTACAAATTTAAGATTCCAGATACTAGTACTTGATTACATTAGAGTTTACATTCCACAACGTTGTATTTTGTACATGAAATCGGTGAATAATTTTGCATCCCAAATTTGGCGGGAGCCAAGCCGTGGAAGATGCCCTCTCGGAAGCGGGGAAATTAAGCTCCAATCACGCAAGCCCCGATCACGTCCTGGGTAATTAATTACATCTCCCCGAATATGCCAACCTAAGCGATTGCCAAGTTTTCTGAACGGATCGTACTTCCTTAGAAATTTCTTATCTTGATAACCGGGACCGAAACCCATTTCAGTAAAAATCTCTTTCTGGACACTGAAGCCAAATCTGCCGTTGCTATGATTTACCCATAAACGATCAATGGTTTTCAGATCAGTACATGGAGATATACAGAAAGCATTGTTATAAAAGCATGGTTCCGCAGATGGAGCAAGTGATTCCCAATGTGGATATATCAATATGAACATTACTCGTCGCGTTTCTGCATCTGCCTCTTGCCATTTCTCAGCCTTCAGCATGTCCCGCAACGGTACATAATCCATTTCTTTCTCAGATTGCAAATCATTTTCTGCTGGACACTTGGGCAGAGTTGATAGCATCACAGGAACTGGAAGCGTTTCGACTTTCGGTTCCGTCTCTTGAGTCTTTGCTGCAATCTGTTTCTTCTGTTCCACAACTTGATTCACTGTTAGCCGAATGCTTTGAGCTACATTTGTTAGCGCTTCATCTTCATTGCTCCACAACGTCACAGCCTTTGCATCTTTCGGCAACACTTGTAACTTTGCAAACGGTGTTTCTTGCCAATCACAAGGACGCAAAATGATCGGAATAATACAAGCTTCTTTTGCTTCGTGCCGCGCCATTGAGATCGCTAACTCCTCACTCCAGCAATAGTCCGAACTAAGAAACGAAGCGCTCACCAACAGCAAGATAATGTCCGCCGTTCTCAAGTTACGATCGATTTCATCTTTCCACTCACTTCCCGGCGGAATTTGTCGATCGTGCCATTCCTGAATCACATTACTCCGCTTCAAAGCACTCAAATGCTCTGCCAGCTTATCGCGCAGTGCCTCATCTTTATGAGAGTAGGAGAAGAAAATACTGATTGACATCCTGAAACATCTAATACAGGCAGATATATTCTATCGTCCAATTTTAGTGATTTCAGGAGTCTTGTACACTAGAGAAAAGCATTGGTCGAAATTCAGATGACGATCGAACTTCAACCCGATTTACAAATAGTTCTACACGATCGCTTACAGACGACACAAACAGCGATCGCAGAACTCTGTCAACGCTGGCAGATTCAAGAATTTGCGTTATTCGGCTCCGTATTGCGAGGAGATTTTCGACCAAACAGCGATATCGATGTCCTGATTACTTTTGCATCCCAACATCCGTGGAATCTTTTCGATTTCATGAATCTACAACGTGAATTAGAAGCTCTCTTCGGTAGAAGTGTTGACTTGATTCAAAAGAAGGAACTTCAAAACCCTTATCGCCGCGACAACATTCTGCAATCCCATTAAATCATCTATGCAGAATAACGATTTCCAATAAGAAAGGTAGGCAGCATGACACTACCTACCTGAAATGTAGATTAGACGGTGGGGAACGATTAGGTTCCAGAAGTCCAGGAGTTGGTGTACTCGATTTGAGCATCGGTCAAGCTATCGATCGAGAAACCCATCGCCTGTAACTTCAGACGAGCAATCTCTTGATCCAAATCTTCAGGAACAGGATAAACACCCGGTTCCAGCTTGCCTTTGTTTTTCACCAAGTACTCTGCTGCCAAAGCTTGGTTCGCAAAGCTCATATCCATCACCGCGCTTGGGTGTCCTTCGGCTGCTGCCAAATTCACCAAACGACCTTCACCCAAGACAACAACGGACTTGCCGCTCTTGAGGGTGTACTCTTCGGTAAAGTTACGAACCATCTTCACTTCGGTTGCACGCTCTTTCAACGATTCGAGATCAATCTCAATATCGAAGTGACCGGAGTTACAAACGATCGCGCCATCTTTCATCGAGTCAAAGTGGCTACCGTTGATCACATGCTTGTTGCCTGTGACGGTGATAAAGATATCGCCACGCTTCGCCGCTTCATCCATCGGCATCACTTGGAAACCATCCATCACAGCTTCGATCGCTGCAACCGGACTGATTTCAGTGACGATGACATTTGCGCCCAAGCCCCGCGCACGGTTTGCAGTTCCTTTACCGCACCAGCCGTATCCTGCAACCACAATAGTCTTTCCTGCTAACAGGATATTGGTGGCACGGATAATCCCGTCAAGCGTAGATTGACCTGTGCCGTAACGGTTATCGAAGAAATGCTTGGTTTCAGCATCGTTCACGTTTACAGCCGGGAACGTTAGAGCGCCATCTCTCAACATGGCTTGGAGACGGACGATTCCAGTCGTGGTTTCTTCTGTCGTTCCAATCAAGTCTTCAAGTTGGTGTTTGCGTTGTTGTACCAAAGTCGCGACCACATCACAACCATCATCAATGATCAGGTTGGGACGATGATCCAGCGCGATTTGCACATGCTTGTGGTACATCTCGTTGTCTTCGCCTTTAATTGCGAAAACGGGAATCTCGTAGTCAGCAACCAGACTTGCTGCTACATCGTCTTGAGTCGAAAGCGGATTGCTCGCGATCAAAATTGCGTCGGCTCCGCCTGCTTTAAGTGCAATCGCGAGATTTGCAGTCTCGGTCGTGACGTGACAACATGCCACGAGTCGAATGCCTTCAAACGGCTTTTCCTGCGCGAAACGATCGCGGATCTGCTTCAAGACGGGCATTTCCCGCCCAGCCCATTCGATCCGCTGTTTGCCAGCAGGTGCAAGGGCAAGGTCTTTGACTTCATACTTCAAACGGACGGGTGTTGCGGTCATGAAAATGTTCCTTTTAGAGACACATCAGTTGGGGGTGAATCCCCTCTAACAAAGTAACTTGCAACCTTGAATTCGATCTATTTCACCCAAGGGTTTCTAGACCAAACATACGGGTGTAACAAGCTACCCCTTACTGTCAAGGGGGAAGTTACCAAAGTCAAGGCGATCGATAAAGTTTTTCGAGGACTTCATAAAGCTTTTTTGACTTCTCTGAAGCTTAACCTTTCTTTAAGAACTCTGGGCAATTTTCAGCAAAGTCGATAATATAAATAGTACATATATACCGTTTCTGACCGATGGACAGGATAGCCGTCTCACTTGGGACGGAGATTACGCTGAGATCAGGTGTAATTTTAGTAGTGAGAATTAACTACAATAGAAGGGTGGCAAATTCTACCGTTTTTATGAATACTTCGGTTCCAGTCGGTCGCTTTTTCTCGCTGCAAGAGGGACGAGTTGGACAATATCTCTCGACCCGAGTCTTAGTGGTACGATCGCCTTTCCGTCGATCGCTGAGTACCAGTTATTTTGGGTTTGACAAGCTAAATCAAGCTCAGAAATTTGCTCAATCGCTTGCGAGTTCTGGATATCGATTCTCAGTGCAAAAAAGCCAGGTTCTGACTCAGTTCCCTTATGAGATTAAGCTCATAGGCGAGACTGAGATTGCAAAGCGCTTAGCCTATTGGGATCGTAAAGATCGAGATCGATCACCCGAACTCCGCCGTAAAATTCTTGCCGCTTAAGCTTGAAATCGTAGCATTTCTACACTACAATAGTACAAGTGATTCAGGTTCTTGTTCCATGACGAAGCATTACATTCTTCAGCTTGATCCGAATGCCAAGTACGAATGGGATCGGTGTTCGTTGCGTGATCCAATTACCGCTGATCGACCTGGTTTTGCCGAGCTAATTGCACAAGCCGTGGGCGAGCATCCCGGTTCTTATCTCGTGTCCGTCAAGATTGAAGTGCAGGTCTTAGAGCAAGCCGCACCCCAATCTCTCCGTGAGAACCCACTCTCCCCATCTGCCCTGCCCGAATTACCGTCTGAACTGAGCGTGCGGATGCCTCAGCTTGCCGCTTAATGCTTGAACAGGGTTGCTGTTGTTCGTAGTCGGGGTCAGATTTTGACCCGATGGCTACTGACCTCTTATTATTTTCAGGAATGCCAGTCATGAAACTTCGATTAGATCAATATCCTAGTGCGATCGCTCAAGCGTCTCAGCATGTGAATGAGTTGGAGCAGAATATTGCAGAGATTCGATACCATATCGCTCGCTTGGAAGGCAATGCTGACATGGTTGTGGCGTTTGAGACGGCTTTGAAAAATGACAATCAGCGCAAGGCGCGACGGTTTGAAGTGCTGCAAGTGAATTCTGAGTATCAGCGGGCGCTAGATGCGCTGAACCGCGCGGCAACCGAGAAGGCGAATGCGTTTGCTCATCTAGAGCGGTTGCGCAATGAGTTCAGCGTTGCCAAGTTAGAAACGCGGTTGACGATCGCGCAGCAGTTGAGCGGATTAGAGTCGCGCGAGTTAGTCGGTTTGTAGCCTGTTAAAACCCGGTTGGCAGCAGAGCGCACGCCGTTCTGCTGTTTTTTTTGTGAAAATCCTTAAAAAAAGACCTCCACCATTTGCGGCAAGGTCGTTCAGTTGATTCAAGTTCTCAGAAGCATAGCGTAATCGAAGGTGGAGCTTTATGCAAGAAAGAGTGGTGGAGGTCATCCGAGAATTAATGAAAACTCAAGGCGTGAGCATTCGTCAAATTTCAGCCAAAATTGCGGAGGAACATGGCGGCAGCGCATTGGGCTACACCCAGCAGATCAATCGAATCTTAAACGATCCAAAATATGAGCCAAGTTTCGCAACAGTTGAGAAAATCCTTGCTGCACTAAAATTCTCAATGTGGCAAATGCCCGTCAGCTTGAAGACTGTAGAAGCGCGGCTAGATAACTTAAGTGATGAAATCTCAGAAATAAAATCCTCGATCGCACAAATTGCCACAGCAGTCGATGCCCTGACTAGACCCAAGATCTAAACCACATACGCAAATTGTATTCCTCAGGAGTCAGCGGCAAACCGAGATAAATCGGCAGCCAAAAGATAAAACTCAGCGTACAAATGAGGATCACTCCAATCCCGATTACTCGAAATTCGCGCGTTCTAAACCAACGATCGACGAGCCAAGCCAAGCCCATCAAGGCATACACTGATGAACCCATGTAGTGATATAGAAATATGCAGCGCGATACAGGAACCCAGGGCAACAAATTTGCGGCATAGCTGACAAATAAAAATAAGACAACCCACAGATCTTGAGGCGGCAAAAAACTTAGTCGAGGAGCATGGGCACTCGCGAGACTCGGTAAAATTTTCCAGTGTTCTAGTAGTATCCAAACGAGAAATATGATGGCGATCGACGAGAACCACCACAAGAAAGGATTTCCGATCGCGTGAACATCATAAACAACGCGTCCAGGCTCAAGGACAAGCGAAGAATCTCCAGTGGGGATTGGAGCATTTTGCGATTCAGCAACCTGGTAAAAATACGCAACTGGTCGTAGCATTGGTATCCAACTGTACCAGGTTGAGCAATAGGGATGAATATTCATTCCGCTCCCAACTCTTTGGTGATAACTCAAGATTTGTCTTTGAACTTCGACAAAATCAAATTCTGGATTTAGATAGAGATGAGGTTGCCAAATCAGCCAATAAACGAAGCTTGGAATTGCTGCAAAACAAAGTAAAAAAGATAACAAATGAATTTGCGTAAGACGATAAAGTGGCGAGGTTGGTAATGCGTTGCTTGGGATTTGTTCAGTCCCTTTTGAATTTCGACGCAACCAGTTAAGCAAGCGAAAAACCCAACCAATTCCCCATAATAAATATACGCTTGCTAAGAACCACAATCCATTCCATTTGATCGAAGCAGATGCTGCGAAAAATACACCAGATAATGCCAGAAAAAAGTTGAGTCTTTTCGACGATCGTAAACTTAATAGCAAATACCATTGTCCCAATAATCCAAATATCACGAGATAGACATTATTCAGGGCATAGCGAGACTCAACCAAGAACAGACCATCAAGCGCAGCAAGCACTCCAGCGATCAGAGCATAGCTTCGGCGCTGGCTTAATTGAAAGGCGATCGCAGAGATTACCAGCGGAATTAGAGACCCCGTAAACGCATTTAGCCACCTGTAACTCCAAGTACTCAGTGTTGAGCCTGCGAGTGAATTTGTTGTGTCTTGACCGATCGGGAGTTGATTGCCAATCCAAATTCCGATCGCGATCAAATATTTGCTTAAAGGGGGATGCCCATCAAAAAACTTTGTGCCGATCAGATAGTTATTTGCAAACTTTGCATAGTAAACTTCATCAAAGACCAGGGTGTTGAATCGTCCGAGTCCCCAAAATCGGAGACCGAGTGATAACAAAAATATTCCAATTAGTCCGAGCCGAAACCATGAGGTCGGCTTGATAGGTTGCTCAGTCTTGCGCATCGGTGTTTATCAATGCCAATTTTTCTAGTATTTCAGCATACTGACTTCTACTTGGATTTGGTAAATTTCTGTCACAAACGACTTGATTTCTTCAAGGAAATAATTAAAGAATACATTTAGTGAAGTTTCATAAACTCTTCACAAGGATGCCGAAATTTGCTAAGGAGCATCTACTGGTCGCGGTTGGTTTTCATAGAGATGTCCGTAATTTCTAGGATGTCTGAGTCCGCTGCCTGAGAATATTGAGTTGAGGAACCCGATTATCATGATTCGCGTATTACTAGCAGACGATCAGAACTTAATTCGAGAAGGTCTGAAAGCGCTTCTAGATCAAGAACCCGATCTACAAGTGATTGCGGATGTGGATAACGGTTGTGATGCAGTACAGCAAGCCGAGGCGCTCCAGCCAGATGTTGTGCTGATGGATTTGAAGATGCCTCAGATGGATGGAATTACAGCAACACAGAACATTTGTGAGCGCTGTCCATCGACTCGTGTTCTGGTGTTAACCGCTTCAGATGACGAAGAATCGATTCGACATGCTCTCCAGGTTGGAGCGAGAGGGTATTTGCTCAAAGATATGTCTCCAGACGAATTGGCAAATGCGGTTCGGACGGCTCATAAAGGCTTCACGCAACTCAGTCCTGGGATTCTGCAAAAAGCAATGGCTTCCTCGATCGATTCAGACCTCATTCCCATTGAAGCCCCGGCGACGAATATTCTTCCCTTTGTCCCATCTCAGCGCCGCAGTGCTTCAACAAATTTGCCGCCAGGTTTTTCTAAATTGACTGCCCGTGAGCGTCAGGTCTTGCGGCTGATTGCAGAAGGATCAAGCAACCGCGAAATTGCAAGAACTCTTGACATTTCCGAGGGCACGGTAAAGAACCATGTTGCGAGTATTTTAGGACGCTTGAATTTGCGAGATCGCACGCAAGCCGCGATCGTAGCAACTTCGGTGATGCCGCTCTTGAACTAGCATTTTCTCGGACTCTCTGAATAAATTCATGTGGTAATACTGTGCTGAAAGGAAACACCCTGTACAGAGTAAACTTATGGCACACTTCATTTTGGATTTACCGACCTGGTTCAATAGTGCGACGCATTTAGGCGATCTGTTTCACACCGTTCAATCGATCGATGTAACCGTTTTGGCTCAAGATTTCAAACAGTCAGATATTCCAGGCGACGTTGGTAAAACCTGGAATCATTTCGTTAGAACTGGGCAAGTTTGGGCATTTCTGATCGGGATTGTCGCAGGTTATATGGTTAAAACTTTTACTTCATTCGGCTAATCCATTCGCTTAGGGATGGAGAAATTTAATTCAGGCTTCATCCCTGATGTTTCACGGTTTAGGGTAGGCTTAGAACTTGCAGTTGAGCGAGCAAGCCTCTTGAGTTCCCAGTTCCCTGAATTATCCAAACCGTCCCAACAAACCTGGAGTCAGCGTTTTGAATCGGCGCTGCATCCTGCGATCGCGCAGTTTAACGCCAGTATTGGGTTTGATATCGAATTAATTGAGTACGACCTGACTGGTTCGCAAGCCCACGCGAAGATGCTGGCAAAGACAGGCATTATTTCTGCTGAAGAAGGTGAGCAACTGGTCGCTGGCTTAGAACAAATTCGCCAGGAATATCGCGCAGGACAATTTCAGCCCGGAGTCGATGCAGAAGATGTGCATTTCGCAGTTGAGCGACGATTGACTGAAATTACAGGCGATGTCGGCAAGAAATTACATACCGCGCGATCGCGAAACGATCAGGTTGGAACCGATACGCGATTGTACTTACGCGCTCAAATTCACATCATCCAGCAGCAGATCCGAGAATTTCAGACCGTTTTGCTGGATTTGGCGCAGCAGCATGTCAAGACCCTAATCCCAGGCTATACGCATCTACAACGCGCTCAACCCATTAGTTTGGCGCATCATCTTTTAGCGTATTTTGAGATGCTACAGCGCGATTGGACGCGGTTGGGAGAGATTTATCAGCGGGTCAATGTTTCACCCCTTGGATCAGGGGCTTTAGCAGGCACGACCTTTCCCATTGATCGACATTATTCAGCAGAATTGCTGGAATTCGGGGGAGTCTACGAGAACAGTTTAGATGGCGTGAGCGATCGAGATTTCGCGATCGAGTTTCTCTGTGCTGCCAGTTTGATCATGGTTCATCTCAGCCGCTTATCAGAAGAGGTGATTTTCTGGGCATCGCAGGAATTTAGCTTTGTGGCGCTCAAAGATAGTTGTGCCACGGGTTCGAGCATTATGCCTCAGAAAAAGAATCCCGATGTCCCAGAACTGGTGCGCGGAAAAACAGGTCGAGTGTTCGGACATTTACAAGGCATGTTGGTCTTGATGAAAGGCTTACCCCTGGCTTACAACAAGGACTTACAGGAAGACAAAGAAGCCTTGTTTGACGGGGTGAAGACCGTGCAAGCCTGTCTCGAAGCGATGACAATTCTATTTCGAGAAGGATTAGAATTTCGCACAGAACGATTGAATCAAGCTGTGTCCGAGGACTTTTCCAACGCGACGGATGTGGCAGATTATTTAGCGACAAAAGGAGTTCCGTTCCGGGTGGCGTACAACTTGGTCGGTAAAGTTGTACGATCCTGTCTAGCAGAGAATAAGTTGCTCAAAGACTTATCGCTGACCGAATGGCAGGAGTTGCATCCGGCATTCGAGGAAGACATTTACGACGCGATCGCGCCTGTTCAAGTTGTTGCGGCTCGAAATAGTTTCGGAGGCACTGGCTTTGAGCAGGTTGAACGAGCGATCGCGGCTGCAAAACAACGATTGATGTAGATCTATATGGCTCTTAAAGTTGGCGATCGTGCCCCTGATTTTTCTTTGCCGGATACGGATGGTAATCTCGTAAATTTGGCGGATTTGCGCGGTAAGCGGATCATTCTATATTTCTATCCGAGGGATAATACGCCGGGATGTACCAAAGAAGCTTGTGCCTTTCGGGATGCTTACGACGAGTATCAAGCCAAAGATGTGGTCGTTTTTGGAGTAAGTACAGATGATGCTAAAGCACACGAAAAGTTCATCAAAAAGTACAGTCTTCCCTTCCCATTGCTCTGTGATGAAGGAGGAAAAGTTGCCGAAACTTATGAAAGTTATGGCTTGAAGAAATTTATGGGCAAAGAGTACATGGGCATTACCCGGAATACTTTTGTGATTAGCCCAGAGGGCACGATCGAAAAAATCTACCTGAAAGTCAAACCAGAGCTTCATGCGGCTCAAGTTCTTGCGGATCTATCGTAAATTTTGACGGGTTGATTCCTTAAGTTGCGGCGTTAGATTTGTTTGCGCTCAGGGTATAAATCAGTCATCTCTTCGTTCTTTGTTCCCTAAGTTTATGCGTCGGTTGTGGCACTTTTTTCAAACCGTTCTGGGGGTGATCTTTCGTCATCCGGTTACTGGCACGAGCATTATTACGGTCTTGCCAGACGATCGCATTGTCTTGATTCGACGGCGAGACAACGGCTTGTGGAGTTTGCCGGGGGGCATCGTCGATTGGGGTGAGGATTTACCGACGGCGATCCGACGCGAGCTAGTCGAAGAAACGGGCTTAGAATTAACGAAGATTCGGCGACTGGTCGGAATTTATTCGGCTCCCGATCGCGATCCGAGAATGCACTCGATCTGTGTGGTGGTCGAGGTTGAGGCGACGGGGAAGTTTAATCCGAAAGATGTAAACGAGGTTTCGGACGTGCAGGCATTCCATTGTTCGCATTTGCCGCCGGGTCAGCTTTCTCACGATCATGGTCGCCAGTTACAGGATTATTTTGAAGGTAGGACAACTTTGGCATAGAGTTCTCAAACTGCTGTCCGCGTTGGTCAGGGGACTACATATTTGGAAGGGTTTGGGCATTGGCTCTAATCGATCGCATTCCCCAAAACACTAAATCCAGGTCGAGATAGATTTGATCAGATTCGAGCAATTCATAGATGAGACTCGCATCGCCTCCAGTTAGCACGATCGCGCTTTTTCCCACTTGCTGCTGCCAATCTTGAATAAAGTCGCGAATTCCAGCCAGCAGAATGTGCAAAATTCCACTCTCGATCGCATTGATCGTATCCTTCGCCCAGCGATTTGGCAGCGTTTGATTCGGTTCAAGTGCCGGGAGTGCAGCAGTATGATTTCCCAAAGCTTGAAATTGCAGCCGCACTCCCGGCGCGATCGCACCGCCAATCAATTGATTTTTTGCATTTGCGCCTGTAAAAGTCATCGCTGTACCGCAGTCAATCACAAGCGCGGGACTTCCATAAGTTTGAATCGCACCCCAAAGAGCTAAAGCACGATCGACACCCAAGGTCGAATAAAGCTGCTGAATCGGAATGTCCATTAATTGAATCGAATTCAGCTTAAAATAATGACACCAATAATCAAATTGTTTCGGAACAACGGACGCAATCCATAACTCACAGTCGATAGTATCGGTTGAACTGGATTGATTAGTTAAACTAATTAAATTCGCGATCCGACTCGGGGGAAAATGGATCGATAAATCCTCGATTTTTCCGGCAATATGGGGAGTATCGCATTTTTCCTGCAACTGGTTATTTTTGAACAAAGCCCAATGCAGACGAGAATTTCCAATATTTAATGCAAGCCATTCAGAAACGATTAGATTCATTTATAGGTATCCTTGCTTATTAAAACTTTACAAATTGAGAGAGAACGAGGGAGAATTGAAACAGATTAAGAAAAATGTTTTACCGTTAACACATTGTTCGTAGGGAGATTGGTATATGGTCGCTTCTGCTTCTCGTCCCGCTCGATCGAGAGTTCGTCTCACCACCGAAATCGCTGAGATTGCTCCTGAAACAACGACAATTCGCTGTTTAGATTGGGATCGCGATCGCTTCGATATCGAATTCTCACTCGAAAACGGAACCACCTACAACTCATTTCTGATTCGAGGTGAGAAGGTTGCGCTCGTCGATACCTCTCACGCCAAATTTCAAGACCTCTATCTTGACGCGCTGAATGAACTGATCGATCCGATGGAGATTGACTATCTGATCATCAGCCATACTGAACCGGATCACAGTGGTTTAGTCCGCGATGTGCTAGCGCTAAATCCTGACATTCTGGTGATCGGGGCGAAAGTGGCGATTCAGTTTTTAGAAGGATTTGTGCATCAGCCGTTTCAGAGCAAGATCGTCAAAAGTGGCGATCGCTTAGATCTCGGTAAAGGTCACGAGCTTGAGTTTGTCTCGGCTCCCAATCTGCATTGGCCTGACACCATTTTTACCTACGACCACAAGACGCAGACGCTATTTACCTGTGATGCGTTTGGGATGCACTTCTGCGACGATCACACCTACGACGAAGATTTAGAAATTCTCGAAGCGGAGTTTCGGCAATATTACGACTGCCTCATGGCTCCAAATGCTCGATCGGTCTTGGGTGCAATCAAGCGAATTAAAGAATTGCCAGAGTTCACCACGATCGCAACGGGACATGGCCCTCTACTGCGCTACAACATTCAAGAATTAGTAGGGCGCTACCAAGATTGGAGTCAAACCCAAGCGAAGGCAACGACAACCGTTGGAATGTTTTACGTTTCGGGATACGGCTACGGCGATCGCATTGCTCAGTCGATCGCGTCCGGCATCACGAAAACGGGGGTTGCCGTTGAAATGCTGGATTTGCGAGTGGCTGAACCTCAAGATGTTCGAGAACTGGTAGAACTATCGAGCGCGATAGTATTGGGGATGTTTCCGCAATCGGGCGAAATTGCAGAAAATGCTCAAGCCGCACTCGGAACTATTCTCGCAGCCGCAAACGCTAAACAGAACTTTGGACTGTTTGAAGTCGGCGGGGGAGATGATGAAGCGGTTTACCCGATTCGGAACCGCTTCCGTGAAAGTGGATTAACTGAGAAGTTTGAGCCGATCAAGATTGAAGGCGAACCCACTGAAGCGATTTATCAGCTTTGCGAAGAGTCAGGCACCGACTTAGGACAATGGCTCACCCGCGATCGCACCGTTAAACAAATGAAAGCACTCGACACCGAGCTAGATAAAGCACTCGGTCGCATTAGTGGCGGTCTGTACATCATTACCGCCAAGAAAGGCGATGTTTCCAGTGCGATGCTGGCTTCTTGGGTTTCGCAGGCAAGCTCTGAACCCTTGGGAGTCTCGATCGCCGTTGCAAAAGATCGGGCAATTGAATCTCTGCTGCATGTGGGCGATCGCTTTGTGCTGAATGCGCTAGAGGAAGGAAAGTATCAAACCCTGATGAAACACTTCCTCAAGCGATTTGCACCGGGAGCCGATCGCTTTGCAGATGTGGCAAATTATCCCGCTAATAACGGTTCTCCGATTCTGGCAGATGCGCTGGCATATATGGAATGCGAAGTCGTCAGCCGGATGGAATGTAGCGACCACTGGATTGTTTATAGCAAGGTGGACATTGGACGAGTTGCAAAAGCAGACTCGCTTACGGCTGTTCATCATCGTAAAGTCGGCAACCACTACTAAAGCCGCCGATTTAGATCTCTGAGGTCTTAAAAAACTCAGAGATCTCTGTCCCATCCCTAACCCCTTGATTTGTCCTATGGTTCAAACTCGATCGAGAGATGTACAAGTTGCCGAAATCGCTCAAAATACTTGGGTTTTACGATCGCGAACTTGGGATCGGCTCAAGTTTGAAGTCGAATACGCGCGGCAAAAAGGCACGACTGCCAATAGCTATCTGATTCAGTCGGAAAAAAGCGCTCTAATTGATCCGCCAGGAGAGTCTTTTACTGACATTTTTCTGAAAGAACTCCACGATCATCAATACTTTCAGAAGCTCGACTACATCATTTTGGGTCACGTCAACTCAAACCGGATCGAGACATTAAAGCGATTACTAGAAATTGCCCCCCAAGTGACGATCGTTTGCTCCAAACCCGCTGCAAACACGCTCAAATTGGCTTTCCCCAATCAAGCGCTAAAGCTCTACGCAGTTCGAGGCGAAGAAATTCTCGATCTGGGAAAAGGTCACGAATTACAGTTTGCTTTTACTCCGACTCCACGCTGGGCAGATGGGCTATGTACCTACGATCCAGCGACTCGAATTCTTTATACCGATAAATTCTTTGGCGCTCACATCTGCGACGATCCAATCTTTGATGAAAATTGGAAGCAACTGGATGACGATCGACATTACTATTTCGATTGCCTGCACGCGGCTCAGTCCAAGCAAGTCGAAGATGCGATCGAGAGACTTTCTCGGTTTCGTCCCAAATGGTACGCAGTCGGGCATGGCCCAATTGTCCGCTACAGTCAGAGCCGCCTGAAGCTTGAATACCTAGAATGGTGCGAACAGCAAGAAACTCAAGAACTCTCTGTCGCCCTGCTCTATACCTCTGCCTACGGCAATACCGCCACCGTCGCTCATGCGATCGCAAAAGGATTAACCGATTCTGAAATCAAAGTTGAATCGATCAATTGTGAACTCGCTGACCCAGCCGAAATTACAAGCGCGATCGAACAATGCGATGGCTTCGTGATTGGTTCTCCCACACTCGGTGGACATGCTCCGACTCAGATGCAAACTGCATTAGGATTAGTGCTTTCGACTGCTTCTAAAACGAAGATTGCGGGCGTTTTCGGGTCGTATGGCTGGAGTGGAGAAGCGATCGATTTACTTGAAAGTAAGCTGCAAGATGCGGGCTTTGCTTTTGGATTTGACACGATTCGAGTGAAATTCAAACCGACAGAGGACGTTTTGCAGCAGTGTGAAAATGCAGGGGCAGAATTTGCTCAAGCCTTAAAAAAGGCGAAAAAAGTGCGTGCGCCACGTCAAGTTGCGGCAGAAGTTCAAAGCGATCGTACAGAACAAGCGCTCGGTCGGGTCGTCGGGTCGCTGTGTGTGATTACAGCAGATCGAAACGGAACGCCGTTTGGCATCTTAACCTCTTGGATTTCACAAGCGACATTTACCCCGCCGGGATTGACGATCGCGGTTCCGAAAGATCGGGCTGAGGGTGTATTAGATCAAGCTGAAACGCCATTTGTCCTCAACATCCTCAAAGAAGGGCGGAATGTCAGACGCAACTTTATCAAGATGACTGCACCGGGAGAAGATCGCTTTGCTGAACTCAAGACCGAAACGGCTGAGAATGGTTGTGTGGTTCTGCTCGATGGACTTGCCTACTTAGAATGCAAGGTTCAAAACCGGATGGATTGCGGTGACCATTGGTTGCTCTATGCCACGGTTGAAAACGGCAAAGTTCTCGAACCTAGCGGAATGACTGCCATTCAACATCGCAAGTCTGCAACCGCTTATTAGTTGCCCCGATATTCCAACCTCGTCCGATATTCCAACCTCGATCGTGTCGATATTGAAAGGGAAATCACTCCCCTTTCGTCATGCCCAAAATTAGCGTCTGCATTCCCACCTATAATCGCGCTCATCTTTTGCCCTACGCGATCGATAGTGTATTCGCGCAAACGATTTCAGATTGGGAGTTGATTGTCTGCGACGATGGCTCAAAAGATGCAACTCCAGAGGTCTTATCACGTTATCCCGATTCGCGAATTCGCTACATCCGCCATTCTCGCAATGTCGGCAAAAGCAACAACATGCGATCGGGATTTGAAATCGCAGCCGGAACCTATTTTATTAAATTCGATGATGACGATCGCTTAACGCCTAAATTTTTAGAAAAAACGAGTGAAATTCTCGATCGCAATTCGGAGATCGATTTTGTTGGGACGGATCATTGGATCATTAATTCGAGAAATCAGCGTGATGCTTACCTGAGCGATCACAATTCGCAAAAGTGGGGCAGAACCGCACTCGCTGAAGGCATTCCTCCTCGTCTCTTAGAAACTGTCTTCGTCACGCAGAGTTTTCAAATTGGTGCAACGCTATTTAGAACACAAGTATTACAAGAAATTGAATATATGCGTCCAAACATTCAGAACTGTGAGGACAATGATTTGTTTGTGCGATTAGTTCTCAATCACAAGCAAGGATATTACTTACCGCGACGCTTAATGGAATACCGTGTTCATTCGGAGCAGCAAGGCATCGATCGAGCCATTCCCTATCTCAAAGACAAACTCACTTATCTAGAGAATTTTGAATTCGAGTCTCCAGATTTAGAAAAAATTCGGCGATCGCGCCTTGCCGAAACTCAACTCCTGCTTGGATTACGTCTGATTGAAATTGGGGAGACAGACACCGGACGCAATCTCCTACAATCCGGTCAATCTGCTTCTCTTGCAAGAGCTTATACGGGTTTAGCCCTTTCACTCTTGCCCAGATCGATGCGTCAATCTGCCTTTCAAGCACTTCGCAAACTCAAGGCTTAAGGACCGCCAAATACCGCATCTTCGACATCTTTGCGACTGAGGGAATATTTGAACGATCGTTGAACATCTCGCCCCTCGACATTGAGATATCGCACACTCAGTTGATCGACATCTAACATCAGTTCCGCCTGCCATTTGGAACGGTCGATCGTCCAGCAGTGGAGTTCTTGCGTATCCTGTTCACAGCCCATATCGGAGAGCCATTCTTCGATCGCAGGCAGCGGATGATTGTAAAGCGGGGTGTCAGCAGAAGGTAAAGTCATAGAAACCAGCGTAATTTCATCAAGAGGGTTTGATTATCTCAATTTTCCTACAATTTGGGGCGAGACTGCTGAAACAGCATGAATGAAGAATTTGCATGAAGTCTTGAGAAGAAGTCAAGCAATGGCTTTTGCAGAATGAGTCAATTTTGTAAGCGTCGCTCTTTGAAAACCTTCTTTAAAAACTTCAAGTAGGGACGTATGATTGCACCTGTTATAGATATCATCGGCGGCTTATGGAAAGTCAGATCTCCAAATATGTACGGCTCGTCGCGCAAGTTGTTGTTGTCGTGTGGCGAGAGTATTAGAAGTCCATTCTTCAGCTAGGACGTTCTGCGTTAATGTATAAACGCTTTGCTGGTAGACCACTTTTTTGGCTGAGTAAGGTTCGTTTCCAACTTGACGGTTCAAATGCGGTTCCAGTGGGGTCAAATTTCCAATTCGATACATCATTTCTTCAGCTTGAGTATCCGTAAAATCTTGCTGCCAATCACTACTAGGAGATTCAGGCAGAATATGCTCAATTGAGAAACTATCTTCATTCACATCAATATGCGCAGCATCAGCTTCTAGCTTGCATAAAATGTAGCGGACGAGCTTCTTCTTCTTACCTTTTGTCGAAATAGATAAGAGAGAAAAATCCTGTAAAAACTTCTCATCTGCAACATACACAGAGCGGAGACTATCAAACACCTGCTTCGGGTTCGTAATTTCACGATTTGTAATTGCGATCGCAACCTTGTTATAAAGCGTTTCTAACTCGTTCGGATTAAGACTGCTTACAATTGTATAGCGAAAAGATAGAACACAAACAAGTTTTAGTAAACGAGTAAAATTCTCAGGAGAAAACTGTTCAAAAGCGGCGAATAGTGCAGGATAAGCTTGCTTTACCTGAAACAACTCAAGTTCACGAATATACGGTCGATTCTCTGAAAAATCGCGCCAAAACTCATCATTCGAGTTGCCCAGCGCAATAAAAAGACTGGCATAATTTTCAAGTTGATCAAGTAACTCAAATGCTTGCCGCCCATCCCTGACAGAATCACGGACAATCTTAAATAACCTTTCGCGTCTTACTCTAGTCTGTCTAAGACTGAGGTAGTAGCGGAGAAATTCGGGGAAACGCTCCATTTGAACAGTATTAGTAATTCTTCTCCACTGCCTTTGTGCTTCCTGTAAATCATCTGGTCCTTGAAATAGTGAAAATAGATAATTTTTAAGTAGATCGGTTGAACTAAGTTCTATTCCTCTCGCATTTAATGTCTCAAAAACTGTGTAAGCATTCAATTCATCCTCAACATTAATCTGAATAAAAAGGAGTCTCTGTGCAATCACATCTGTCAGAAATTCGGCGAGTCTTTTACCATCTTGGGTTACTTTTTCAAGTGCTTCTAAATGAGTTGATAAATACTGAAAGGATTGCCAAAGTAATTGGTTAGATTTTGATAGTGATCGGACATTTAAAGGTTTTCTAAGATTAATTAGATTGCTTTGATAAAAATCGTTATTGTTTTCGTTTAGAAGTAGCTTACTCGAATACCTTAGAGAGCGAGGATCTCTATCACTAAGATAAGTTCTTCTTAAAATTTCTTGCCGCTCTTGATTCGCTTCTTTTTGTTCTTCTCGTAAGACTAATTCTTGAATTTTGTTAATCACAGCGATCGCAACAATGCTCAAGGTTGCTAATCGTTGCTGCCCATCAATGATTGTAAATTCTTTATCTGAAGTCTTGGAGCTTTGCAGAACAATTGCACCCATATAGTGGCTAGTCTCAGGATTCATATAAAGTCCCAGAATGTCCTGCCAAAGATCCTCCCAGTTTTCCTCATGCCATGAGTAATCCCGTTGAAAAGGCGGAACCCGATAGATCTTGCCGTTTCCAATTAAATCCCCAAAACTGGTTGTGCTTGTTGCCAACAGATTAATTCGAGCCATACATCCATAATAAAGCAGCTTACTCTCACCTCTAAAGTATCAAGCGCAGACACAGTTGGCTTAGCTTCTCAATCAACCAAGTTTAATGTTTAATCCCTAAGGTTCTGATAACACTGGACGCTCAATTCTGGCTTTCAAAGCAGAATTCTCAGGCAAAGACCCTTGAGGCTTTTCGGGTTCTGATGCCTGAATTTCTTGAACTTCAGAATGCTGAGCCGTTAACGGTTGGAAGGCTTGATCGCCGCGAGTAATCCCGATCGTAATCGCCAAAATCAAACAGCCGACAAACGTAATCCCCAAAATAAACAGCGCAAATAGTTCACCGGGAGATAAAGGTCGATCGGTCGCATCCAAATACGCCGAAGACTTCGGTTCCGGCTGATCCGTCCGGTGCAAACTCGGCAACGGGCGAACCACAACCACCCGTGAATACCCAATTGAGAGATCGTAAGCTGCACGACGTTCAGGATTGCTCAACGTCGCGTATGCTTCATTTAGCTGTTGAAACTTTCCGGTCGCTACAGCCGTCGGCAACTCTGTTGTATCTGGATGATAGAGCTTACTCAACTCCCGATAGCTGCGCCGAATCTCTCGCACCGAAGTCGAGGGATGTAGCCCCAGTAACGCATAGTGATTTGGCTCGATCGCTGAATCTGATTGTTTTCCCTCTGCCACTGGCTCACCCTTTGCTCAGCACGCACAACTGTTTCTTAATATTGTCGCCAAGCGCCGAACTCTGCAAGACCTAAAGATTTTTGGATTGCAAAAGCTTAACCAAATCCAAATCCAGAGATTACCTGCCCTTGATATTCAAGCATTACTGTAAAAAGCGGGCTTTCTTTGATGGAGCAAAGTTTATGATCCAATCGTTCGCAACATTCTCGATCGAGCGACCTGACTCAAGACAACTTCTCGAACAACTTTACCAAGAACGCACCCTTCAACCCTTCCGGAGCGGTCAAACGATTCCCATGCGTCCTGATGAAATTTGGGTCGCTTGTCGTGGGATTGTTGTCATTAACACGTTACACCCAACAGGTGATGAGGCATTACTCAGTGTGGTCACGCCTTCGATGCCGTTTGGGTTGCCGTTAACCTGGATTACACCCTATCAAGCGATCGCGCTAACTCATGTCGATTTGTTAGCACTGACAATTACAGAAGTCGAACGCTCTCCCGCACTCTGTCAAGGATTGTTTCGCCACCTCAGTCGCCGACTTCAACAATCAGAAGCATTTCTAGCGCTCTCAGGCTGTCGTCGCGTCGAAGAACGCCTAAAGCAGTTACTCATTCTCCTTCAGCACGAAGTCGGACAGCCGATGCCGTCCGGCACAAGATTAAATGTTCGCCTCACGCATCAGCAACTTGCCAATGCGATCGGCACCACTCGTGTCACCGTGACTCGATTACTCGGTCAATTAAAACAAGAAGGCTGGCTCTCGATCGATACCAAGCGCCATATCATCTTGCCCTAATAGCCCGTGACCAACCGTGCAACCTGCTGCGGGGGTTTCTTCGGTGAAGTTTGAGCTACAACTGCTGATTGCATGACTACCGCTTCGATCGGGACAACGCCCTTCTCTTCGCCATTGATCAGACTGGCAGCGTTTTTCGAGAGGTCGAGAACTCGATTATCAAAATACGGACCTCGATCGTTGACTCGCACCACAATGCTCTTGCCATTGAGTTGATTCGTCACTCTCAGAAATGTTCCAAGAGGTAGCGTCGGATGCGCCGCAGTCAGGTCGTTTTGATTGAAAATTTCCCCGTTCGCGGTCTGCCGACCGTGAAAATAAGGACCGTACCAGGATGCCATGCCGCCAATGTTTTGATGGGTTGGCTCTAATCCGTACATTTGTGCCTGCGCATCCGCTAAGGAAAGGCTGGACTGCCCCAAGGCGATGCGGAGATTGTTTGCCCACTCGATCGCAATTAACTCGGCAGGACGACCCATCTGAGATGCCAATTGCTGACTCACAGTGAAAATTGTACGATCGCCCAATTTCAAACTCGGCTGACCTAACTCAATCCCAGCACGCAGGTCGGAGGCATTCAGATTCGGAGTTGTCATCACTTGACGCAACTTCTGAGAAAACAGATCTGCCGTCGAACGATCGAGAACAGTTGCGACCTGGCAACCTTTGAGCCAAATCTGATAGCCTCCTGATATCGGGTCAGAGGTCGTAACCTGCCAAGTCGGACATTGCCAAAACCCGAGTTTGGGTAAGATTGGGCGATTTTGGCTCAGCACCGTGCCGTCATAGCCAACCTCGACGATCGCAACTGATGTATCCGCCTGATGAGATTCAGCCACAACAGGAAGCTGATTAAACACAGATTGCATTGCATCAATAAACTGTGTCACCGGATGAATTGTATCGATATCTGGAGCCGCTTCTGAATTAAACAGCAGTGATTCGATCGTACTCAGCCAGTTGTTTTGAGAGGAAACCTCTGAGCGATCCAGAAAAATAGAAGCAGAGTGTTGTGAAGTTCCGAGTACCAGCGGTTGAAGCGACGATGAAGGTAGCACGGTAGAATGGCACACACGGCTGTTACACAGAACATGAGTGAGAAATTTGGGCGTTTCAAGTAGCTTAGTTCCGAAATTCGGAACGCCACTGAACCACGAAGCGACCCACATAAGCCCGAGTATCAACATTTTGGTGAAATTTAAATGGGATAAGTCGCGAAATTGTAATTCGCAATACATTTTGCCAGAAGTTATTATAAAGTTTCCGTGGCACAAAATGGATTATCCCAAGGGAGTAATTCTGCTTAATTAGAGAGTATCCTCCGTTAATTCATGTACCTTTTGGCACATTCCCAATTTAACTATGGCACTAACGTTCTATATCGTTGATGTATTCGCTGAACACAAGTTTGCAGGTAATCAACTCGCAGTTTTTCGATCTGCTGCTCAGCTTACAACTAAGGAGATGCAAGCTATTGCAAAGGAAATGAACTATTCCGAAACGACCTTTATCCTGTCAGACACTCCGCAAGAAAATGGCTATCCTGTGAGAATTTTTACGCCTCAACAGGAGCTTCCGTTTGCGGGACATCCCACCCTAGGAACTGCGTTCGTTTTGCAACAGATGATTCTGCAAGATTCAGTATCTCTCGTGAGATTGAACCTGCAAGCTGGGCAGATTCCGGTGACGATCGAATATGTCAATCAGTCGATTGATATACTCTGGATGAAACAGAACTCACCAAGATTTGGAGCGCAAATCGATCGAGAAACGGTTGCCTCTATCTTGGGAGTGGATGTCGATCAAATTGACGATCGCTTTGCGTTAGAAGAAGTCTCGACTGGCGTTCCATTTCTGATCGTGCCGCTGAAAACTCAGGCAGCGCTGCAAAAAGCGAAAATTAATCGAGATTTATTCTTCAAATTAATTGAGACAACGGAAGCAAAAGCAATCCTCGTTTTCTGCCCAGAACCTTTAAATTCAGCCAATCACCTGAGTGTGCGGGTATTTGCTGACGGACTTGGAATTCCTGAAGATCCAGCAACCGGCAGCGCCAACGGTTGTCTTGCGGCTTATTTAGTCCAACATGCCTACTTTGGTCGAGAAACTCTTGACATTCGAGTTGAGCAGGGCTATATGATTGGGCGACCCTCACTGTTATTATTGCGAGCGCAGAAGAAAAGCGAAGCGTTTGAGATTTTAGTGGGGGGCAAAACAATTCTGGTGGCAAAAGGTGAGTTTGTCTAAATCTGCGCGTTTCTCGATACCCTAGAGAAAGTTTGAATCTTACTGATTTCTATATGGATAAACCTTTAGATCCAGAACAATCGATCGAGCTTGCCAACCGGATTCAGAGCAAAGCAAAATCCAGTTTTCAAAATGCCTCAAAAGCAATTGCAGTCGTCGATGGCGCATTATATGTACAAGGCTTTATTGCCTATGTCGGTGCGCCCTACAAACCGATCGAGCATGGCTGGCTTGAGTCAAGCGATCGCATTCTCGATCCCTCCCTGCCTCACCTCAATCGCAAACCTGAGCAACTCCACTACTATCCCGCTCAAAAACTCACCGCAAAACAACTGCGAAAAGCACTCGAAGCAGCCCAGGAAGACTATCCAGAAGATGACCCTCTGCCGATCTATGGCTCAACTCCCTATGAATACTACGGCGATCTGATGCTGGGCGGGAAGGAGTACACCGAAGCCCATGAAGCTGCAACTGCCAAATGCGCAGAACTCAATCCCCCCAAAAATCCCCAGAACTAACCTCGCATTTCAACTTAAAACACGTGAATTTCTATCCCGCGATCGCCATTAGCCTCGGCGCGATTCCAGGTGCGATTGGTCGCTATTATCTCACTTTATTGTTTGCTCGATGGTTTGGCACCCAATTTCCGTTTGGGACTTTCTGCATCAACATCACTGGGGCGATGCTGATGGGGTTTTTCGTCGCTTATTTTCTCGATCGCGGGATCGGCAGTCCTGAGTTGAGACTATTTTTTGCCGTTGGGTTTCTCGGGTCTTACACCACCTTCTCAACCTACGCGCTTGAGACTTCAGTGCTAGTAAAATCTGGAAATCATACGATCGCGCTACTCTACTGGTTAGGAAGCGCCGCAGTCGGTTACCTTGGTTTAGAATTCGGCAGCTTCCTCGCCCGCAAATTAACTTAGATTGGGATGAAAATCTCGCAGCATCTTTTTCAGTTCCATGCCGTGCAATTCTTCCTGCCCAATCATCCCCCGCACAAATTCTTCAAGATAGATACTGGCATCTGCCACCACTTCTAAAAGTTGCTTGTAGAGATTTAGCGCATTGGTTTCGTGATTCAAACTTTCAAGCAAAATATCATAGACCGAATGCTTGTCCGTTTCTTCGATCGGGGCGATTCGCAAACTCGGATGTCCTTCTAAGCCTGTGAGAATCTCTCCAACTTGTTGAGCGTGAAGTAAGGATTCACTTGCTTGAGCTTTCAGAAATTGTACGATCGGAATGCGATTCGGTCCCGTGACCATCAACGCATAGTGCGTATAGCGAACAACCCCTGCCAACTCCGCTTCCATAATCGAGTTGAGCAAGTAGGTTGTTTTATCGAGTTCAAGATCCTTCATAGTTCGCTAACTCTGGTGTAAAAGATTAGGATCTCACACCTTAGCAGGAATTCTCATCGATTTGGGCATCGAAAATGCCGAAACTCTGCCGTTCTCAGAATAGAGATCAGAAGAAGTTTCGGCATTGATTGCAGATTGGATCGAGAGATCTCAATTTAGGCGTTCTGAGGATCGCTTGCCCAATCCTGATTTGCCGCCAGTTCTCGCCGCAAACGATCGCCAAATTTCTCGCCTGCACCCGTCGCACTTTCAATGCCACGTCGCAACGTCCATTCCGAAACCATCCGCAAGCACCGAATTCGCTCGCGATTTGGCATCGGCAACTTCAAAATTGCATCTAGATAAGCCTGCATCTTCACAACACCTGTTAGTCGCCACATTTCTTTCTTCACTTTCGGATCAAAGAATGCTAGCTTTGCGGCGGTATCTTCTAAACGGCAGTAGCAATCCGGATGGTCGCGACGAGAGAACAAATAGTCTTCGGCATATCCGACATCGCCCTGCAAGACCATCTCTGCTGCAAAATTGCGATCAGATCCGGCAAAGCTGGCTTCGAGACGGGTGTTTTCCATCATGCTAGAACGCTGCAAGCCGAAGATTTCTGTAAAGTACCCGGCCCAGAGCGATCGCCAAAACCGCTCCGACGGCGTTTTTCCACTCAGGCGAACTTCATGATCAAAATCTCCGGTTCGCGTTCCATGTTCATTAATTAAATAAGCTCGACAGTTCGCGATCGCCAGTGTGGAATCTGCATCCAATATCGCTACTGTGCGCTCTAAGAACTCAGGAGCGATTAAGTCATCATGCGCTTGCCACTTAAAATAGGGCGAATATCTGCCGTACTGCTCAAATAGAAAGTTGTAATTCGGGGCACATCCAATATTTTCAGGTTGACGGTAGTATACAACCCGGCTATCGCGATCTGCATATTCTCGGCAAATTGCTTCTGTCTCATCGGTTGAGGCATTGTCACTAATGACGAGATGGAAATCTGTAAAGGTCTGAGCTAGCACAGACTCAATGGATTCTCTCAAAAAGTTCTGCCCGTTATAGACAGGTAAGCCAACCACAACACGAGGAGTTCCGTTCATATCTAACTTGAAATAGCAACGATAGGATTTGTCGATGCAAAACTCTGACTTTTGAGAAACCCAGAACGCCGATGCGATCGCGCAATCCTCAACTTAACCATCGCTAAAGCTTGTCGGATTGCACAGGTTCCACAAAATTACTGAGTACTACACTTACTGTTCTACCTGGAAGTAGCACAAAGCTCCAGTTAGTCTATGTAAACTTCACGGAAACTGCATGTGAAATCACAGAATTATAAACCCTAACTTTAAGTATTCCTACAGACGACAAGTAGCGAATATGATTCAAGATGAAGTAACAAGATTGACTCATTTTTTCAGGGTGGTCTCCAGAGTACTCTCTGCCGTTAATTTCAAGAGATACAGGAAACCAGAAAGATTAAAATCGTAAGCAACAGCGAGAAAAAATATGGTGCGGGTTCTAATGTTGGCAGAGGACTGTAACCCTGATTGGCCGTCTTTGCCAGTGGTTGGGTACAAGTTTGCCAGAGAGATTTCCAAATATGCTGATGTGACATTAGTGACGCAAATCCGTAATCAACCGAATCTCGATCGAGACGGCTGCGGCAATGCGAAGCTAGTCTATATTAATACTGAAGAATTTGCAGCCCCGCTGCACAAATTGATCGTAATGCTACGCGGCGGGCAGCAAGACACGGGATGGACAGTCAGTACGGGCTTAAGCTATTTCCACTCTCTCTACTATGAATGGAAGATTTGGCAAAAATATCGCAAAGCATTACGGGCTGGGGAATATGACATCGTGCATCGACTCACGCCGATGACACCGACTCATCCAAGCTTGATGGCAATGTTTAGCCCGGTTCCCTTTATCTTAGGTCCCTTAAATGGCGGTTTGCCCTGGCCGGAAGCGTTTCAAGCTGAGTTGCAGCGAGAGCGAGAATGGCTCAGCTACCTTCGCAATATTTATAAGTTTCTGCCTTTTGTGAAATCGACCTACATGAAAGCAGATGCCATCTTGGCAGCTTTTGCCCATACGATCGCGGATCTGCCCAAAGCGGCGCGATCGAAGATGATCAACTACCCAGAAGTTGGAATCGATCCCAACTTGTTTTCTACGCCTGTTCGGGCTGAGAAGGAGCGGATGACGATTCTCTATGCGGGCAGACTCGTTCCTTATAAACTGCCGGAAGTCGTGGTGCGCACCTTTGCAAATAGCGCGATCTTGAGGCAGCATCGCTTAGTGGTTGTCGGTGAAGGACCTGAGCGCGAAAGACTCGAAGCGATCGTGGCAGAAAACAACCTAGAATCCTGCGTCGAGATCGTCGGTCGCAAACCTCAGTCTGAAGTGGGCGCATTAATGCGCGAAGCCGATATTTTTGCATTCCCTTCTATCCGCGAACTGGGTGCAGGCGTTGTGATTGAAGCGATGGCTTGTGGCATGGCTCCGGTCGTTGTAGATTATGGTGGACCTGCGGATCTCGTACAACCGGGCTGCGGCGTGAAGATTCAAATGGGGAATTTAGACCAGTTGGTTCAACGTTTTACCCATGAACTTGAGCAGTTGGTTCAAAATCCAGAGCAAGTCACAGCCTACGGTCAAGCGGCTCATCAACATGCGATGCAGTACTATTCCTGGGAAGCCAAAGCAGACCAAATGCTGGCGATCTATCAGCAACTGATCAGAGATCGCCGTGTAATTCCTGAGCTACTCGATTTGCCGATCTCAACGACTCGTAAAGTCCCCATGCTGGTTAGCAACAAATAGCAAACAATCACGCTCAACAAAAAGCCCTCCTGCATTCAGGAGGGCTTTTATGTGATTGCTTACGATCCTCTCAGTAAAACCTGGATAGGAACGCCATATCCTAGCGAGTACCGCATCAACAAAAAGAGCGAGACTGTTGCTAAAAAGAACGCAGTCGAGTACAAATCTTGCAGTGTACAGGATAGTTTTTCTTGTCTTAAGCCATGGAGATTCACTGCATAGAGAGGAAAGTCACTCATTGAAATCACGACGATCGCACCTAGCTCTCCAAATTGCGAAAAGGCAAGCGGCATTCCCACTCCGATCATGACAAATCGCACAAAGTTACTTTGAGCCGAGTACATCGGCTTACTGATTGCGACTAAAGCTGGGCTAGTGGTATAGAACAAAATTGAAAACCAAATCCCAGCACAGAGAATGGGCATCATCCAAGTTGCAGGCTCATACTGTGCCCAATTCTTATTGCGCCCCTGATATAAGAGCATCACAATCCAGTCGCCGCAGGTAATCAGTGCAGCTAGCAACACAGATGATGCCATCAATAATAACCATCGCTGTTTCACAATCTTGTTGCGAAGCTGCGATCGCGGCAGATCTAACTGTTTTGAAATGGTTGGGAAAATCACCTTCCCACTCAATTCTCGAATCACATCGCGAGGAATGCTGGCTAATGTGTATGCGATCGTATAGATGCCCAACTTTTCAAATGAAAGCAACTTCGCCAAAATAAAGCGGTCAGCTTGATCCGCGACAAACATAATGGCAGAGGCGATCGCGATCCACTTGCCAAAATTTTGAATATCTTTGAGAATTTCACGATCGATGCGAAACCGATTGTGATACTTCGGATCAACGAAATGGCTGCAAATCATATGCAGACTCGACCCAATTAAATTTCCGAATGCCAATGACCAAACGGTTGGCTTCCACCAACACATCAACACCAAAGCCAGCAGCGCAAACACTGTCATGATCAACTCGTAGATCATGATTTTCTTCACTTCGATGTTGCGCTCCCAACTCAACAGCGAGGTAGAACTAAACCCATCCAGTACTG
Organism: Leptolyngbya sp. Prado105; assembly: GCA_025454375.1. Taxonomy (GTDB): domain Bacteria; phylum Cyanobacteriota; class Cyanobacteriia; order Leptolyngbyales; family Leptolyngbyaceae; genus Leptolyngbya. Next base: position 1,794 of record JALOOO010000033.1, on the reverse strand, counting down.
CCGTAAATCCTGTAATCGGCAGCAAGAATAGCAGTTCACCGCTGGGATCTTGGGGTCGATAGAATTGCGCCACCGGATAAGCGAGCAAAAAACTGACGATCCAGATCTGAAATCCTCGAATGACTTTCAGCGACCATGCAGTATCGAGAAAGAGCGGATCATCTCCTCGCTTATTGTTGATGATGCTTTGGGTGATGCCATAGTCAGAGAACAGTTCGATCCCCATCTTGATCGTATTCACGAGCGCCATGATTCCGAAAAATTCGGGCACTAGTAATCGCGTCAAAATGAGATTGCTGCCCAGTCTAAGGATCTGACGACCGCCGTAGCCCGCGATCGTCCAAAATGCGCCCCGGATAGCAACCTGTTTTAGCGAATTGGTCATGTGATTATCTAGTGTTCCTTGCAGTCGAAGCAGTATTGGCAGCTAAATAGCCCCAGAGATAGGCAGTGGGAGAAATGGACTGCATAACTGTAAATTCTGTCGCCATCGGAAACAGAAAAATATCGAAATATGATTCAGTTGCAGGCCAATCCATTGGAGCAGGGAACAAAACATCTTTAAATAGCTCGATCGTCCAAGTCTTGCTATAAAACACCGGGTCATAGGGTCCATATACCGTAATCCCAGGAGGAGGTTCGACTCCGCGAACTCGCTGATCAATAATTAACGGGTTCTTGGGTGTACGATACCCTAATCCTGTGGTGTAGGACATATTATCTGGATTCGCACCGAGTGAAAACTGAGTCGCGAGAACGCTCGATCGTAGATATTTAGCATTTTCAGTCAAATAATGGGCACGAACCATTGACATGGCTTTCGGCGCACCCAGCCCATTCGCCCATCCGATCGGATGGAAGGGCATTTCTTTTGACCATTTGAATGCGGTTTGCTCTCCCACTTTGAGTGCAGTGTCCGCATCTCGGATCAGGGCGTTCTTGGCATTTGCCTGAACGGTTGCATCGACTGATTCTTTGGGCATTCGAGCGTATAGAAAAGCAGCATCACGCTGATCATGCTCATCCCAAACAATCACATCTTGCTGCGGATCTTTGAAGACGGTGGTTTGTAAAAAGACTTGATGCCAAGCAGCATCGCCTGTAAGTCGATAGAGTTCGAGGGCTGCCAAGTTGCGGCTATCGCGAACGGGTTTGGGAACAGAGGCGCGATCGAGGGATCGATCTGCGAATGCCATCGCTCGCAGGGCGCTACTCTGGTAAACCTGTGCGAGTTTGCTGTCTCTGGATTTTAGCCAGTTTGCGGCTCTTGCGGCGGCTCCAGCATACAGGTAGCTTGACCAAGCATCAGGGGCGTAGGCATAGATTTTGTAAGATTCTTGCCAGCTTGCTTCCCCTAAGCGCGGATCGCGTTGGGATTGAATCCCGCCTCGGATGCCGCCATCGGAGGTCTGCATTCGTCGGAAGAAATCGATCGTCCACAATCCTTCATTAATCACATCGGGCAAGCCGTCTTTGGATTCGGGGAGATTGAGCGAAATGCGATCGAAATAATTGGGGAAGAGTTCAGCAAGTTCGATCAATTGTCGTGAGATTTCCACATGCTGAATTCGGCGATCCCAGTCTCCCGCATCAAAGTAGCCTCCCCAGGCATCAGAGATCGTTTGCTTGGTTTGACCGTCTGCTAGTGCTTTGGGAAATTCTGCGCTGCCGATGCCTTGATCGACTTGAGAAATCGGGGTTTTTGATTCGTAGACCACGACTCCATCTTTGGGATTGAAGGGGCGCGGGCGAGTCCATTTTGTGTAAGGTTCGCTCAGGGCAATGCCACTGACG
>JALOOO010000382.1 GCA_025454375.1 Leptolyngbya sp. Prado105 | reverse complement strand
TCTGGCAGGGACATAGCCTGTGAATGGCATTGTCTAGTTAAGAGTCGATGAACCAAGAATCCCCGTCCATACCCGAAGGGTTGGAGGGAGAGCGTCAATGTTTTGAGTTTCAGGCTGATTTGGCAGAATCAATCCAGATTCAGACTCCAGTGATAAAAGCGATCATCTTATACGAGTCAGATCCGCAACGATGGAATGAAGACTTTACTCAAAGGAGATGACCATAATGCAGAGTCACGAACAAGAGAATCTAGCTGAAAAGCGAGTGACTTATACGCTCCAGTTAGACGGGCAAGTATTTTTACTTGAAAATGTTCCTGCTCGTGTGAATGAGGAAAGTGGAGAGCAGCTTTTTGCTCCATCAACAGTTGAACGCTTACAGCAAATGATATTGAGTCAGGAAGCACCCGATCACTTTGCCAAAGTTCCTGTGTATAACTATGCAACATAGCATCAGAGATCTAGAGATTTGGCGGCTGACTATGAATCTTTAGTTTGGAGTTGGTAGTCTACCAATCAATGCACACCCGCAATCTGAGCGAATACCGATCGCCAACTTCCACCCAGCCACCAATCGCCAATCACACAGACGACGACACCGAGCAGCGATCCCGCAATCACCTGCACAGGCGTATGTCCTAACAATTCCTTGAGACGGTCTTCGTTAAAGTGATGATCGCCTGTGAAAAATTCGTCCATGATTTGATTCAAAATCCGGGCTTGCTTTCCTGCCGCCTGCCTCACCCCCTGCGAATCGTACATCACCACAAACGCCACGATCGTCGCGATCGCAAATTGCGTACTGTCCCACCCATCGGTCAAACCCACACCCGTCGCCAAAGCCGTCACCAACGCCGAATGCGAACTTGGCATTCCACCCGTCTCGACCAACACCCGAAAATTGACTTTGTGATTGACAATGAGTTCGATCACTAACTTAGTCGCTTGAGCGATCAAACAGGCAACGAGGGCTAGGAGCAGCACTTCGTTATCAAAAATTTCGGCAAAGTCCTGCATAGGGTGGGGGAGTAGGGAGTTAATTTTTGCGGGCAGTGATGTAGTCAGCGATCGCCATCAGGGGCAGCGCTTTTTCACCGAATCCAGCCACTTCAGCTTTCGCTTGCTCAACGAGTTGTTGGGCTTGGCGTTTGGATTCTTCCATGCCTAAAAGACGGGGGTAAGTCGCCTTCTCAACATTCGCATCTTTGCCGATGCTTTTGCCCAATTCTTCTTGAGTCGAAGTGATATCAAGCAAGTCATCAACAATCTGAAATGCTAACCCGATCGCTTGAGAATAGCGACTCAGATGTTGCAAATCAGACTCCGATCCGCCTGCTAAGATTCCACCACTAACCACCGAAGCTTCGAGCAAAGCCGCCGTTTTGTGCGTATGAATAAAATTTAGTGTATCAAGGGTAATGTCTTTTAAGCCTTCGCATTCGAGATCGACGACCTGACCGCCGACGAGTCCCGCCGCACCGACGGCTCGACCTAATCGAGAAATTACTTTTAATAAGCGATCTGCACTGACATTTTTCGTCTCTTCCACAATATGCTCAAACGCATAAGCTAGCAATCCATCGCCCGCGAGAATCGCCACTGCTTCGCCGTAAACTTTGTGATTTGTGAGTTTGCCACGACGATAATCGTCATTGTCCATTGCAGGCAAATCGTCATGAATCAATGACATTGTATGGATCATTTCGAGCGCACAAGCAGTCGGCATTGACATCTCTGATGTGCCATTGAGCAAGTCGCAAGCTGCGATACAAAGAACTGGGCGAAGCCGTTTGCCTCCTGCAAATAGCGAATAGCGCATCGCTTCATAAATCTTATCGGGATACACTACAGGAAAAGCGCGATCGAGAGCAGTTTCGACTTGTTGCTGCTTGGCTGATAAATAGCTTTTTAGATCGAATTGTGCTGCTTGATTCGATTGAGTTGTCCCGATCGCGACCATTCCCGTATCCTCCTAAGCCTAAATTCGTAATATCAAGTTGAGATTGGTTTAATTTTGGAAGCGCTGTTGATAGCTCCATACTGTATTGTGCAACAGCATGGTGACAGTCATCGCACCCACTCCACCGGGAACGGGAGTTAAGTATCCCGCAACGGATTGTACCGCATTAAAGTCTACATCTCCGACAAGTCGGCTTTTTCCTGTCGTTTCATCGGTGATCCGGTTGATGCCGACATCGATGACGATCGCACCTGGTTTCACCATATCTTGAGTGATTAGATTCGGACGACCGACTGCGGCAACGAGAATGTCAGCACTTCGCGTCACCTCTGCCAAATTGCCAAATTGGGAGTGCGAGAATGCGCGATCGTCACTGTTGCATTAGCATCAAGCAACATTAATGTGATCGGTTTTCCGACAAGAATGCTACGACCGACGACCACTGCTGTTTTGCCTGCGGGATTGAGTTGATAGTCTTCCAAAAGCCGCATAACTCCATAGGGGGTGCAGCTTCTTAGACCCGGCTCCGTTCTCACCAAACGCCCTAAATTCATCGGATGCAGCCCATCTGCATCTTTATCCGGATGGATTTGATTGAGCAGAGCGACGCTATCGAGATGATCCGGGAGTGGGAGTTGGACGAGAATGCCGTCTACACGATCGTCTTGATTTAGCTGAGCGATCGTGTCGGAAATTTCTGCTTGGGTCGCTGCGGTGGGAAAATGCTTACCAAATGAAGCAATTCCAACCGCAGCACAAGCTTTTTCTTTGTTGCGGACATAGGCAGCACTGGCAGGATTATCCCCAATCATGAGGACGGCAAGACCCGGAGGACGACCGTATCTCGGTGTGAGGGACTGAACCTGTGTGGCGAGTTCAGCCTGCATTTTCTGAGCGAGGGCTTTTCCGTCAAGAAGTTGCGCGATCGAAGACATACAGAAAGCGTAAAAAAAAGTTGACTAAAAACTAGAAAGATCGGACAGAATGTGAAACATAACATCTCAGGTTGATCAAAGTTGAATTTGAGCTTCCCGATTTCGGGGAGGTGGGCATGAAGTTTTAGATAGTGACTTTACATTAGTTTCGCAGATTCACGCAGTCTTGAGTGAATTGAGTTTTTTGCTGTGGAAGGTTGCTCTCTGAGTGAAATGGCGAGGGTGCGATCGCATCGTTTTCTCAGAATTAGAGGGCGTTTGACTTATGAGTTTCTCACGGTTTGGAGTAGTGCTGTTGTGTTTGAGTGCGATCGGATGTTCCGCATCGCCGAATTTGCCATCGGCATCAAATAATTTATTGACGGTTCTGGAGCCTGGTGAAAAGGTGAAGGCGAATCAAGTAAATGAAAAACGCGATCGAATTGTCCAGGTGCAGGGTCAGATTAAGGCACAGGCTCCGCTGATGGGCGGGAAGCGGGCGTATGAGGTGCAGGATGAAACGGGTAGTGTTTGGGTGGTCACGCAGCAAATGTTGCCAGCAACCGGAACCCAGGTGAATGTGCAGGGGAAGGTGAAGATTCAGAAGATTGAAATTGCAGGGAAGGATGAGAGTGCGGCTTATATTGAGCAGCATTGAACTTTCACAGCTTGTAGAAACCCGCTCGAAGAGTCGGGAAGTCTACAAGCTGCGTTCTCAAGCATGGGGTCAGCGACACTTGCTGGCAACATCCTCTCTGACCCGATGAGACTATCGAGAGAATGGGAAACCTTTGCCCGTTCCTCAAAATAGCTTATCTGTTTATTAGTCTGCTAATAACAAAACTCAGTACCTTTGTTTTGAATAAAGCCATGTAAGGTTGATAC
>JALOOO010000032.1 GCA_025454375.1 Leptolyngbya sp. Prado105 | reverse complement strand
CGCACAATGATTTCTGCTCAGTATCAGCAAGTGATAAGTAGTGCTGGATTGATGGGAGTCGCCATCTCTGGAATGCACTACACGGCGATGTTTGCGACTCATATTCAAGCGGCTGAAACTTCACCTTCAGCGATCGAGCCGATTAGTGGTCGAGTGTTAGCGATCGTCATTGGAGTTGCTGCATTGATGATTTTGATCGCATCACTTCTCGCCTCATTTTTTGGGCGGCAGTTGAGCGCAGAACGAGCCAGAGTCGAAGCTCTACGAGTCGCAGAGGCTCAATTAGAAGAACTAGTACGGAAACGAACCCAAGAATTAGAAGAGGAAAAACTGGCATCGGAGGCAGCCAATCAAGCAAAAAGCGCGTTTCTTTCTAACACCAGTCACGAACTGAGAACGCCATTAACTGCAATTATTGGGTTTTCGAGTGTGCTTTTGGAGCAGGTGTTTGGGGCTTTGACTCCTCGTCAGCTTGAGTATATCCAACGCATCTCGATCGCAGGTCATCAACTTCTAGACTTGATCAATGATTTGTTGGATTTAGCCAAAGTTGAGGCAGGAAAAGAAGTGCTTGAGGTAGGTTCAGTTTGTGTGAAAGACGTTTGTGAAACTTGCATTTCTACCCTTCGAGGACAAGCAGAGCATCGGGGAGTGGAGCTTTCTTACTCGATCGATTCTCAGATCACGACCTGTACTGCCGACGATCGACGTTTAATTCAAATCTTGCTGAACTTACTTTCCAATGCAATCAAATTTACCGAGGCGGGTTCGGTCACGCTGACTGTTCGAGCCGTTGAAGACGGGATTGATTTTGAGGTTTGCGATACCGGGATTGGAATTGCACCAGCAGATCAGAAGAAATTATTTCAACCGTTTCAGCAGATTGATCAAGGCTTGACGCGCAAGTATCAAGGGACAGGATTAGGATTGGCGCTCTCTCAAAAGTTAGCTCAGCTTCAAGGTGGAGATATTACGGTGAAGTCAAATCTTGGCGAGGGAAGTTGCTTTACGATGCACTTGCCACGGGCAGCGGGGAGTATGAGGTAGTCGATCGACAACAGGACAAATCGGTGGCTGGAATGTTTATCCCCATTCTTGAAGCGCGATCGCAATTCCTCGACCCAACTCCGATCCTTCTGCCTCAATTTGACCTAATCTTTGATACGCAACTTCTGCATCTAAGGTCTTCAATGCAGAAATCACATGCAATCTTACTCCTTCATCTGGATCAGCTAACATCGCAATCAACGGATCGATCGCCTTGGAATCTCCTAATTGACCAAGAGAAAGCGCGATCGCTTGCCGAATGATGGGTGATTGGGCATGAAAAGCTAGTAAAATTGCCGTCGCTTGCGATCGCAACTTCTCTTCTACTCGTCCCAAAGTCTGAACAATCTCAAATTGTACTGCTTCAGAGCAATTGACTAAAACCGATTCCAAATAAATGAGTGCATTCGTCAACGGTATCCAACCCAGTGCGCGAACAAGATCGATCGCTAAATTTTCAGGCGTATGCGGTGACTTTAAAGCCTCATACAATACCCTTGCGGCTTCGGGAGTCGCAAGCCGACCCAGCGCGATCGCACTTTGGCGGCACACTTCTAAATTCAGATCAAAGAGTAATGGGCGCAGATGACTGACTAAATCATCCCCTTGACAAAATCCCAATCCTGCAACTGCGGCAAGTCTGACCGGAACTGCAACATCTTCGAGCGCAGTGATTAAAATTGCAGTAATTTCGGCAGAATGAAAACTGCTCAACGCTTCGATCGCGATCGCTCGAACTTGAGAATTGCGATCTTGAACCACTTGCATCAAGAGTGGAATCGTCTCCGAACGGCGAATCTGCCCTAATGCCTGGACTCCAAACAAGCGAGTGGAATTATCCCCAAGCAACTCTTCTAGAACTGCAATAGCCGTACTGCCCAAATTTGCTAGCACTGAAACCGCCATCGAATTTAGCTCCTCACTCTGAGAAGTCTTGAGCAACTCGACCAACGTTTCAACAACACGAGGATGATTAAATCCACCTAAAATTCGGATCGCGAACCATTGAGATTCTGGATCAGCGTCTGAATCTTGCAGTAGCTCAATTAAAGGCGGAAGCGCATCAATGCCAAAATTTGGAAAGATCTTAGCAACTTCCCATCGCTCCTGAAAGTCTCCAGACTCTAAAACCTGCATCGCAAGATCCAAAAGCACGATCGTCGTGTTTGGATCGGAGAACACCGTCTCTCCCGCCGACTCATCTCCTGAGAGCAGAAGTTGTAAATCCTGGCTGAGTTGCTCCCAATCTGCCCGACGAGCCGAGGTATGAGCGCGATCTAATAGTTCGTTGTAGTTTAATTTCTGCACAGTCTTCGCCCTGGCACAGTCCCACGATGTTTACTTTGCCATAGAACTGAGCGATCGAGAATGAAGTTTTTCGAGAATAGCATTGAGCGAATTCGGATCGTGCATTCAAATTGCGCCTTCAAGCCGATTGCTGGATGCAGACATCTTGCCCACATCCAGCAATTGATTGCCTACATCTTGCCGTTTTGCATCACTTGTTGCAGGTGATGACGAATCTCTTGAGCCGTTTGCTGATCTTGCTCTCTTAACTTCTGAAACAGTTGCACACAGGGCTGAGAATCCATCTGTTGAGCATCTTGAATGTAAGTTTCATACGCCTTGACCGCTTCTGCTTTATTTTGCAGCGCTGTAATCAAATCGTATTCGAGGTTGCTAAGCGCACGGTCGCTTTTTTCTGCCATCTGAGTCATAGTCAAATCTCCTAGAGAACTAACTACTACGATGGATCAGCACCTTGAACTCAACCTCTATCTAAAGTTTCACCACTACATCTTGCCCTTCGAGACTGGCTTCATATTTTGCCAGTGACTTTGTTGCGGGTTCTTTCTGAACAGACCCATCTGCGCCATACACTGCTCCATGACAGGGGCACACATAAGATTTGCGCTCTGCTTTCCATTCCACAAGACAACCCTGATGTGTACAGGTCGGATTCACAGCCAGCAGAGATTTTGGATCAGCCGGATTTCGCACAACCGCGATCGGGGACGGCGAGTCCAGCTTCAAAAAGCCTTTCTGATCCAAATCTGCGATCGTTCCTACTTTTTGCAACCCGCTTGCCGTTGTCTTCTCACCCTGACATGCCGCTAAAAATGCAGTAAAGACGGCTGGAACTCGACTCATTGCCCAGCCAATGCTTGCCCACGATAGAAATGCTCTCCGACGCATGACGTTCTCCTGAAGATAGGGAAATAGAGGAATAGAGGGATAGATCTCCCTACCCGACGATTATCTCTGACTCTAAAGTACGACTTTCCCACTCTTTCTATCGATGGATGACGAAACCGAATCGGGTTTATGCAGAAACGTCATATTATGAAAAGTTTTGTAACAACAGATACGAATATCCTCTGTGATCCCAATTACCTTAACTCAGTAATCCCCGCAATTCATAAAACGGTTGCGGAATTGATATCGATTTGTGTTCTAGACCGAACACCTTCAATCTATAGGCTCACTCCATGACAGACACCCTTGCATCAGCACCGACCCTGAATAAGTTTGAAAAACTCAAAGCAGAGAAAGACGGTCTTGCGGTGAAAGCAGAACTTGAGCAATTTGCTCGGCTCGGCTGGGAAGCAATGGATGAGACCGATCGTGATCATCGTTTGAAATGGCTCGGCGTATTTTTCCGTCCCGTGACTCCGGGCAGATTTATGCTCAGAATGCGGATTCCAAATGGAATCATTACGAGCGGACAAACTCGGGTGCTAGGAGAAATCCTCCAGCGATATGGGGATGATGGCACTGCCGACATTACCACTCGCCAGAACTTTCAACTGCGCGGGATTCGGATTGAAGATCTGCCGCAGATTTTTCGTAAGTTCGATCAGTCTGGGCTGACGAGTATTCAATCGGGAATGGATAATGTGCGCAACATTACCGGATCGCCTGTCGCAGGAATTGATGCAGACGAGCTAATTGACACTCGTGGGTTAGTTCGCAAAGTTCAAGACATGATCACGAATAATGGTCGTGGCAATGCGAGCTTTAGTAACTTGCCTCGAAAGTTCAACATTGCGATCGCAGGCTGTCGTGATAATTCAGTTCACGCTGAAATCAATGACATTGCTTTCGTTCCAGCCTTCAAAGATAGAACCCTCGGCTTCAATGTTTTGGTCGGTGGTTTCTTCTCTGGAAAGCGCTGTGAAGCTGCGATTCCCTTAAATGCTTGGGTTGACTCGCGCGATGTGGTTGCTGTCTGCGAAGCAATTTTAACAGTCTATCGGGACTTGGGACTCAGAGCAAATCGTCAAAAAGCCCGCTTGATGTGGCTAATTGATGAGATGGGATTGAATCAGTTCCGCGAAGCTGTTGAAAAACAGTTAGGACACGCCTTTACCCCGGCTGCTGCAAAAGATGAAATTCTTTGGGATAAGCGGGATCACATTGGAATTCATGCCCAAAAGCAACCGGGTTTGAACTATGTAGGTCTGCATGTTCCAGTGGGACGGTTATTTGCTCAAGATTTATTTGATTTAGCTCGGATTGCTGAGGTGTATGGCAGTGGTGAGATTCGTTTAACAGTCGAACAGAATGTGATTATTCCGAATGTTCCTGATTCACGAATTTCAGCATTGCTTAGAGAAGCACTGGTTAAACGCTTCTCGATCGAGCCTCAGAATCTTTCGCGAGCCTTAGTATCTTGTACGGGGGCACAGTTCTGCAACTTCGCATTGATTGAAACCAAAAATCGTGCGGTTGCTTTAATGCAAGAACTTGAACAAGACCTATACTGTCCTCGCCCGGTGCGAATTCATTGGACAGGCTGCCCCAACTCTTGCGGACAACCACAGGTTGCAGATATCGGACTAATGGGCACAAAGGTTCGCAAAGATGGGAAAACCGTGGAAGGTGTCGATCTCTATATGGGCGGTAAAGTTGGCAAACATGCCGAACTTGGAACCTGTGTGAGAAAGAGCATTCCCTGTGAAGATCTCAAACCGATTCTGCAAGAGATCTTGATTGAGCAATTTGGAGCGCGTCTCTGGTTAGACCTGCCCGAATCGGCTCGTCCGGCTCCGACTCCGTTGATTACCCTCGATCGTCCTCAAGTCGAGACATCCAACGGCAAATCAACCCCAGAAGAGTTTAACTATGTGCTGAGTTCGCCGCCTGCTATAAAAGCACCAACCGAAGTAGCGACTCCAGCAACAATAAATTTTGCCAAGTCAGGAAAGGGGGTCACCTGTACCCAGGATGATTTCATCTTGGATATTGCAGACCAAGCCGAAGTCGCGATCGAGAGTTCTTGTCGATCGGGAACTTGCGGGAGTTGCAAATGCACCTTACTCGAAGGTGAAGTGAGCTATGACGGTGAACCCGATGCGCTAGACGATAGAGATCGAGCCTCTAACCAAATTCTCACTTGTATTGCACGTCCTGTCGGTCATATCGTACTGGATGCCTGACCCAAATCCTGAATTCTAAGTTTGTTCGCTCCCCGAACGATGCTCCCATGCACTTGCTTTGCCGCAGTGCTTCCCTTTCCTCCAGTAAATTCTCTAAAAAGGACGATCCATGTCTTCTAATCTCTCAAGACGCAAGTTCATTTTGACCGCAGGCGCAACCGCAGCAGGTGCGGTGATCGTAAATGGTTGTAGCACAGGTTTGAACAAAAGCGCTTCTGGCGGCTCATCCTCTCCTGCTGCGGCTCCTGCGGTCAATATCAGCGCAGCAGATGCACCAGAAGTTACAACTGCTAAATTAGGCTTTATTGCCCTGACCGATTCGGCTCCTTTGATCGTTGCGTTAGAAAAAGGCTTCTTCGCGAAGTACGGCATGAAAGACGTGTCTGTTACTAAGCAAACTTCTTGGGCAGTCGTGCGCGACAACCTAGAATTGGGGGCTGAAAGAGGCGGGATCGATGGGTCTCACGTCTTGACTCCAATTCCTTACTTTATGACCGCAGGTAAGATCACGAAAGGAAGCACGCCTGTTCCGATGACCATTTTGGCGCGTCTGAACACCAATGGTCAGGGGATTTCAATCTCGAATGACTATGCAGATCTCAAGCTTGCTGTGGACGGCGCGCCGCTGAAAGCAAAAGTAGACGCAATGAAAGCCGCAGGTAAGAAATTCAAATGTGCGGTTACTTTCCCAGGTGGAACTCACGACTTGTGGATGCGCTACTGGTTAGCAGCAAGTGGAATCGATCCTGAAAATGATGTAGACATCGTTGTGGTTCCGCCACCCCAGATGGTTGCTAACATGGAAACGAAGACAATGGATGCCTTCTGTGTAGGTGAACCCTGGAACGATCGCTTAGTCACGAAGAAGCTCGGCTATAACGTGATGACCACGGGCGAAATGTGGAAGGATCACCCAGAGAAAGCCTTCACGATGCGCAAAGATTGGGTCGATAAGCATCCCAAAGCCGCGAAAGCAATGCTGATGGCAGTTCTGGAAGCTCAAATGTGGTGCGACAAACCTGAGAATGCTGAGGAAATGTGTAAGATCCTCTCGGCTGATAAGTATGTGAAAGCACCCGTTGAAGACATTCTAGAGCGGATCAAAGGCAACTTTGACTTTGGCAATGGTCGAACCTTGCAAAACACCCCGTTGCTGATGAAGTTCTGGCGAGATAATGCTTCTTATCCCTATAAGAGCCATGACCTGTGGTTTATCACTGAAAACATGCGCTGGGGCAAGTTTGATGCCTCAACTGATGCGAAAGCACTCGTCGATCAAGTTAACCGTGAAGACCTGTGGAAAGAAGCGGCAAAAGCGATCGGGCAAGAAGCAGCAATTCCAAAAGATACCTCTCGGGGTGTGGAAACCTTTTACGACAAGGTGACCTTTGATCCTGCCAATCCAAAAGCTTACTTGGATAGCCTCAAAATCAAAAAAGCATAGCTGAGTAGAGACCAGTAAGAGCGAAATCTTACTCGTCTCTCCCTAACGGTTTCTCACTGTCCTACAAAGCTCCTTTCTCTCATGACTATTAACCCAACTCTCCGTCCCGCTCGACCGTCTCAATTCTCAGAAATGCTGAAAAAGTACAGCCGTAACCTCGTCCCGGTGATTGTTTGCGTTGGCATTGCGCTAGTGCTTTGGCAATTGCTTTGTATGAGTCCAGAATCCAAGATGCCGGGACCGATCAAAGTCATCGAACAGACTTGGAGATTGATTCTCGATCCGTTCTATGACAATGGCGGTACGGATAAGGGGTTAGGACTACAGATTTTGATTAGTTTGGAACGGGTGGCTCTAGGTTACTCGATCGCTGCAATTGTAGGAATCGCGCTGGGTGTTCTACTCGGTGTTAGTAAGTTCATGCAGAGTGGACTCGACCCGATCGTGCAAGTTTTGAGAACCGTTCCACCGCTTGCCTGGTTACCGATTTCGCTGGGGATTTTCCAAGATAACAACCCTGCTGCAATTTTCGTGATTTTCGTGACGGCGATTTGGCCGATCGTGATTAATACCGCAGTCGGGGTGCAACAGATTCCGCAAGACTACAACAATGTTGCAAAAGTATTGAAACTCTCCGGAAAAGAGTACTTCTTAAGTATTCTGGTTCCGTCTACTGTGCCTTATGTCTTTGGTGGCTTGAGAATCGGGATTGGCTTGGCGTGGCTGGCAATTGTGGCAGCAGAAATGCTGAAAGCGGAAGGGGGAATTGGCTTTAAGATTTGGGATGCTTACAACGCAGGCAACGAAGACAGCATGAGCCAAATTATCATCTGTGTCTTGTTAGTTGGCTTAGTTGGATTGGTTCTCGATCGCTTTGTTGGCTGGCTTGGTTCACTGATTACTTCCGATAACTAAACCCCTCACCCACTTTTGTGCTATGTCTGTTTTCTTAGAAGTTGACCATGTTGATAAGGTATTTCCGCTCAAAGGTGGCGGCGAGTACATTGCCCTGAAAAACATTGAACTCAAGATCAAGCAAGGTGAGTTTATCTCCTTTATTGGTCATTCTGGCTGTGGTAAATCCACATTACTCAACATCATCGCCGGACTCGATAAAGCTTCAACAGGCGGCGTGATCCTCGACGGGCGGCAAGTCACGGAACCCGGTCCCGATCGCATGATGGTGTTTCAAAACTACTCGCTCTTACCCTGGAAGACCGTGCGTGAGAACATTGCGCTCGCGGTGAATAAGGTGATGAAAGACGCGCCCAAGTCTGAGCGACATGAGGTGATCGAGCATCACATCAATATGGTAGGACTGCGCCATGCCGCCGATAAAAAGCCGAAAGAACTTTCCGGTGGGATGAAGCAACGGGTTGCGATCGCAAGAGCGTTAGCGATCCGTCCGAAACTCTTGTTACTCGACGAACCGTTTGGGGCATTAGACGCATTGACGAGAGGGAATCTCCAGCAGCAACTGATGAATATTGCGCAGGAGAGTCATGTCACCTGCATCATGGTCACACATGATGTCGATGAAGCATTATTGCTCAGCGATCGCATTGTGATGCTCACCAATGGACCTGAAGCCCATATCGGACAGATTTTAAGCGTGCCGATTGCTCGTCCTCGCCACCGTCTAGAAGTCGTGAATCATCCGAGCTACTACGCACTGCGGAATGAGATGATCTACTTCTTGAATCAGCAAAAACGAGACAAGAAACGCAAACGCAAAGAAGTGGTTGCCGTCGCGAAAAATGGCTTAGAGAAAGTCAATCTCGAAATCGGATTTGTCCCCTTAACAGACTGTGCGCCTTTAGTCGTCGCGAAAGAGAAAGGATTCTTCAAAAAACACGGGCTTGAAGAAGTCACTTTAAGTCGCGAACCGAGTTGGAAAGCGATCGCCGAAGGAATTCGCAGCAATCGCTTAGATGCGGCTCAAATGGTAGCAGCAATGCCGCTATCGATGACATTAGGCAATAGTGGATTCGATCCGCTCCCCGTTGTGACTGCAATGGTCACTTCTCGCAACGGCAATGCAATTACTTTAAACAAGTCATTCCTGGAGAAGGGAGTGCGTACCCTAGCAGATCTCAAACGAGTGCTAGCAGAAACCCAGGAGCAACCTCATACTTTAGGAGTCGTTTATCCAACTTCGATGCACAATTTGATGCTGCGATATTGGTTAGCATCCGGCGGGATTGATCCAGACCTTGATCTAGATTTAACCGTTGTCCCACCGCCTCAAATGGTTTCTAACCTGGTTGCAGGCAATATTGATGGGTACTGCGCAGGCGAACCTTGGAACTCGCGCGCAGTCAAAGAAGGCTCAGGCTACGTGATTGCAACTGATTTAGACATCTGGCAAGGACACCCTGAGAAAGTATTAGGCGTGCGCGAAGATTGGACAGCCCAGCACCCAGAAACTCACAATGCGCTCGTCAAAGCGATGCTAGAAGCATGTGAATACTGTGACGATCGTAGAAATCGCGAAGAAATCCTCAGTTTACTTGCTCGTCCTCAGTATGTGGGTCCTGCCGCAGAATTCGCCCGTCCTGGCTTCTTAGAGGCTTACGACACCGGAACAGGTGAACCCCCAGTCAACTTACTGCGGTTCAATCAGTTCCACGTAGACAACGCGAACTGTCCAAATCGTGTAGAAGGCTTATGGATTCTGACTCAGTTAGCACGGTGGGGCATTACCGTCTTCCCAAAAAACTGGATCGAAATCTTAGAACGGGTGCGTCGAGTCGATCTTTACGGTCGAGCAGCACGCGAACTGGGTCTACCCGACAATGAAGGAGATCGACGATCGTTCCAACTCTTTGACGGTATAACCTTCAACCCAGACGATCCAATCAGCTATCTCAATAGCTTAGAGATCCATCGCGAGATTCGCATTGAAGAGGTGATTATTGACGTAGCTGATCCTGGTAAGTCAATTGCAGCTTAGTTTAGAGAGGAGATAGGGGAAGTAAAACCTTAACTTCTTACTTCTATCTCCCCACTCCCCACTCCCCCAGCCTTCCTCCCCACCCCTTCCTCATCCACCCATCTCTTATGCAAATTCTCTCAACTCCAAACTCTCAGACTGAAGCAAATTCACCCACTCCCCTAGTTGAAGTTGAGGGAGTTTCAAAGGTTTACCCCAAAAAAGATGGCGGAGAAGCCGTCATCCTCGACGACATCAATCTCACCGTCAATGAAGGCGAATTCATCTGTGTGATTGGTCACTCTGGCTGTGGCAAATCAACCCTGCTTGATATGATTTCTGGCTTTCGTCAGCCCACTTCTGGTGAAGTGCGAGTTGCTGGCAAGCGCGTGACTCAACCCGGCCCCGATCGTATGGTTGTGTTTCAAAACTATGCACTCCTACCCTGGAAAACCGCATTCGAGAATATCTATCTCGCCGTTCACGCGGTCTATCCTGACAAGTCCAAAGTAGAGAAAACCGACATTGTAAACAAGCACCTAGCAATGGTCGGACTCGAAGAAGCCGCAAACAAAAAGCCAAAACAGCTATCTGGTGGGATGAAGCAACGAGTCTCGATCGCTCGTGCCTTATCCATCTATCCTGAAGTGCTAATTTTGGACGAACCCTTTGGCGCACTAGATGCGATTACAAAAGAAGAACTGCAAGAAGAACTGCTGCAAATCTGGTCACAGCACAAAGTCACCGTCTTGATGATCACTCACGACATTGATGAAGCCTTGTTCCTTGCCGATCGCGTCGTCATGATGACCAATGGACCTGCGGCAAAAATTGGCGAAATTATGGAAGTGCCTTTTGCTCGTCCGCGTGAGCGTGCGGCATTGATGGAAGATCCACAGTACTACACCTTGCGAAATCATGCGCTCGACTTCCTATTCGGAAAATATGCTCATGACGACGAATAGAGATTAATTCTCAAACACTTTTACGATCGTATTTGCAATGTGAAAAATATACTGCACACACTCAATCTCAATACGATCGTATTTTTTGAAATCAAAATACGATTGCTAGAATAGTTGCCTGGTATACGATTTAGAGAACGCTTTAACCCTCTAGAATCAGCTATTATCGCTTTCTCTGCTTTGTGCAATTTTGTATCCTTTTTCGCTGAGATCGCTTGAGCCATAAACTGGACACTATGATCGAGATTCTCTAACCCGTAACCTGTGACACAGATTCAGATACACCGTCAGAATCAAAATTAATTTAGACAGTCCTCTAAATTTTGACGGTCTACTTTTCAAAGACGGCTCTCCGAAACATGTTTGTAGCAGTACAGGCTCCCTGCTGAAGATTGCTCATTTTATTCTGGTTCGACTTGTCCTCTTTATCCGGGTTGCCCCCCATTCCATTCCATGACGCTGACTCTGTGTTACTACATCAATACATCTCGTAAAATCCAGCAAATCCGGCTCCCAAATTCGCATCCATCCTTCGATCGTATGGTGTTCCCTGGTGAAAAAATCATGTTTGAAAGCTTACCAGAAGATCGACTAGAGATTTATACTTACACAAAAAGCGGATTGCAGCTATTTCAAACCATTGCCTGCTCACAACTTGAAGTTTTACCGCGAACCAAGAGCAAAGCTTGAGAACTAAGGGGTTATACATCAATGGCTGATCCAACTAAAACTCTGTGCCCATACTGTGGGGTAGGCTGTGGCTTAGAGGTACTGCCACCCGCGATCCCCGGTAAAGCGGTCAACCGAGACAAAGACGGAACGCCAATCTGGAATGTTCGCGGCGATCGCACTCATGCTTCGAGCCAGGGCATGATCTGTGTCAAAGGAGCGACGATCGCAGAATCCCTCCACAAAGACCGACTCCGCTACCCCATGATGCGCGAGTCCTTAGATGAGCCTTTCCAAAGAGTCTCCTGGGAAGCAGCTTTGACAGAAATTGTCGATCGCATTCGCATGGTGAAATTCACTCAAGGAGTCAATGCGATCGGCATGTATGCTTCAGGACAGTTTCAGACTGAAGATTACTACATTGCTCAGAAGCTAATGAAAGGCTGTCTGGGAACGAATAATTTTGATGCTAATTCGCGTCTGTGTATGTCGTCGGCAGTTGCGGGCTACATTCAGAGCTTTGGCTCAGATGGACCGCCTTGCTGCTATGAGGATTTGGAGCAAACCGATTGTGCCTTTCTCATTGGAACCAATACAGCAGAATGTCATCCAATTATCTTCAATCGCTTCCGCCGCTATCACAAGAAAAACCCGAATGTAAAGCTGATTGTAGTTGATCCCCGATGCACTGAAACCGCAGAAGCAGCCGACCTACATTTAGCCATTAACCCAGGCACAGATATTGATCTGATGTACGGGATCGCTTACCTCTTGCTGAGATGGGGCGATTTAGATAAAGCCTTCATCGAAGCACATACCCATGGCTTTGAAGAATTTAAGGAAGTGCTACGCCACTATCCGCCTGATGTCGTTTCCATCCGATGCGGGATCGCTGAAACTGATCTCTTAACTGCGGCTCACTACTGGAGCAAATCAAAGCGAGTCATGTCAATGTGGTCGATGGGGATCAATCAATCTTCTGAAGGCACTGCCAAAGTTCGATCGATTATCAATCTACACTTAATGACCGGACAAGTTGGCAAACCTGGAGCAGGTCCGTTTTCGCTCACCGGACAGCCGAATGCCATGGGTGGACGCGAAGCAGGCGGACTATCGCATCTCTTGCCCGGTTATCGATCGGTATTAAATCCAGAGCATCGCGCTGAGCTTGAAGCCTTCTGGCAAGTTCCAGCAGGATCGATGTCGCCTGTGCCCGGTCTAACAGGTTGGGAGATGATCACCGGACTCGAAACGGGTGATATTGGGATGCTATGGATCGCCGCGACGAATCCAGCCGTCAGTATGCCAGATATTGAACGAACGAAAGCCGCATTGCGTCAATCCCCCTTTACGGTCTATCAAGAGTGCTACTATCCGACTGAGATGGCAGACTATGCTCATGTGTTACTGCCCACGACGCAATGGAGTGAGAAGACGGGGGTCATGACAAATTCTGAGCGTCGAGTAACTTTGTGTCCTCAGTTCCGAGTTGCTCCGGGTGAAGCTCGAACCGATTGGGAGATTTTTGCAGAAATCGGGCGAAGATTGGGCTATCGGAAGCAATTTGCTTTTAACTATGCGGCTGAGGTCTATGCTGAGTTTGTGCAACTGACTCGCGATCGACCTTGTGATCAGTCGGGTTTGAGCCATACTTACTTACGAGAAATGGGTGCAACCCAGTGGCCTTTCTCAAACAAAGCTGAACCAACTCAACAAAAGACTGAAAAAGCAAAGCGACTTTATACCGATCTAAAATTCCATACGCCAGATGGGAAAGCAAGATTCTCTAACGTTTACTCCCGTGGGTTAGCAGAACCGCCGGATGATAGCTATCCCTTTGTGCTAACCACAGGTCGCCTATATGGACATTGGCACACTCAGAGCCGCACAGGGCGGATTGAGAAGATTCGCCAGATGTATCCGAATCCGTTCATTGAGATTCATCCAAAAGATGCTGGAAAGCTAGGAATTCAAGCCGATGATTTGATCGAAGTTCGATCGAGAAGAGGGTCAGCCCGATTTCCTGCTAGAGTCACAAAAGCAATTACACCCAGAACGGTCTTTGTGCCAATGCACTGGGGCGCGCTCTGGGCAGAAAATGCTGAAGCAAATGCACTGACTCACGAGATTTCTTGCCCCGATTCTAAGCAACCAGAGCTTAAAGCTTGTGCGGTGCAGTTAGTTCCAGTCAAAGCGATTGCCGCGATCGAGGCTAATGCTTCGACTCAAACAAATCTGGCTACCTCGCCTTACTAATTGATGGGCATCAAATTGTTCCTAAAATTGCAGGACTGTTTGCTCGATCGACATTATGAATCCTGCCCTCCAGAAATCTCCCGGATGCGATAAATTGGGCGACCTTGCGATTCGTGGTAGGTTCGCATCGAAATTTCTGCAAGCAATCCGAAGCTAAAAAGATTCAACCCTGCGAGAAATAGCACGACTGCCAAAATCAAAAGCGGTCGCTGTCCAATATCTTCACCAAAACCGATTTTGACAAACGCTAGATAAAGCCCGATCGAGATTCCCGCAGCTAATGAAGCTAACCCAAACAATCCAAAGACGTGCATTGGACGAGTCAGGAACTTCCGCATAAACGAAACCGTGAGCAAATCCATCACCACTCGGAAAGTTCGATCGAGTCCATATTTACTCTGACCAAACTGCCGCGCATGATGCTTTACGGGAATTTCTGCAATTCTCGCACCTTCAATGAAAGCTAAGGCAGGCAAAAATCGATGCAATTCACCATAGAGATTCATATCGGCAACGAGTTCAGAACGGTACGCCTTCAAAGAGCAACCATAATCGTGCAGCCGAACCCCTGTGACTTTACCAATGAGCCAATTTGCAATCTTAGAGGGCAACACGCGAGTCAGAGACGCATCCTGACGATTTTTGCGCCAACCACTGACTAAATCGTATCCTTCATCCAGTTTGGTCAAGAGATTCGGAATGTCACTTGGATCATTCTGTAAATCGCCATCGAGAGTAACAATGACCTTGCCGCGAGCTTGACTAAATCCGGCTGCCATGGCAGGCGTTTGACCATAATTTCGCCGCAGAATCACGGCCTTCAAATCACTCCGAAGCTGTGCCTGCTGTTTCAAAAGTGCGTCTGAGCCGTCTCTAGACCCATCATCGACGCAGATGATTTCATAACTCAATCCTGCATTTCTGCTACTCGTCTCGATCGCTTCTAACAGTCTCGGAATGCTCTCTACCTCGTTGTAGATGGGAACCACGATCGAGACATCAGGCTGAGTAATGGGGGGAAGCGAAATCGCCAATTCACTAGAAATCATGGAAATCTGATTGAAACAGTAAGCAAGCTTTAGCTTATGTCAAAAAGACCGTTTTATCTCGAATTATGTTGCAGGTTTGTCTTGTGCGGTCACCTCCGGTGTAGCGAAGCGATCGCGCCAATTGTCCCTTTGACGGCTCGAATATAATCGCTTGGATCTAATAAAATCTGTAATCCGCGCATTCCCGCCGAAATCGAAATTACGTCAAACAGTTCGATCAATTCGTCTACATAGACTGGGTAATCTTTTTTACAAGCAAGTGCCGTCACACCGCCGCGAATGTAGCCTGTAAGCGGTTGCACTTCTTTAAGTGGAACGGTTTCAATTTTACGGTTACCCGACAATTTTGCCAGAGCTTTCAAATCAAGCTGCATATTCCCACCTATCACGGCAAGACAGATGCCATGTCTATCTCCTCGTGCAACTAGAGTTTTGAACACTTGTTCTGAGGGAAGTCCAATTTTTTCTGCTACCGATTCTGCCGCCAAATTATCTGGATCAACTTCGTATTCTCTAAGTTCGTAAGCGATTCCTAAGTTATCCAAAACTCGAACGGCATTCGTCTTCATAGATTCGGCATGTAAGGCAAATCGGTAACTCCAGGATCATATCCGAGTTGGTTGAGTTAAAGTCGTTGGTTGCCCACGATGATGCGTTTGATGATTGAAAAAATGAGTTACTAATAACCAAGCTGGACGAGTCATTGATTACGTGGGTGAAGTAACGGTTGTGTCAAATGAGATTGAAACCGCAGTTAGAACGATCGGGAAATTAACCAAGCAGTCATTAAATTAAGAGAAAGGATTTCTCATCGAAGGCGAATCCGGCGAAACTGATATTCCCTTCAGGACTACCTGCCCTTTCTTGTGTAGAATCACAGGTGCGCTTTTAGAGGGTTAAAACTAATGCCATTCAATGCTCAAACAGTGACATCGCTAAGCGACACTTTGATCAATCTGGCATCACAGAATTTGCCAAAAGTGATTTGGGCGATCGTGATTCTGCTTATGACTCGTTGGATCGCGAATGCGATTCGACCGATCGGATTTCGCTTGCTCAAATATGCAGAGCCAACGCTGCAAAAGTTTTTGATTCAAGTGGCATCGATCATGGTTTGGGTCGCAGGAGCGGTTGCTGCTTTGAACGCGCTCGGGATTCAGACCACGACAGTGATTACTGTGATTGGTGCAGCAGGTTTGGCAATTGGTCTAGCATTGCAAAATAGCTTGTCTCACTTTGCAGCAGGCGTGATGCTGGTAAGTTTTCGACCGTTTGAAGTGGGAGACTTGATCGAAGGCGCAGGCGTATCAGGAATTGTCGATGCGATCGGCTTGTTTTCAACCACGATCGTTTCTCCTGATAATGTTCGGATTACAGTTCCAAATAGTAACTTGTTTAGTGGGACATTAAAAAATAATACGGCGATGGGAACGCGCCGGGTAGATTTACAGATTAATATTGGCGATCGCGAAATTGATTCGACGATGACGCATCTCTTATCGCTCGTGCAGCCGCATCCGTTGGTCTTGCGCGAACCGCGTCCGACCTGTCATGTCGAGAGTATCACGCCTGAAGCGACGATTTTGTATCTGCGTCCTTGGTGTGCGGCAATTCATCACGAACAAGTGCGATCGGAAATTTTGCAACTCGTTCAGGAAGCCCTTCAGTCGATTCCGACAAGACAGATTCCTCAATCGGGGACTTGACGAATTGAAGAAGGCTCTGTTAGGGTTCAGAGTAACAGATTTACAAGCCAAACTCAGAGACATGCAACTAAGCACCTCCTACTTTTACTTTTTTTGGCGATCGGCGGTTCACCCGGCGAGGTAAATCCTCATGAGTCCGTCCGGTGAACCGCAGAGTAACATCTGCGGTTTTTTTATTCTCAAATTCTTCTTTGCAATGACTTATCTCACTTCCTGGCTTTACGGTTTTTACTTTTTTACCCTAAGACGCTCTGGGTAGGTCATTTGCATGTGTGATTGCAACCCGGAGCCTCAAATCAGGTTCCGGGTTTTTTATTTTGAAGTTCACCCCATCCCATTTAAGGAGTTCATCCCATGAAAGATGCTAGATTAGTCCGCAAAACTGAGTCCAATTCCAAGTCGATCGTGTCTCTGTCGAAAAGTGTTGCGATCGGCGGTGAGGAGATCGTGATTATCGGCGGTCCTTGCGCCGTTGAGAGTCTAGACCAGATGGAAACGATCGCGCGTGAGTTAAAATCGGCTCCAATTCAAGCTTTACGGGGAGGTGTGTACAAACCACGCACCTCCCCTTACTCTTTTCAGGGTTCGGGTTTAATCGGATTAGAAATTCTCTCAACTGTTCGCCAGCATTACGATCTACCTGTCGTAACCGAAGTGATGGCAATTTCTCAAATTGAAGAGATTTCACACTATGCCGATATGCTTCAAGTCGGCAGTCGGAATATGCAGAATTTTGACCTGCTCAAAGCTTTGGGACAGGCTGATAAGCCAATTTTACTGAAACGTGGACTCGCAGCCACGATCGAGGAGTTCGTCATGGCAGCAGAATACATCATGAGCCACGGCAATCTGAATGTCGTTCTCTGTGAGCGAGGAATTCGCAGTTTCGACAGTTACACGCGCAATGTGTTGGATTTGGGTGCAGTGGCAGCCTTGAAGCAGATTACGCATTTGCCTGTGATCGTTGACCCCAGCCATGCAGCAGGTCGCAGAGAATTGATTGCAGACTTGTCGAGAGCCGCGATCGCGTGTGGGGCAGATGGCTTGATTATTGAATGTCATCCTGAACCGGATCAGTCGATTTCTGATGCTCAACAAGCTTTGACCCTTGAAAACATGATTGAGTTAGTTCGGAGTGTTCAGCCTGTTGCAAAGGCAGTGGGTCGGAAGGTGTATGAATCATGTTTGGCGATCGCCTAGTTCAGGCTCCCGTGTATATACAAGTTCTCTAGATCGCCTATTGCTGAGTTGGCTCGCTCCCTAAATTCCCCAATTTTGGAGGATTTAGGGGCACAAGTAGATCGACAGACGATCACAAAGCACTGTCATTTACACTACAATCAATTTCAAGAAATACTGATAAACATAAATAAAGAGCCAACCCCTGCAAGAGATCGGCTCTGAATCAACCTGTTGTCGTTTCACATTGGAGAAAACCCATCTGCGCTTTTTCCCAAAATTGCAGCGGGTTCATAGAGTAATAATCCCTATCCGCTTGCCATTGTAACAACATACACAAAACTTTTGTCATGAATCTTCATGGTTTCAAGACATATTTCTGCCTGATGACTGATTCTTTCTCCAACAGGTCTAGCTAATCGATCGGTGCGAATCCGCAAATTCTCGACCTTGCTGCGGTTGCCCCCAAATGACTCGTTCCTGTTTGTAGATAACGGTTCCAGGCTTTGCGCCCTTGGGTTTATAGACATGTCTTGGCTCTGTATAAATCACCGGAACTTGTTCGCTTTGACGAGCGCGACTGTGAAATGCTGCTAAATTTGCCGTAAATTGCAGATCTTTTTCATCCGCGATCGCGCCCGGTTCTAATCTCAATAAGACGTGACTGCCGGGAATTTCTTGAGTGTGAAACCACAAATCATATTCTGTCGCTGTTCGGAAGGTCAGTTGGTCGTTTTGGCGATTATTCCGACCGACTAAAAGTTCAAATCCGCCCGGAGTTTTATATCGATAGGGCTGCGTCTCGGAATCTTGCTGCGTCACAGCTTTGCGATATTCAGACCCTTCGAGATAGCCTTCTTGGATTAATTCATCTCGAATCTCTTCGAGGGCTTTCAAATCGTCCAGCGTTTCATAGTGATCAAATTGCGCAATCGCCGTTTCGATTTCTTCTAGGTAAAAGATTTCGTCCTGAACCGCTTTGAGTAATGGCTCGATCGCGGCGCGGGTTCGCTTTAATTTCTGATGCTGTTTATAAAGGCTCTGGGCATTCACAACCGCATTCTTCTCTGGGTCGAGCGGGATGCTCACAGGCTCCCCGGTTTCAAAATCGCAAAGCTCGATTGATTGCATTCCTGGCTGATATAAATGTAAATGAGCCATGAGCAAGTCCGCACTTCGCTTCGCTTGGTCTGCTCGATCGGAGCGATCTAATCGACTTTCAAATTCTTCTGCTTTGACTCGAAGCTTCCCAAGGGCATTGTTTAAGCGCTGTGTGATTTGATGACGAAGTTGCGTAAAGACTTGCTGATTTAACTGACCCTGGTAATAGCGATCGATCATCTTCTGAACACTCGTTTCGCCTTCACCCCACAGCACTGTATAACCCGATGCAGTGAACCCCGGTTGAAACGCCTCAGACTGAAGCGACTTTAGCCAAAATTGCCAGCTTTCAAATAATCTCCGCCATTCAGTCTCAGACAATTCATCCGTTGAACGATCTGGCTCAATTTCAGCAGCCCCCAACATTGATAAAGCGAGCGCAGAACTCAATCCTCGATATGACTTGACCAAATTCTTCCGCATCGCGCCTGGAACCAGCGCAATTCTCGACTGCCAACGCTCAAAATCCTCTGATAGACTCGGAGCCGGATCAAGTCGAGCCGGGGGCAACTCATACGGCTGCCCAGTTTGAATCGGACGCACACTTGACTGATTAGAACTCACCTGATGCGCCGCTGTCACAATTAAATGATCCTGATTCACCAAAATCGCATTGCTATATTGACCCATAATTTCAATGTAGAGATGCCACAATGCAGGCTCACCCGGACGCTGCGCAAATTGTAAATCGATCGCTCTTTCCCATGTCGAAACAGGCTCGATCGCGACTAACGCTAACCCACCCAACTGATGCCGCAACTGCTGACTAAAAGTAAACGTATCCGGATCACGCGGCGGCGGATCGCTCATGTGCATCCGGGCTGCTTGAGGATGCCAAGATAGCGTTAACCAGCCTCGCTGCTTGAATGTCCGCAACGCTAATAAAACTGTAAATCGATCGCGCTGATACGCCTGCTCAAACCTCGCTGGCAGCCACTGCGATCGTATGGCTGCACAGACCGCCATCAGCGTTGTGAAATCAACTGGTTGCATTCTCTACCCCCCTCTTATTTTTTCAGTATTGTGAAAAAACAAGTCCCCTAAATTTTTTCTCATGACGGAGATCAAACTCATCAACATCGGCTTTGGCAATATCGTCTCCGCCAGCCGAATTATCGCGATCGTGGCTCCCGAATCCGCACCCATTAAGCGTATCATTACCGATGCCCGTGAGGGGGAGAAGCTAATTGATGCTACCTATGGGCGTAGAACCCGCGCTGTCATCGTTATGGATTCAGGTCACATCGTCCTTTCTGCCATCCAGCCTGAGACAGTTGCAAATCGCTTTTTAGAAGGATAAAAATAAAAAAATCTGAATTTCTGAAAAAAATTCATTTTTTCTCCCACATCCTTCATTCTTTCAATTGACGTTGCAAGCTATACTCACAGAATCAGAAAACTGGGAACACTAGCGCATCAAATTAATTAGGCAGCCATGAGCAAGGGTAGACTAATTGTTTTAACAGGACCAAGCGGAGTCGGAAAAGGAACCTTGCTAAAGTCGCTGATCCAGCGCCACAAGCACGATCTGTTTCTCTCTATCTCGGCAACCACTCGATCCCCCCGCCCCGGAGAAGTCGATGGCAAAAATTATCACTTTGTCACTCGATCGCAGTTTGAGCGCATGGTCGCCCAAGGTGAATTTCTCGAATGGGCTGAGTTTGCAGGAAATTGTTACGGCACGCCTCGCAAACCCGTCGAAGAAAAAATTCGTGAAGGAAAATGGGTGATTCTCGAAATCGAATTAGATGGCGCTCGCCAAATTCGTCGATCGTTTCCCAGCGCGCTCCAAATCTTTATTGCCCCTCCATCCATGGCAGAACTCGAATCCCGTATTCGAGGACGTGCGCAGGATTCTGAAGCCGCGATTTCGCGTCGGCTCCAAAGAGCGTGGGAAGAGGTAGAAGCAGCCGGGGAATTTGACATTCAAGTGGTCAATGACAATTTAGAACGAGCGTTGGATGAGATTGAAGACGCTTTGTTTGAACCAGTTGCGGCTGTCTGCTAAGTCAATCTAGCCTAGCTTAAGCTTACTAGCCTCGCTGCTTGAGGGGGGCGTGCAGTTGAGTCCGCAACACACCACAACAAGTGGGCGATCCCTATGATGCCCACTTGGTTGGTTCGGTTGAACAGAACTTTATAATCCAGTGCCAAAGTTCTGGAATAGAGCAGTATTGGACACCAAGAAATAGGTCAAGACTGCGCCGATAATTCCACCCAGTAGAAATCCACCTGCGTATTCGTTCCAGCCGTGCCCGGTCGCGAGATCTTTGGGCGGGTTGGGGGTTGTAATCGTTGCGGTGGGAGCGGGTGGATTGCTTGCGCCATAAAGAGAGATACTCAATGCTGAGATCAGCAGCAAGCCGAAGCCGGAGAGTAGTCCTGCAAGGGCTGCCATTGGGGTATCGCGCAGGGGACCCAGCAGCGTGAAGGGAAGAATGATCCAAAGCCCGTGGAAAAAGCCGACTTCTAAGCCGCGACGTTGGGGGGAAAGACCTTCGCGATAGGCAGGAAGGGCGGCAAGATAAGATTTCACGATCGGCGAAGAATTAATTGGTGTCGAGAGATTACCGTCGTAAATGTCCGCACCGGGAGAAATAACCTCATTGTTGCGGGGGTCTTTTGGGTTGTTGGTGGCTTCAGGATGTCTAAGAACTTGCATATGAAATCTTCCATGTTTATAGAGTTCTGGAAGCGATTTTAGAGAGGCAGCCGGGTTGCTTCATCGATCTTTGGAGGTGAGAACTGATCTAACTTTTGTTAGACCATCTGGGTGTGGTGTATTGCGATCGATATCCATTCAATACGGAATGTAATGCTTTACAAACCTGTAGCCCGATTTACAGCTTGATTTTCCAGACCAGTGCCATAATCGTTGCAAGCTTAGTTCACCAAGTTTCTTTATAAACATTTAAGATTTGGTAACAACTTGGTTCAAACCTGGAAATCCCCCGTATTGTTGGAAGAGTTCAACCTGTCCGAATGTTTGTTTCACTGAGGTGAATCTATGTCGTTTGACATCACCATTAGCTATCTGAGGTCGCTGTTGTTAGCAGTTTTGCTCAGTTTTATCGCGCCGACCGCATTGATTGGCATGGCGATTGTTCTTCTGCTTTTAATTGGATCGGTACCGGGATTCATCTCGTTTGGGCAAGTCTGTGCAACTCAGTTGCTTTATTTTCTCGAAACATTTGGCAACGGGAGCGCTTGGGAAGGGACGATTGTGATCGGATGTGCCTGTGCAGTGGTCGGCGCTCTGTTTGAAACGTACATTTTTACAAGCACGACTTCAGGCAATAAATTCGAGCCAAAGTAGGTCAATTTTTGCGAAACTCTCTAGGATGGGAAACGTGCCTTGAGGTTTCGTGAATGAAAAGAATAAGTCGAGCGATCCTGAGCTTTGGATTAGTTTTCTTGTTGAGTTGGCAGAGTGCGCCTGGGATGGGATGGGCGAGGACTCTACCTCAGCCTCAGTCGATTCAGCCGTATCTCGATCGAGTGATCCAAAATGTCACCGAGTTTAAGTTAGAGAATGGCTTGAAATTTATTGTTTTAGAACGCCATCAAGCGCCCGTCGTTTCGTTTCTTACCTATGCGGATGTGGGGGGAGCAGATGAGCCGGAAGGAAAAACCGGAGTGGCGCATTTTTTAGAGCATTTGGCATTTAAAGGAACGACTCGAATTGGAACGAGTGACTACAAAGCTGAGAAACCACTTTTAGAGAAATTAGATCAGCTTGCAGCCCAGATCAAAGCGGGTAAAGCCCAGAAAAAAGATGTCGCTGCCCTAGAAGCTGAATTTGCTCGAATTGAAACGGAAGCGACGAATTTAGGCAGACAGAACGAATTAGGACGGATTGTCGAGCAGGCAGGCGGAGTGGGTTTGAATGCAAACACTTCTGCGGATGCGACTCGATATTTCTACAGTTTCCCGTCGAATAAGTTAGAACTCTGGATGTCACTAGAATCCGAACGCTTTTTAGATCCCGTGTTTCGCGAATTCTATAAAGAGAAAGCGGTCATTCTCGAAGAACGACGGTTGAGAACGGAGAATTCTCCGATCGGGCAATTGATCGAAGCGTTTACTGAGCAGGCTTTTACGGTTCATCCTTATCGTCGTCCTGTGATTGGCTATCCGCAAGATTTAGCGAGTTTGACGCGCCAAGATATCACAGACTTCTTTGAGACGCATTACACGCCGAATAATTTGACGATCGCCATTGTCGGGGATGTCAATCCAACCGAAGCCAAACGCTTCGCTCAAATCTACTTCGGTCGATACAAAGCAAAACCTGCACCGCCTGAAGTGGTCGCAGTCGAGCCACCCCAAACGCAACAAAAAGAAGTCACCTTAAAGCTGCAATCTCAGCCCTGGTACTTGGAAGGGTATCATCGTCCAGCCTTGAACCATCCAGATAATGCAATTTATGAGACGCTGACCTCGATTCTCAGTGATGGGCGCACTTCTCGACTGTATCGATCGCTGGTCGAAGAGAAGAAATTAGCCCTAGCCGCCCAAGGATTGAACGGATTTCCCGGAGATAAATTTCCAAATCTGCTTCTGTTCTATGCGTTGACAGCGCCAAATCGATCGCTTGAAGAAGTTGCGCCTGCATTAAGAGCAGAAATCGATCGCTTAAAAACTCAACCTGTCTCGGCTGAAGAACTCGATCGAGTCAAGACGCAAGCCAGAGCCGGATTACTGCGATCGCTCGATTCTAATATGGGCATGGCTCAAGCATTATTGGAATACGAAGCAAAAACGGGAAGCTGGCGAAATTTGTTTCAGCAAGTTGATGCGATCGAGAAAATTACGCCTGCGGATATTCAGCGAGTTGCGAGAGCGACTTTTACGGATCAAAACCGCACCATTGGTCGAATTTTGCCGCAAGGATAAGAACGATGAAAGTATTCCGAATCTCAAGTTTGTTTATTCTCGCGTGTCTAGCGGTCTTGCTGCGAATTCATCCAGCCATTGCAGATACGCCAAAACATTACACCGATCTCAAGTTCTCACCGCCCCCAGAGGTCAGAGTTCCAGACTATACCCAGTTCAAGCTAAAAAACGGCATGACGGTGTATTTGATGGAAGATCACGAATTGCCTCTAGTCAGCGGGACTGCACTGGTTAGAACGGGCGATCGCTTTGAACCTGCCAATCAAGTCGGACTGGGCGAACTGACTGGAACTGTGATGCGCTCTGGTGGAACTCAGAAACGCAGTGCGGATCAGTTAAATCAGTTACTAGAGCAACGTGCCGCCAGCATCGAAACTGGAATTGCCACGACTTCAGGGAGTGCTAGCTTCAATACCCTAAGCGAAGATTTGCCAGAGGTGTTTGATCTATTTGCCGAAGTGATTCAGCAACCTGCATTTGCAGAAGATAAGTTAGCGATCGCGAAAGTCCAAGCTCAAGGCGGAATTGCTCGCCGCAATGATGATCCAAATGGCATTGCAGGGCGAGAATTTCAGAAATTGATCTACGGCGAACAGAGTCCTTATGCTCGCATCCCTGAGTTCTCAACGCTTGCGAATATTACTCGCAATGATCTCGTTGCGTTCTACAGGCGATCGTTCCGTCCTGAGCAGATGTTACTTGGAGTCGTTGGCGATTTTGAGCCGAAACAAATGCGATCGCTCATCGAAGCAAAATTCGGCACTTGGAATCCAACGGGTCAAAAAATGCCGAGTTCCCTTCCAAGTGTGACGCAAGCGAAGCAAGGTGGAATTTTCTTTGCGAATCAGCCTCAACTCAATCAGAGCTATCTGCAAATCGGACATCTAGGCGGAGCGTTGAATAGTCCTGACTATCCAGCTTTGAGTGTGATGGAAGATGTACTGAGTGGGTTTGGACGACGATTGTTTAATGAAGTGCGATCGCGTCAGGGATTAGCTTACTCTGTGTTTGCCAGTTGGGGAGCGCAGTTTGATTATCCAGGGGTGTTTTTAGCCGGGGGAGAAACGCGATCGCAAGCGACCGTTCCTTTCATTCAAGCTGTGAAAAAAGAGATTGAGCGCATTCGTCAAGAACCGATCTCAGCAGAGGAGCTAGCTTTTGCAAAAGATACTGTTTTGAATTCGTTTATCTTTAACTTCCAAGATCCAGCACAGACTCTTTCGCGCTTACTTCGGTACGAGTACTTTGGCTATCCCAAGGATTTTATTTTTCAGTACCGAAAAGGGGTAGAAGCGACGACGGTTGCAGATGTGCAGAGAGTGGCTCAGAAGTATCTACAGCCTGAGAAGCTCGTTACAATGGTGGTCGGGAATGAGAAGGAGATTAATCCTCCCTTATCGAGCTTAGGACAGCCTGTGAGCGCTGTCGATATTACGATCCCTCAGCCTGCGGCAGGTCGATAAGTCAAGGACTTCGTTTTGGGCAGGAGACGGTTACCTGCTTAAAACGAAGTCGATATCAAGAGGGGCGCGATCGAATGTGTGAATGAGTAGAATTTACTGGATGTGTTCGGAGTCAGTCTCATGCTGCAATTTCACCCGCCAGGATTTAGACAGAAGAATACGCAAACGAGCTTAGGCACGATCGCTTACTACACTCAAACAGAAGTTGTAGAAGCTTCTCCCATTGTCTTTCTGCATAGCTTTGGGGGTGGCTCTTCTGCTTATGAATGGTCAAAGGTCTATCCGGTATTTGCTCGAAACCATCAAATCATTGCACCTGATCTCTTAGGGTGGGGAGAATCTAGTCATCCGGCACGAGATTATCGCGCGGAAGATTATGTGATGTCGATCGCGGAATTTTTGCCGAAAGTCACAAGCGAACCTGTAACACTAGTTGCGGCTTCATTAAGTGGCGCTTTAGCAGTTCGGGTCGCCATTGCTCATCCAGACTTGATCAAGTCGCTATTTCTCATCTGTCCATCTGGGTTTGATGATTTTGGTGAGGGGGCAGGTAGACGGATTCCAAGAGAAATTATTAATACGCCGATTTTGGATCGTGTGATTTACGCGATCGGTGCAACGAATGAGTTTGCCGTTCGGAATTTCTTAGAAAATTTCTTGTTTGTCAACCGCGATCGAATTACGCCAGAAATGGTGAATGCCTATCTCGCCTCTGCGCGTCAACCGAATGCAGAGTATGCAGCATTGGCGTTTTTAAGAGGAGATCTGTATTTTGATTTGTCGCTATATTTGCCTCAGTTGACAGTTCCAACGGCGATCGTCTGGGGAGAAGAGGCGCAATTTACCGATGTGAGATTAGGGCAGAGGTTAGCTGGATTAAATGAGATTGTTCGATCGTTTGAAGTGGTGCCAGATTCTGGAGTTCTAGTACAGTTGGAGCAAAGTGCGATCGTGGCTGGACTGTTACAGGAGTTTCTTTAGGTTTCTTAAGTAGCTGGACAGTGCGAAGTTCTCTGCTTGATGGAGAGTAGTGGATAAAAAAGAGACCTTCCCAGAAATTTACAGGCGTTGATCTATTCTGATGATTGCGTTTCACATGTATTCCTAGAGTGAATTTACATACCATTAAACGCTGGTATATAAATCGTCAACCGTGTTCTCAAATCAATTTAACAATTCCTTAAGAATTATTGTTTTTGCAAATTTTACGAGGAGCTTTGCCACTGTATCTTGGCAGTGAGTCAGTAAAAAACACTACAGCAGTGGCATCTTTACTCAGTACTTCTTGCCATGTCTGACCCCGGAAATATCTTAAGCACTGCTCAGTCCTTGTCTCTAACCACCACTGCTCAACCCTTTACAAATAGTGTGAGCGCGACTGATTCCTTTGACCATTTCCGGGTGACACTCAGTAGCCGCAGCAGTGTCAATCTAGCACTGGTTGGATTGAATGGCGATGCTAATTTAGCGCTGATTCGGGATGCCAACAACAATAGTGCGATCGACACTGGAGAAGTGATTGCTCGATCGACAAATACTGGCTCACTTTCAGAATTAGTCAACGTTGCAAATCTAGCAGCAGGCGACTACTTTATTGAAGTGTCTTGGGTTTCAGGTGCAACGGTTAACTACTCATTCTCGCCTGTGATGCAGCCATCGCCGACCACTGCGATCGACTGGCGCAACCCGATAACTGGGGATATGACGATCTGGACAATGAATGGGAACACGATCGTCGAAAGCAATACGATTACCGGGCTGAATCCAAATTGGCAATTAGCAGCAAGAGGTGATTTTGATAACAATGGCACGAGCGATTGGCTGTGGCGCGATGTTGCGAACAATACGGTTCGGATTACGCTGCTGAATGGAACACAAGTCATTGACCAAGGGGCACTTTCAACGCCAAGTCTAGCAAATTGGCAGGTTCAGGTGGGAGACTTGAATGCAGATAATCGCTCTGACCTCATCTGGCGCAACACCAGCACAGGCGAAGTTGCTTTTTGGGTGATGAATGGCAAGAACATCACAACGAGCGGAAGTATTGTCACTGGCAGTAGCAATTGGCGGATTGATGGACTAGGCGACCTGAATGGAAATGGCACAACTGACATGATCATGCGAAACAGTGCCACAGGGAGCCTTGTCTTCTGGTTGATGAATGGAAGCTCAATGGCAACAAATGGGGGCATTACTTGGGGAAATTTGGGCTTAGAGTGGCAGTTGCGACAAGTGGGTGATTTGGGAGTGCCTTCTACTGGAAGCAATCATACGCTCCGGTCTAGCGATTTGGTCTGGCAGAATACAAACACGGGTGAAGTTGCGTTTTGGTTAATGAATGGGACTGCTAGTAGTACAACGATCGCTCAATCTGGGATCATCAATCCTGGTTTGAGTTGGCAAGTTCACGGATTAGCAGATCTCAATGGCGATAGTCGGCAAGATGTGGTGTTGCGATCGTCATTGGGTGAAGTTGCCTTTTGGCTGATGAATGGCGTGAGTCAGATCGGAGGTCGAGTTCAGGCAGTGGGAACGACCTGGCAAATTGAAGGAATGCGGGATTTGAATTGGGATGGTCGAGCCGACATCGTCTGGCGAGAGACACAGAGTGGGCAAACGGCAAGTTGGTTGATGAATGGTACGGTTATGAGTGGGTCTGCGTTCCTCACCCCTCAGGCAGCGAATTCGCAGGGAGGAGTGCGATCCAATCGTTCTGAGGTTGTGCCAAGAATTGATGAGGCAGGGAATGCGATCGCTTCTGCTTTTGATGTTGGAGCATTAACTGGTAACGGCGCTTACGCAGGAATATTAAGTAATGTTGACACAAATGATTTTTACAAATTTACTGTTGTTACAGACGTATCATACAGTTTTTCACTATCTGGTCTAGCTGCTAATGCCAATTTGCAGTTACTCAACAGCAACAATACTGTTGTGGCAAGTTCGACAAATGCAGGTATTGCAAGTGAGCAATTGACACAACCATTGATTGCAGGAACATACTGCATTCGGATTTATAGCGAGTCAGCAATCAATACAAGCTACAGCATAAGTTTTGAGGCACTAACACCGACCCCACAACTAATTAAAGATATTTATCCAGGCACAGAAGGCTCTGATCCAGCTAAGTTAGTAAAAGTCGGAAACTGGATTTACTTTACAGCGCGCGATTCCGTTAACGGTGTTGAACTTTGGAAGAGTAACGGAACAAACGCTAGTACAATGCTTGTCAAAGATATCAACCCAGGCAGTGAAGACTCAAACCCTAACTACTTGACAGCAATTGGAGATATTGTCTACTTTGTTGCAAACGATGGAGTGCATGGAGAAGAGCTGTGGAAAACGGATGGTACTTCGGCTGGGACAGTATTGGTGAAAGATCTAAGCACTGGTGACAGAGGGTCTAGCATAGCAGACCTTACATCTGCCAATAACACCCTATTTTTTCAGGCTCGTGTCTTGTCTAAAGATGGCTTAGACCAAGCAGGTGCTGAGCTATGGAAAACGGATGGTACTGTAAACGGCACTATGCAAGTTAAAGACATTAATCCAGGGATCTCCAGCTCACTTCCGATGAATCTCACCTTCCTCAATAACTCTCTGTATTTTACAGCGTTTACCCGAGAAAATGGGTATGAGTTATGGAAAAGTGATGGAACAGGGGCAGGAACAGTTCTGCTTAAGGATATTAACCCAGATAGATTTGGCTCAACTCCTTCAAATTTCAGGGCTTTGGGAAGCACCGTATATTTTACTACTACAAATATCTACGGTGGACTCGAATTATGGAGAACGAATGGAACTACACAGGGAACACTTTTAGTTAAAACGCTGGGATCTCAGGGATCTGGTCGTCCTTATCTGACTGTAATGAACAATCTGCTCTATTTCCAAGCCTATGATTACAATAGCGGTTACGAGTTGTGGAAAAGTGACGGAACAGAGGCGGGAACAGTTCTGGTCAAAGACATTAATTCAGGTGTGCTTCCTTCTTACCCTTCGTATTTGACAGCGATCGAGAACACTCTCTATTTTACGGCTTATACTTCAAATCAAGGATATGAACTTTGGAAAAGCGATGGCACTGCAAATGGAACTGTGCTTCTCAAAGATATCAATCTTGGTTCTGGTGATTCTTTACCCTCAAATGTAGTTAAGGTAGACAATACTTTGTATTTCTTGGCTAATGATGCTACCAAGACCAGAAAATTGTGGAAAAGCGATGGCACCGAAAGTGGAACAGAAGCAGTAAGTAAC
>JALOOO010000215.1 GCA_025454375.1 Leptolyngbya sp. Prado105 | reverse complement strand
CCGGTCTGTCCGTCCGGTCTATCCTGTCTACCGGATAAATGGCTGAAACCCTACCGGATATTGAATCCTGCCTATCCGGTCACTCACCGGATAGCCTATTCGGTCTGTCCTGAGCGTCCTGAGTCATCCGGTCTGTCTATCCTGTCTATCCGGCGAAAAAAACTGCTCTACAAATCACCCATTGAACCATCAACAAACTGCCATGAAAGCCGATCAATTTGCATTTGATGAGCTACTCCCAGAAGCACCCGCAATGGCACAGAAACCAGCCAAGCTTAGAGATAGGGGACGAGGTATTTTGAATCGCTCTAAACGTTAAAAACAACGCGAGGATTTAATCGATGAAAATTCGTGAGGCATTGAGAAAGTTACGACGATCGGGCTGGCAAAGAATTCGCAAATCTGCCACCTCTCATGCAATTTGGCAACGGGGAAAAGACAGACTGATCATCAGTGAATCTGACCCACTTTGCACAACTTCGATCAAGAAGATCAAAGCTGCAATTGAGTGACTTACAAATTTTGTGAATCCCCAAATTCAAACAAACAAAACCGGGACGATCGTTTTATCGATCGTCCCGGTTTTTTAATGCGATCGTCCTCGAATTCTAGGGGCATTCCGCCGAGGAGCTAACGCAACTGCATGATCGCCGATCGCCGCTGCTCTGGTGTGACCTCCAGATACCGAGAGAGTTCATTCAATGACTCATGCCCGGTGATGGCAGCGATCGTCTTGATCGGAACTCCTTTGCCATGCAGCGAAGTGGCAAGAGATCGCCGGAAGGAATGCGTTCCAACTCCGCGTAGCTCCAATGCCTCACAAACTTCCCTCAGTTCCTTGTCCAGCGCTTGCCGGGTGACGTAACCAGCTTTGCGATTCGAGGGGAATAGATAGCCCTCAGTCGGCAAATCTGCACTGGAGAGAATCTCCACCAACTCTGGATGCAACTCAATTTCTCTGACTTTCCCTGTTTTGGTATGGGTCAGAAGGATCACTCCTTCTTTCAGATTCAAATTCTCGACTCTCAACTTTAAAGCTTCCCCCATGCGGCAACCTGTATAAGACGCGATCGCCACTGCATACCGATATGGCTTTCTACAGAGACTAATCACCGCATCGATCTGATCGTTGGTCAGAATTGCTGCTTGTCCTTTTCCATTCACTTTGGGCATGAGACTGTCACCCGAAACCACTTGCTCTATTTTATTGTCGATTGCTCTGAAACGACAACGAAAGAATAGGCTATTCAGACTCATTTCTGAAATCAGTCGCGCTTTACCCTGCTTATTGACAATGACCCTCTGCTATTGCGAAAACACGGTTATCATTGTTATCAGATGGGTCTTAAATGAGACGATGAGCCGCAATAAATATGAGTGAAAAAAAAGTGATGGTTGGGTGTCGAGTGCCGATCGCGCTCAAAGACGAAATCGATTCGACTGCGCGATCGATGGATTGCACCCCTAGCCAAGTGATCCAAATCGCGATCGAGCAATATTTGGGCATTGAGTCTGCGGATTTGCCGACGAGTCGAATGACGACGATCGAGCAGCAGATTCGAGAACTGCGGACGATCGTCAAGGAATTGCAAAAATCAACTACCGAGATTCCGGTAGTTAGAGATTTCCGAGTCTCCTCGGAAAAGGCTGTGAATTTACTACCAGACCCTGTGCCTGTGGTAGTTAGCGAGAAGGTTTTGCTCAATTCTGAGCAAAACCCCTACTCCAGACGTGATACCGTTGCCGAGCAACCTGTGATTTTCGCAGGTCAAAAAACAGAGCCAGAAATTCTTACCGAAGCTGAATTGCTCGATCGTTTCAATCTTTCCCAGAATTGGCGATCGGAATTGGCGATCGTCCGCTCCGCACGGCTGGGTGCATGAGCATTGGCTGGCAAAGAAACTTGGAGTCGAGTATTTGGGGAACGATCGGTATCAACTCAGCTAAATATGGGATTCCCCATAGTTTGCTAAAGGTGTTGCATCCGAGAGCATCAAAACGGCTGAAATTCTTACAGAGAAAGTGGATTAACGTGTTGCACCTTTCTGAAGACTTAAAAGGTCGCGATTTTTCGGCATTTTTCGCGATCGCTGCAAAGTGAGTAGCTCTGATTTACCGATTCAGTGGCGATCACAGTTCGGAGCATTGCACAAAATCCGAAATCGCTGGAAAAAAGCCGAAATCAAGAGGCAAGCGTGGATTGAAAGGGCTGAGACAAGGAAAAGATTTTTCAACACAAATGTTGAAAAATGGACAGCGTGGGCGTTCTGGCTTGGTTGAAAAAGAAGATTTCGCATTTATCCAAACGGATAAATGGAGCCAAGGCGGGCGTTCCAGCTTCACCAATCAAGAAGATTGCTCAACCTGAATCAGAATCAACAGAGTCGATCGTCTCTGAATTGACCGTTGATGCTGATGGAGTGGGACGATGCACCATTCGAGGGGCAGCGCGAATCGTTGGGATTGATCAATCCAGCCTGACACAATCGTTGAAAAGTGCTGAGGGGTTAAAGCCTACCAATTTAGTTGAAATGCTTATAGATCAAGGGTTTTCGGGTGAGGGGATAAGCCGTTTCACCCGAGATGGCATTCCCGATCGTGCGCTATCAATCATCATCCAGTATTACGCACTTGACGCTGGACGATATTGCACAGAGCAAGCAAAGGATGCTTACAAGCGCTGGCGGTCTAGCTCCCTTAAAGCTGGCTGTAATGCTGATGAAAACTGGGTTTGACGCTGGCGGTCTGAAAGGTTTCCTGATTGATGGTATTCCCGATCGTGCGCTTGCGATCATTGTTGTGCTTTTCCTGGGAATTGGAAGTTCTCACAAAATGTGAGAACTTCGGAATGTCGAGGCGATCGTCTGCGTCACTTCAAACTTGTCACAAAGTGTGACGACTTCGGACGAGGATTTCTGGGAACTGGAAGTTGTCGCATCGACCGACAACTTCAAACTTTGATCGTTTTTCTCGATCGTTGTGTAATCGAATTCTCCCAAACCCATCGACTCTGGCGCTCCAGCTTCACCAGCATCCAGGAACATTTAGAGAGATTCCGATCGTTCACCAAAAGTACTTCCTGCTTTGGATCGTAGGTCGAAATTGCTTGACCAAACTGTGCAGGAATTCTAGGCAAATCTGCGATCGCAAAATACTTAATCTCGGAGCCGTCGATCAATGTGAAGCCTTTGCCATGTTGGGCAGCGAGACGAGGGACGATCGACAACTTTTGCAGCATATCGGGAGAGACGATCGATGCTGGTGGACGTTCTCTACCCATTGGTTCCACCTCCGTTGAGATTGATGATCGGCGAATCGCTAGGCGCAACTACTTTCAACCCAGTCCGCTCGATCGCAGCCATAGCCCGGTTTAAATCCTGATATTCCATTGAGAGTACTAAACGTTCGCCTTTCACACACCGATCGATGACCTGGGAGCAAACCGCCAAATCATCCAAACAAATTCGGGCAAGTTTCTCTGCCTGCTGCTGCTCAACATCCTCGACATCTGCCCCGATCGACCTTCTCATTGTTTCTTCAACCTGAAGCTTCTCTAGCTCAGATTGAATGTGTTTTGCTTTGAGCAGCGCAATCTTGCGACAAAGCTGGAATCCTTCAAGATGCTCGATCGTCAACTTCGCCCACTGCTCAGACATTTGATCCGACGCTTTATCGATCGTCTTCTGTTCAGTTTGGGCAAACAAATCAGCCTGAAATTGCTTACGCTTCTCAACCCAGCCGCCTTTCTGTCGCCACGATCGCAGAGTG
Organism: Leptolyngbya sp. Prado105; assembly: GCA_025454375.1. Classification (GTDB taxonomy): domain Bacteria; phylum Cyanobacteriota; class Cyanobacteriia; order Leptolyngbyales; family Leptolyngbyaceae; genus Leptolyngbya. The sequence continues at coordinate 7,028 of JALOOO010000215.1, read as the reverse complement.
TTGTATGGTACTCCAGAAAGTTTCTCTAGCTGCTCTAACTTGCCCTTAGCGGTTTGAATAAACCACCTTTGACACTCAGTTTCACTCCATCGTCTGTCCATCGGAAAACTCGCTTTTTAGCATGATTCAGGCACATTCTAAGCATCAGAAAAAGCGATCGTCCTCCAAGGACTTACAAAATCTGCAAATTGGCTCAACCTGTTGCAGCAAGCTAATTTAGTGCAATTGTACTTAATTTTCTTGGGAAGAACCAGTATCAGAACCCAGCACGATCGTCGAGGAAAAGCCAGAGCCAGCCGAATCGATCGTTGAAAAGTGCTGAGGGGGTCAAGCCTACCAATTTAACTGAAATGCTTGTAGATCAAGGGGTTTCGGGTGAGGGGATAAGCCGTTTCACCCAAGACGGTGTTCCAGATACAGCGATCGCGGATTCACATCAAGCAACTTTCCCTCTCTTTCCTCTGCGCTCCACAGGCACAGGCTGCACAATTCGAGTGGGCATCCAAGACTTTGAACCGTCGTCGAATTCAATCAGGACGATCGGGCAGTTTGCACTCTGCTCGACGATCGTTCCAGTTCTGCCAGAGGGGACTTGGACTCGACTCATTTGATTTTTCAAAAACTCATTAGAACAATCGTACTAAATCTGGAGATTGATTAGCCGATCGATGAAGTCTTTCGACAATTATTACCAGAAAATCTGGTAATAAAACCGAGAGGTCATCGGGGAAGGGTTTATTACACAAGTAGCGGTGTCTTCTCCCAAAGCGTTGCTTGGCTCAAGACCAAAGGTTCCGATATGCCCTACCGGACCCAATCCCCGACTGAGGATGTTTCTAGCGTGCACGGAAAATGGCGGTATTTGTCTTGGTGTTCACAGCCTTAAAGGGGAATTGATACCCATTGAAACCTGTGAACACGCTCAAATATCGCGCTTCTCCTTATTTAGTTGTGTTTCGGTTTTAGGGCTGGTTTAGGGCTGAGTCCTATAGCCAAACTCTGAAACCAATCGGGATGACAGGATTTGAACCTGCGGCATCCTGCTCCCAAAGCAGGCGCGCTACCAAGCTGCGCTACATCCCGTAGCAGACTCGAACAAGTATAACGCAATCCTTGTGCAATGAGTCTGATTTTTCTAATGAATTTTGCAGTTGAGCGATCGCCATCAAAGTCGTGATCGCTCAACCTCATCTATTCACTCGTCTTAACGCGCTTGCTCGTGCCTGTTGATTTTTTAGCAGCAGCAGCTTTCGTCGTGGTTTTTTTGGTCGTCGTTTTGGTGGTGCGTTTTGCCGTTGTTTTCTTCGCGGTCGTCGTTTCTGACTTCTTCGATCGCGTGGTCTTCTTCGTGCCTGCTTTTGCCGCTAACGCTTCGACCGCAACATCCATAGTGATGTCTTCGACCGTCTGACCCTCTGGAAGAGACGCATTCACCTTTCCATGCTTGAGATACGCACCGTAAGGTCCTTCAAAAATATTGACAGGTTCGCCATCACTCGGATGCGCTCCCAATTCTCGAAGGGGTTTCGCGGCTCCGCGTTTGCCTCGAACCGCTTTGGGTTCCGCAAACAGTTCCAAAGCACGTTCAAGCGTGATTGTGACGACATCATCGGGAGCTTTAATCGATCGATAATCCTTCTTCGGTTTACCCTCCTCGTCTTTGCCCACATCGTGAACAATATAAGGACCAAACCGACCCAAAGACGATTGAATCTTCCGCCCAGTTTCGGGATGAACACCCAAAGTTCGAGGCAGAGTCAGCAAACCCAACGCCATTTCTATCGTCACCTCTTCCGGTTTGACCTTGGGAGGAATCGAAACATTCTTGGGTTTGGGATTCTCTTCGGTTTTATCGCCCAGTTGAATGTAATGCCCGTAAGGCCCCAACTTGACGTAGATCGGCTCTCCAGTTTCAGGATGAATTCCAAGTTTATTTGGTCCCTTCAGCAGGATTTCGACTTGATCGGGATTGAGATCCGCAGGCGGGAGATCTTTCGGTAAATTGACGTTGCCATTTTCCGATTCGATATAGGCTCCCGTGCGACTGATGCGAATCTTGGCAGTGAGATCTTCTAAATGAATCGTGCGGGCTTCTTTGGGATCGATGTTGCTGTCTCGCTCTCTGACCTGAGTTTCAAGCCCTTGATCCCCAGAGTAAAACTGGGTCAGATACGGCAGCCAATCAACTTCTCCAGCCGCAATGTCGTCTAAGGTTTGCTCCATTTTGGAAGTGAAGCGCAGATCGACAATGTCGGGGAAATGCTTCTCTAACAAATCCACCACTGCAAAGGCGGTAAAAGTCGGCACGAGGGTGTTGCCGACAAGCTGTGCGTAGCCTTTACGCTCGTCGGTGATCGTGCCGATAATGCTGGCATAGGTCGAAGGGCGACCAATCCCTTCGCTTTCAAGTGTTTTTACTAAAGATGCTTCGGTAAATCTTGCGGGCGGTTGGGTTTCATGTCCGATCGCATCGAGATTTCGACAAGTCGGATGATCTCCGGCTCGCATCGGCGGCAAGATGACTTCTTGGTTCTCGATCGCGGCATTCGGATCGTCTGATCCCTCAACGTATGCGCGGAAAAATCCTGGAAAATCAATCCGCTTGCCGCTCGCTCTGAAGCCTGCATCCTCGACTTGGATTTGCGCTGTGACTTGAGTTTGACGCGCATCTGCCATCTGAGTCGCCACTGTTCGCTTCCAGATCAAATCGTAGAGTTTTAATTCTCGGTCTTTTAATCCGGTTTGTTTTGGTGTGCGGAATGTACTTCCCGCAGGGCGAATCGCTTCGTGTGCCTCCTGTGCGCCTTTGCTCTTGGTCGTATATTGACGGGGAGAAGGGCTGAGATAATCTGCACCATACATTTCTTCGACACAACTGCGAGCCGCTGCGATCGCTTGCTGTGACAAGTTCACAGAGTCTGTCCGCATGTAGGTGATATAGCCTTGCTCGTACAAACTTTGAGCCGTTCGCATTGTGTCACGCGCAGATAAGCCTAATTTCCGGTTTGATTCTTGTTGCAGCGTTGAGGTCGTGAAAGGGGGAGAAGGTTTGCGCGTGACCGGGCGTTCTTCGAGGTCGGTGACGCTCCAAGTTCTTCCATCTAACCGAGTTTGTAAGGCTCTCGCTTCTTCTTCGCTCAGTAGAACCACGTTTCGACCTGCGGCAATCTGACCCGTCGCTTCGTCGAAATCTGCACCTGTTGCTAGCCTTTGACCCGCTAAGGTGATCAGTTTTGCCTCAAATTCTTGTTTGGGATCAGCGTCAACGGTCAAGAGCGCTTTGAGATCCCAATACGCCCCTTTTCTGAAGGCGCGACGTTGACGTTCTCGATTCACTAGGAGGCGAACTGCAACGGATTGAACCCGCCCAGCAGATAGACCATAGGCAATCTTTTTCCAAAGGAGGGGCGATAAGGTATAGCCCACCAAGCGATCGAGAATGCGTCGCGTTTCTTGCGCTCGCACCAGCCTTTCATCAATATCGCGGCAGTTTTCGATCGCGCTTTGGATTGCTTCTTCGGTAATTTCGTGAAACACCATGCGTTTCACGGGCACTTTTGGCTTCAGAAGCTGAAGTAAGTGCCAGCTAATACTCTCACCCTCGCGATCTTCGTCAGTCGCCAGGAGTAATTCGTCCGCTTCTTTCAGGGCATCTTTGAGCGTTTTCACAACCTTTGACTTATCTTTTGGAACCAGATAAATCGGCTCAAAGCCTGCCTCGACATCCACACCGAGTTCTCTCACACGCTTGTCCTTGATAGAATCAGGCACATCGCTTGTGGATTGGGGCAAATCGCGCACATGTCCCATCGATGCCTCAACCCGGAAATCATGGGGCAGATAATTCCGAATTGTGCGGGCTTTCGTCGGGGATTCGACAATAACAAGAGTTGGCATGAGTCTGTCTAACTAGAAATCGCGGGTCAACAAGGATTCGCACTGAGCAGGTATTGATATCAATATCACTCAATTTGTCCGATCGGGGGGTACGGAAAACCAATCTGAGAAATCGTGCAGGCTGCAAATCTCAATTTCTGAGGTTACAGTCGCGACGCTCACCAGCCTGCTTATAACTTATAACCATACCCAACTGTACAAATTGATTCACTATATAAATGATCAAATTTCACCAGACTGGCAAAAGGTCGGAAGAGCAACCGCCTAAGTTTTAGACTGTAGACCATTCGTTCGCAATCGTCCATCTTTTCTTTCGTAAATCTTTCTTCAGACGGTTGCCAGACCAATATAGATCAAACTTGATAGATATATGCTGCTATTCCAATTGCGGCTTTGAATAAAGAAGTTGGATTTGACGAAAACCGCGTTGCGTCCCACGTTAAAATCCCTAACAGGTGAAGTATTCATTTGCCTCAAATAAATGTGCGACTAGCATAGTTTTTTGTTAATTCCTGCTCATACGGACTCCGTGCTATGGATTTTGCTTCTCTTGCGGCTCAACTGAATGCCGGAACGATCCTGCCAGAATTGATTGTGATCGTGACGCTACTCATCGTAATGGTGGGTGATCTGATTGTGGGACGACAAAATTCCGCAAAATGGACACCTTACGTTGCAATTGGTGGCTTGTTAACGGCGACAGGTGCGCTGTTTACCCTCTGGGATAGTCCGACCCCGATCGGATTTATTGGCGAATTTAATAGCGATGCGCTCAGTATCGTGTTTCGGGGAATTGTCGCGCTTGCAGCGGCGGTAACGATTCTGATGTCCGTTCGCTATGTCGAGCAGTCTGGAACCGCTTTGGCGGAGTTTATTACGATTCTGCTGACTGCAACTGTTGGCGGGATGTTTCTTTCCGGCTCGGACGAGTTTGTTGCAGTTTACGTTTCGCTAGAAACGCTGAGTATCGCGTCTTATTTGCTGACAGGCTATACCAAACGCGATCCGCGATCGAACGAAGCGGCTTTGAAATATCTATTAATTGGGGCTTCTAGTTCTGCAATTTTTCTCTATGGGGCATCCCTGCTCTATGGGTTGTCTGGGGGTGAAACGAAACTTTCGGCAATTGCGGAAAAGATTTCACTGGCAGGCTTGGACAATTCGATCGGGTTGGTGATTGCGCTCGTGTTTGCGATCGCGGGGATCGCGTTCAAAATTGCAGCCGTTCCTTTCCACCAATGGACTCCAGACGTTTACGAGGGGTCGCCGACTCCGGTCGTGGCGTTCTTGTCGGTTGGGTCTAAGGCGGCGGGATTTGCGTTAGCAATTCGGTTGCTTGTGACTGCATTCCCACAGGTGACAGAGCAGTGGCATCTTGTGATGACGACTCTGGCGATTTTGAGCATGGTACTGGGGAATGTTGTGGCGTTGGCACAGACGAGTATGAAGCGGCTGTTGGCCTATTCGTCGATCGGTCAAGCTGGATTTGTGATGATCGGGTTAGTGATTGGATCTAATGCGGGATATGCCAGCATGATCTTCTACCTGATGATCTATCTGTTTATGAACTTGGGTGCATTTACCTGCATCATTCTATTCTCACTGCGGACGGGAACGGATCAGATTAGTGAGTATTCTGGTCTGTATCAGAAAGATCCGCTTTTAACTTTGGCACTGAGCATTTGTCTGCTGTCGCTGGGTGGGATTCCGCCGCTAGCTGGGTTCTTTGGGAAGTTGTACTTGTTCTGGGCAGGTTGGCAGGCGGGAGCCTATGGTCTGGTGTTAGTGGGCTTGTTTACCAGCGTCATCTCGATCTACTACTACATCCGAGTGGTGAAGATGATGGTCGTAAAAGAGCCGCAGGAAATGTCAGAATCGGTGAAGAATTATCCGGTGATCAACTGGAGTCTTCCGGGCTTGCGTCCGTTGCAGGTGGGGTTGATTTTGACTTTGGTGGCAACTTCGATCGCGGGAATTCTCTCGAATCCGCTGTTCACTTTGGCAAATGATTCGGTGATGAAAACGCCAATGTTGCAGCAGGCTTTGACGAAGACTCAACCGATCGCAGAAGTGACAACTCAAAAAACATCTGAACTCCCTCAGTCCAAAATTCATAGCTAATTTTGTCATTAGCGAACAAAATCCCCGGCAGAAGCAATTTTGTCGGGGATTTTTGATTTAGCGCTAATTTAGCCAGGTTTCTCAGATTACGCAGGATAAATCCGTAACCTCCGATTCGGCTCCTCCCCGAAACTTCTCGAAGTCAAGCGATAATGCTCCACGAGTTCATGCTGCATCTTCCGCACGGTAGACGATCGCGGAAGTAACTCTACAGGCTGACCTTTCGGAATCACAATCTGCTCCACTGCCAATCTTGCCTCTTCCAACGCTTCAATCTCGTCTTCATTGTCCCCCCGCACAATCAGACTCAACTCTGCTTCACTCGGCGCACCTGGCTCCTCCATATTCAACAATCGTCTGAGCGCGATCGCAATTTGCGGCACATTGTTCGACTTGACTGTGTGAATCGGAATCTGACGAGTCTTTGCCAAATGACGCAGCTTCGCATGGTTTTTCACATGCGATCGCAGGGCTAAAACCGCATCTGCTCCATCCATATCCTTCGTCAAATGAATCGGCAAATTCAATGTCCGAATCACTTGATCGAGTTGTTGCCGACTCACGCCATACGGATAAACATGCAGGGGCAATTCTTCTCCATTTGGACCCGGAAAGGATTCCGATTCCATCGAGTCAAAGGTGCGTCCTAACGATTCATCCAGCATCCGTTCAAACGATTGCTGTTCGGGCGTTAAGGTGCGAACATTCGTCGAGCTAGCAACGGCTTTCATCCGACCCGTCGATCGCCAACCGCGCGTCTGCATCGAGTCAGAATAGCCACCACTGTCAGGAAGCGCTTTTAAACGGGTCTTTCCCGGCTCTGGTTGCGGAGCCTCATGCGTAATTGTGATGTTACCTTCATCATCCGTTGCGCGAGTCTGAGGACTGGGTTGTCTTCCTCGAAGTAAAAGGTCGATCGTGTCTGAAACTTCTTCATGCACCACCCACTTTTGCCGCTCAGCCATTTCGACTGCAATATCAAACGTTGGCGGTGCTTTGCGTTCTAGAAC
>JALOOO010000214.1 GCA_025454375.1 Leptolyngbya sp. Prado105 | reverse complement strand
CACCCACAGCGTCAATGCCCAAAACAGCATCAAAGGCGAATCGGGCAAAGTAAAGATGCCAAACCCCAGTTGAAAAATCGGAATAACCGAGGCGATCGCGAGGGTAATTAAACCCACTCGTACTGAAAATAGATCAACTGTGGCACGGTATAGAAAGTACAACGTCGCCGGGAAAAGTAAGAGACTGCCGAGGCGAATACTAAACTGTGACACATCACCTGTGAGCCAAATCCCGATCGCGGTAACCAATGCAACCAGTGGCGGATGATCAAAATAGCTCAGCGCAGGATTCAACGTATAAAGATAGTAGTACGCCTCATCAAATCCTGGGGGCAACCAGTATGCAATGAAGCTGCGAAAGAGAAAGCCTGCCAGTAAAATCGCAACGACTTGCTGATTCGTTCGATCTGTCCACCACTTTTGCATCATTTTTTTGAGGAACGAATTGGAACGCGCACGAGTTGATAGTCACTATATTGTTGAAGAAATCGATACTGGTTTGGTTTCATGCCACTTCCTTTTAATGCGCTAAATGTAGTAATCATGACGATCGAGTTTGTCTTGCCTTCTTGCCGCAACTTTTCTAGATAAGGCTGAATAAACCGAGTGCGATTGAGAAAAGTAATCGGCTCTTTTGTGTAAAAGACGAGACTCGGTTTCTCAAATGAATCCGTTGCCATCACGATCGGTTCATTTGGTAATTTATCCTCAACGGTTGCTTGAGCAATCTGTCGCAAGGGTAACTGCCGAACTGAATCAATCACAGTAACCGCAGGCATAATAAAAAACCAAATAAACACTGCAAAACCAACTAAATTTACTGCCCAAAACCAACGCAACTGATATTGCACCGCAAGCATTAAACCGATCAGTGCCACCGTAATCCAAATCGATGCTGCAATATGCTGAAGTCCAGCCTGCTGGATTTTTAACCCTAGCTCTGGCATCGACGGGTCATCATTGAGCCAATTTGGACTATAAAAAGCGCAGATTCCAAGCGCGATCGCAATGACAATGCTGAAAAATACGCTCAGTTTTAACCCTAAGGATTGCTTCGGCTGTGAAAAATGATGCACATACCAGAGGGTGACTAAAATTGCCGCCGCAGGATAGAGCGGTAAGGTGTAAGTAATGTATTTCGTCACCGCGATCGTAAAAAAGATCAGCACGACTGAGAACCAAACGAGCGCAAATGTTCCAAGCTGCTGCGATCGCGGTTTTTCTCGCTCTTTTGATTTTAAAAGATAGACAATGGCAGCAGGTAAACACAGCGACCAGGGAAAAAATCCCCCCAGCACAATCAACAGATGATAGTACCAAGCACCCGAATGCTGATTGACTACCGACGTAAAGCGTTCAACATTATGCACCCCAAAAAATGAATCAATAAATGCACTGCCATTTTGCCAATAAGCCAGGAGATACCAAGGCACACTCACCAGTAAAAATAATCCTGTTCCTCGAATCGGTTTCATCTCACGGAGAACTTCAGCAAGTTTGCCAACCCAAAGTAGAAAAATAATCACGATCGCACTTGGTAACACCACCCCAACGGGTCCTTTAGTCAGTACGGCAAATCCCATCAGCGCATAAAATCCCCAGTACCATTTTGGATGCGAGGCATACCCTAAAAAGAATGCAAACAGCGCTCCGCCAAAACAGACACTCAGCAACATATCCGAGTATCCTAACCGCCCAAAAAACAGTGTAATCAGATTCAAAGCAACAATGCCTGACCCCAAAAAAGGCGCAATCTTCGACGGGACAAACTGCTTCAGCAGATAGAAACAAAATCCGGTCAGCACAGTTCCTGAAATCGCAGAAGGCAACCGAGCCGCCCACTCATTTACGCCCAGAGTTTGAAACGCGATCGCCATGAACCAATACACTAAGGGCGGCTTATCAAACCGCGTCACCTGATTGAAATAAGGCGTAATCCAATTTCCTGTAACCGTCATCTGTCTTGCTGCTTCGACAAACAGCGGCTCTGTTTCATCAACAAGACCAATATTTCCGAGACGGTTAAAAAAAGCAATCCCGCCCAATGCGAGAATCCAAAGGATCGAGGTGATTAACTCCCACGATCGTTGTTTTTTGGGCACATCCACTTGATCGTTCATGAATCGAATCCGAGATCAAACCATGCGGTAGTTTGACATGGTTTGAGACGCTTGAACAAGCCAAATTACGATCGCAAAATTTGACGAATATGCGACTCGACAACGTTGGTCTGCTCTAACATCGATAAATGCCCGCAGTCCGGGATCTCCAGCACATTGTCCGCCCCCTTGCCAAATCGCGGATGAAAACTCGCAAGATGCCGGACATATTTCGGCTCCATCACAGTATCTTTCGCGCCCGCTACAAAATAAATGGGTTGTGACAATCGCGTCACGACCTGCGGCAATCGATGCACTTCTGCTTCTGTCGTCGAGTCGAGCAATGTTCCCAGTGCTGCTTCAGCATCCGCATTGATAAAATCGATCACGCGCTGACGACCCCACGATCGAGCCATGGCTTGCACAACATTTGCCCGCGTAAACACCAAATCTAATCCCGGCACTTGCAGCAACCATTTCGGACGGAATTTTACAATCTGCTGACCAGCCGATCGAAACCGCTCAAATGCCTCTTTCAAATAAATTCCGCCGCCTGAGTTTAAGCAGATCACCCCTTGCACCTGTTCTGGCATCTGATCCGCTGCCCACAGCCCCACATATCCCCCAAGCGAATGCCCCACCAGCCACGCTTTAGAAATTTGCAACTGCTTCAGCAACAGACTTAAATCTCGCGCATACGACAGGAGACTATACTGCTGAGCAACACTTTGCTGCACCGCAATGGCAACACTTCCAGTCGCCTGAATTTTTGGCAATGGCGACAGGTCACGGCAAGGCTGAGACTCACCAAACCCTCGCAAATCATACGATAAGCATTGATAATCTTTAGAAAGACGATCAATTAAGGGTTGCCAGTAGTTACGGCTCAGCATCCAGCCGTGAACAAAAACTAATGTTTCAGAGTTGGGAGAAGTCGGAGCCGTCAAGTCATAGACATGCGGAACTCCAGAAATGAGTGTGGTCGGCATAGATTTCATCCTACCGTAAACGATACGGCTCTTGAATGTTCTCTAGAACACGATCGTAATTCACAAATCGTTTCTACTGAATCTAGATATCTAGATTAGGAAACGTTAAATTGGAACCTACTCGCAAATATCAGGTCTAACTCTCATAAACCGAATTTTTCTATCGGGGCTTTCCTAACATTCTTATGACTTTCCTGAAATTCTTTCGGCAGCATCGTCTTTTTAGTCTGCTCTTTACGCTCTGTCTGGGTGTGGTGCTGATTTCAAATTCAGCGCTATTTGGCAGTTTGGAAGCGTTCGCGAGTTCGACCCCGCTTGTGGCAATGACCACGACGGATGAAGTGCGTAAGACGGTTCTTGATAACGGCTTAACTGTACTGACAAAGGAAGTCCCGACGGCTCCTGTGGTCACAGTGCAAGTTTGGTATCGCATTGGGTCGCGCGATGAAGCAGCAGGGGTAAATGGAATTGCTCACCAACTGGAGCATTTGATGTTCAAAGGAACCCGCGATCGACCGATTCAATTTGGGCGATTATTTAATGCTTTAGGAAGTCAATCGAATGCGTTTACGAGTTACGATCAGACGGCGTATTTTGGCACGGTTGAGCGAGATAAACTACGATCGCTGTTAGTTCTCGAAGCCGATCGAATGCAGAATGCTCTGATCAATCCAGATTCGCTGACGAGTGAGAAGCGAGTGGTGATTTCAGAATTGCAGGGCAATGAGAATAGTCCGAACTATCGCTTAGGTCGAGCCGTCATGCGGGCAGCATTCCCAGATTCTCCTTATGGATTGCCTGTCGGCGGAACGAAAGCGGATGTGGAGAAGTTTGAAATTGATCAAGTTCGCAGTTACTACAGCAATTACTACAGCCCTGAAAATGCGACTGTGATTATTGTCGGTGACTTCAAAACTGAGCCAACCTTACAAGCGGTTAAAGAATCCTTTGGGAAAGTTCCTCAGAAAGCAAAACAAACCGTTCAGAAACCCACCCAGCCTACGGCAAGCTCTGTAAAGCAAGCACAACCGATCGTCTTGCATGAACCGGGTAGTGCGCCCTTGTTTAATTCAGTTTATCCTTTGCCAAATGCTACTCATCCTGATGTTCCATCGCTGCATGTGTTGGATTTGGTGCTAACGCAAGGACGAAGTTCTCGGCTTTATCAGGCATTAGTTGAAACAGGCTTAGTCAGTGGATTTAGCGGCTATCCAGCTAACATGATTTCCGGCGGATGGTATGACCTTTCCGCCACCGCAGCCCCAAATCAGGACTTAAATAAAATCAGTGCTGAGATCGAGAAAGCACTCGCCGAAGTGCGATCGCAAGGCATCACGGTAGAAGAACTCGCTCGGGCTAAGACCCAGTTGAGATCTTCCGTGCTGTTGAGAAATCGAGACATTACGAGTCAAGCCATCCAGCTTGGAGATGATCAAACGACCACAGGCGACTACAAATATACCGATCGCTTTTTAGCTGCCGTCGATCGCGTTTCCCTAGCAGATTTACAACGAGTTGCAAAAACTTACTTTACCCCTGAGAAAGCGACGATCGGCTTTTTCCAACCGACTGTGATCGATGCAAAAGCAGACGGCTCTGTCAATTCGGGTCAAACGGCTGAAAAGTTTAATCTAGGTTCACCTGTTGATCCGGATCAAGTTGCGAAGTATTTGCCTGCGGTGCAAAGGAGCGATCGCACAACTCAAGCATTGCCAGAAAGATATGTCTTGCCCAACGGGTTACGGATTCTGCTCATGCAAGACACGAGTACGCCAACCGTTTCGCTCAATGCTAGTGTGCAAGCTGGTTCAGAGTTTGACTCCAGTGCGAAAGCTGGACTTGCAAAGCTCACCGCTGATAACTTAACCAATGGAACCCAAACCCAGGATGCGTTAACTCTGGCAAAGACCTTAGAAGATCGCGGCATCAATTTTGGGATTGATACCAATCGTGAGAGTGTATTGGTCAATGCCAGTGCCCTCAGTGAACATCTACCTATCCTCGTGAAGACGTTAGCCGATGTTACACAAAATGCAGCGTTTCTTGATCGAGAACTTGAACTCGCTCGAAATCGATCGCTCACCGCTTTGAAAGTTCAACTCGACAATCCAGCCGTGCTTGCGCGTCGAGTGTTTCAACAGACGGTCTATCCTGAAAATCATCCATTCCATAGCTTCCCCACCGCAGCGAGCCTCAAAGCGATTCAGCGTCAAGATGTACTGAACTTCTATCAGACCCACTATCGACCGGATAGAACAATTGTGGCGCTAGTCGGTGATTTTGATCTAGCTGAAGCGAAAGCTTTGATTGAGAGAGAACTGGGCGGCTGGAAATCCACAGGAACGGCTCCCGCTTTGACCTTCCCACCCATCCCAATTCCAAATACAGTTGTGCGGCGCTACACGCCGATTCCTGGCAAGACGCAATCGGTGACGTTGATTGGATCAGCAGGCATCAATCGACGAGATTCGCGCTTTTACAATGCGTCAATTATGAATCAAGTGCTAGGAGGCGATACGTTGTCGAGTCGGTTGGGGTCTGAGGTGCGCGATCGACAGGGGTTGACCTATGGCATTTATAGCTACTTCCAAGCGGGCAATCGTCTAGGACCATTTGTGATTTCGATGCAGACGGCTCCAGAAGATGCAGAGAGAGCAATCGCCAGTACCGTGAAGCTCTTAGATCAAGTACGCGAGAAGGGAGTCAGTACAACGGAAGTGTTGACGGCTCAGCGATCGATTACGAGCGGCTATCCGGTAGATTTAGCAAACCCAGATCAGCTTGTCAATACGATTTTGCTGAATGAGATGTATGGCTTAAATCCAGTTGAGCTACGTCAATATCCCAATCAAATCGAAGCGGTGAATCAAGCTCAAGTGAATCAAGCAGCGAAAGAACTGCTCAAACCAGAGCAATTAATCATCGTGACTGCCGGACCCCCAAAATCTTAGGTGAGTTCGGAATCACGAATGCGATAAAAAAGGGGACAGGCTGAAAATTCAAACACTTCAAGCCCGTTTGCCCGGGTGCTGAGTCTAAAAGTTGAGAAGGCTCATCAGGCATCAATCTCATTCCATAGGTTCTGTTCTGATCATCGGTCAAGCCCGATAGAATTCTCCAAGATTCTTTAGGTTTTGCAGGCGTATCCGCTCATACACTTATGAGAGAAAACATTCACCCTAGAATCTGCAATGCACCCGCGTGTTATCTGCCTCGGCGAAATTTTGTACGATCGCATTTCTAATCAACCCGGACTTCCCCTTGAAGCGGTCACCTCCTGGACGGATTATCCCGGCGGTGCTCCTGCCAATGTCGCCTGTGCCCTGACCAAACTCGGCACACCCACTGCCTTTATCGGAGCCGTGGGGGACGACGAACTGGGTCGATCGCTCGTCGATCTGCTCAATACCCTAAAAGTCGATACGAGCGGCGTGCAGACTTATGCGGCTCCAACTCGCAGCGTTTTAGTTTTGCGATCGCAGACGAACGATCGCAGTTTCGTTGCCTTTGGAGACAATCGGGACACGAGTGAATTTGCCGATACGCATTTACAGAGCAATCAGATCCCGATCGAATTGTTTCAGCAGGCAGATTATCTGGTGCTTGGAACTCTGCTCATGGCATATCCAGAGAGTCGAGCCGCGATCGAACGCGCCTTACAGCTAGCAGAAGAATTCTTTGTCAAAGTCATTTTAGATGTGAACTGGCGACCTGTGTTCTGGAAAGACCAAAGCATTGCACCAAAAATTATTCATGATTTGATCAAACGCGCAGATTTCCTCAAAATGGCAGAGGAAGAAGCCCAATGGCTCTTTGATACGAGTGATCCAGGTGTGATTGCTCACCGTGTCGAATCTTTAGAAGGTGTGCTAGTTACCGCAGGTGAAAAAGGCTGTCGCTATTGCTTAAATCAAAGGGAAGGGAAAATTCCAGCTTTCTCGATCGAGGTTGAGGACACAACTGGCGCAGGCGATAGCTTCTTAGCCGGATTTGTCCATCAGCTTTGTCAGCACGAACTTTCTGAGATTGGTCAAGATGCAGAAAAAATTGTCAAATATGCCAGTGCTATGGGGGCATTAACAACCTTAAGAGCAGGTGCGATCGAGGCTCAGCCTACAGGTGCAGAAGTAGATGCTTTTTTATATTTAGATCAACGATCGAGCTAAATTATGGGAATCGAAATTGAGCGCAAATTCTTAGTCATTGGGGATCAATGGCGCAATCTGGCACTCGGAGTTTTGTACCGACAAGGCTACATTCCCACGCTAGAAAGTACGGTTAGAATTCGGATCGCCGCCGATCGCGGATTCATCACAATCAAAGGACGAACTCAAGGCATTTCGCGATCGGAATTTGAATACGAAATTCCCCTGAATGAGGCAGCACAGATGCTAGATACACTTTGCAAACCTCCCTTGATAGAAAAGTATCGACACAAAATCGAACTCAATGGAATGCTTTGGGAAGTGGATGAATTCTTAGGACAGAATCAAGGCTTAACGATCGCCGAAGTTGAATTACAGAGTGCAGATCAGTCGATCGAACTTCCTGAATGGATTGGAGAAGATGTCTCGCACGACCCGCGCTACTACAATTCAAACCTAGCACAACATCCATTTAGTACTTGGTGAGAGCAGACCTCCAAGGATTTCAAAACCTCAGAAGTCTATCGCCGCTCGAACTAGCTCGCCCAACTGACATAAGGTAGCTTCATAGCCGTTGCTCGAACCTGTTCCGCCTGTGCAACTAACTGCCCACAGGCATCCCAAGTCCCCGAAGTTAGCATCTGCCGCGCCCCATCTGGCATCGTAATCGCGCTGCTAAACTCGCCACACTTCACCTGCATCTGATCCAAATCAACCGTCACCTCAAGCTGCGGATGCTCTGTCAACAACGCCTGAATCTGGCTCGTCACACTGGGAGTAGCCGTTAGACAAGGAATCCCGATCGCGACACAGTTGCCGAAAAAGATCTCTGCAAAGCTTTCTCCCACGATCGCGCGAATTCCCCATTTCGCGATCGCTTGTGGGGCATGTTCTCGACTCGATCCACAGCCAAAATTTCCATTAACGACTAGAACTTTTGCGCCCTGATATTGCGGTAAATCAAACGGATGCTGACCCTTTAACTGAGTGCGATCGTCTGCAAAAACCTGCGCTCCCAATCCATCAAACGTCACACAACGCAAGAATCGAGCCGGAATAATGCGATCGGTATCAATATCATTGCCGACTAAAGGAATCCCACCACCAGAAACCACTCTAACTTCGCTTACCATACTGCCTTCCCTTGCAATTAGTCTTAGCTATTGTCGCATTTTTTGACTAAGTGAAGACAGTTCACCCCGGTTCGGATCGCATGATAGTCGATCTCCCATTGATGCTGATCACGTAGCTTCCTAAACAAAGATCCGCCCCAATGTTCAACATGCTCTGAAGGATTGGGATAGTTCTGTTCAACTTGATCTAATAGCTGCTCTAAGTCAAACGGCGCACCCTGATCCCAAATTTTAATTTCTAAACGAT
Source organism: Leptolyngbya sp. Prado105 (assembly GCA_025454375.1). Lineage (GTDB taxonomy): Bacteria > Cyanobacteriota > Cyanobacteriia > Leptolyngbyales > Leptolyngbyaceae > Leptolyngbya. The sequence goes on along the minus strand of JALOOO010000214.1, from coordinate 346 downwards.
TGCGTAATAGGCTAGCTTCTAACGTGATCGAAGTTTGCATTGGCAAATGAGCATGAGCATGGCGAACCGCATTCGTAAACCCTTCGACTAAAGCAATCTGACCTTGTAGCCAAGTTGACTGAGAAATCGGCGACTGGCGGAATCGTTCAAACCAGTGCAAAATTTGCGCGATCGCGCTCAAATCACTTTGAATCACTAACCGATCAAAGTAAATCGCACCTCCCATCGTGGTTAAGTTTGTCATCGTCAAAATCCTTAAAATGCACTATCTTTATTCAGCAAAACCAGCACAGTCTTAAATAGCAGTTGTAAATCATACCCCAAGCTCCATCGTTGCTGATAGCGT
>JALOOO010000213.1 GCA_025454375.1 Leptolyngbya sp. Prado105 | reverse complement strand
GGTGTTCCCCCAAGCTTGGGGGTTAGGGGGCACGACCAACCTTGTCATTGACGACGAATTTAGGATTGCTCTTGTTGGAATTTGAAATTGCTGGCATCTAGGATTGCGCGATGTTATCGATAGCATCCGTAGTTATTATTTTAGCAGCAAGATAACTCAGGTTTTGCTGCATTCTCGATTAGGAATACGCAGAGATCGAAGCAACAGCTTTCCAAATACTTTTGAACCATTCTCTTAAGAGATTTGCTCACGAATAAAGCCCCAAACGGATCGATCTACTGCGTTGCTTGTTCACCCGCACGTAAACGGCGTGATAATCAATCTACTTTCTTCTGATGTGTATGCTTAAAAACAGTTTAATTTATCTCAAAGCGTAACTCTAAAAGAACGCCTGAATTTCATAGTAACGAGTTACAAATTTAACCTAGTATTCTCCGAAACTGTTATTCCTTAACGCTTCTATCAACTATTAATAAAATCAATACTTAGTTATTTTAATATTATTTCTTTAGAACTATTATATTCTTCGCTCTTAAGTAGTATTCTCATGCTTGAGGGCATGAGTACTCCCTTTGATAAGTTGTATTCAGATCACATTTCGACGGCTAGACTCTTTGGTGCGTAGAATCAATCACTTATTCAGATGACTCTATATGCGAAACAGGTTCCTCAAGTCCGTCGGGGTACAGCGCGGTCTAGCTTTTTGAGTTACTACTTTTTTTTAATGTTTGTTACCTATTTTTATTAGGAAAGGCTTATGCCACACAAAACCCTGTTGCTTGTGGAAGATTTTGCACCCGATCGCGAACTCTATCGGCATTATCTAATCGCGGATTCGGAGTGTGACTATACCGTGTTGGAAGTAGATTCGGTCATAGCAGGCTTAGCGGTGTGTTGGGAAAGAGAGATCGATGCAATTTTGCTGGACTATTCTCTGCCCGATGGCAACGGCATTGAGTTTTTGCAAGCGCTCCATACCGAAAACAATGGGGAAAGTCCACCTGTGGTGATGGTAACGGGTAAAGGTGACGAACGGGTTGCGGTGCAGGCGATCAAGCTGGGAGCAGAGGATTATCTGCTCAAACGCGATGTGACTCCAGAACTGCTACGGATGACAATACGGAGCGCGATCGAGAATGCTCATCTCCGGAAACAACTGAAAGAGAGTGACGATCGCTTTCGGGTGTCGATCGAAAACATGCTCGATTGCTTTGGTATTTTTTCAGCGATTCGAGATGAAGCAGGGCAGATCCTCGACTTTCGGATTGATTACCTGAATGCAGCAGCCCTCGAAGCAAATCGCATGACTCGCATGGCGATCGGTCAAGGTCTATGTGAATTACTCCCAGCCCATCAAGAAACGGGATTGTTTCAGGAGTATTGCCAACTGGTGGAGACGGGGAAGCCACTGATTAAAGAAAGCTTGAACTATTCAGATATCTTTGGGCAGCAGCAACTTACTAGAGCTTTTGATATTCGAGCTAGTAAATTAGGAGATGGATTTGTTGTCTCCTGGCGGGACATCACCGATCGCAAACGCGCAGAACAACGCCTACAGGACTCGGAGACACAGTTAAAAGTAGGGGTTGAAGTTGCCGGGGTTGCCCTAGCACGGATAGATTATCGCTCAAACACCGTTGACCTTTCACCAGAAGCCGCTGCGATGTATGGCTTGACTGCGGATCAATGCCTCGTGACTCGCAAACAAGTTTACCTGTGCCCAAGGCAACGCATTCATGACACATTTCACCCAGAAGAACGAGAAATGATGGAGCGGATCATTGCTCAAGTGCTTGATCCGGCAGGTGATGGCTGGTTTGCCCTTGATCATCGCGTCGTTTGGTCAACGGGTGAGGTACGCTGGCTCACCGTTCGTAAACAAGTGTTTTTTGAACAACGAGAAGGCGAAATGCGCCCAAGCTATGCAATTTTAGCGGCGATCGATATTACCGATAACAAACGCATAGAAGCAGATCGCGAACGATTGTTAGCAGAAGCAGAAGCGGCTAACCGCAGTAAAGATGAGTTTGTTGCACTGGTCGCCCATGAACTGCGCTCTCCCCTGAACTCGATCTTAGGCTGGTCAAAGCTGTTGCAGAGTCGCGCCTATGACGAAGCCACGATCGCGAAAGCCCTCGAAACGATCGAACGCAACACCAATACGCAAGTCCAACTGGTAGAAGATTTGCTCGATATGTCCCGGATTGCCAGCGGAAAATTATCGATCCATTCGGCTCCGGTGAATCTAGCAAATGTGATCAATGCCGCGATCGAAATGGTGCAGTTGCAAGCGCAAGCAAAACAGATTCAGATCCAGACTCAACTCACCCTCACCCCTCAGATTTCTGGCGACTGGAACCGTCTACAACAAATTGTCGTCAATCTGCTCACCAATGCGATTAAGTTCACGCCAGAAGGCGGACGAGTCGAGGTCGAATTGATGCAAATTGATACTCAAGTACAAGTGCGAGTGAGCGACACCGGAAAAGGCATTGCCGCCGAATTTTTGTTCCAGATGTTTGAGCGCTTCCAGCAAGGGCAGAAGAGTGCCGGATCAAAAGATGGCTTGGGATTGGGGCTAGCGATCGTCAAAAACTTGGTCGAACTGCATCAGGGCACGATTACAGCAGAGAGTCCCGGTCTAGAACAAGGCGCAACCTTTACGATATGCTTTCCGATGCTTAGTACGCCTGCGATCGTGCAAGAATCCGTTTCGCAATCGATTAACGCGACTTCTCTAGCAGGGATTCGCGTGTTGGTCGTAGATGATGAACCTGATATGCTGAATTTGATTACCTTCTTGCTGGAGGAGTATGGGGCTGAAGTGCGATCGGCAACCAGTATTGCTGGAGCCATTTCACTGTTAGACGAGTTTGAGCTAGATATTCTGCTGAGTGATATTGCGATGCCGGGAGGATCGGGCTACGACTTAATCGAAGAGATTCGCCGCTTAGAAGTCGCGCAAGATTGTGCGGATCAACTTCCCGCGATCGCGCTGACATGCTTTGCCAGTACAACCTATGAAGAGCGATCGCTGCAAGCCGGGTTTCAGCGTCATTTGACAAAGCCTGTAGACCCGGAGGTATTAGTCACCAGTATTCTGGATCTTGTAAGATTAAAGCGATAAAAAGGCAGACAGCAATGAGGCGATCGCACTGGTTTATGACCTTAAAACGCTGGCTTCTCTTGAGGGGCGATCGAGGTCAACAGGTGGCGCGAGTCGCGAGTGCCGTTGTGACGGGGATCAGTTGCCTTGTCTTGCTGGGTTGGGCGTTGCAGATTCCACTGCTCAAAACGCTGAGAGCAGGGGGCAATATGAGAGCGAATGTTGCCCTCGGTCTGATCTTCGGAGGCATCTGCTTGGGTCTGCTCGCTCGAAAGCATCTGAGCCAACGAACCATTCTCCTTGTAAGAGCTTTCGCTACGATTTCGGGCGCGATCGGAGTGCTGACGCTGATCCAGTATGCGACAGGCTGGAATTTTGGCATTGATGAACTGCTGTTTCGTGATCCCTTGCCCTATCCGCCTCTCCCTCCGGGTCGCATGGGTTTGCCTGCGGCGATTAATTTGAGCTTGCTCAGTGTTGCTTTCTGGCTATTGAGTGGCGTGGAGTCTGCCCAAAATCGTGCCGCTCACCCTCGATTGACTCGCGTTTGGATTGCCCAGACTTTAGCTGCGATCGTCAGCATGATTTCCCTGCAAGCTTTAGTGGTTCGCGCTTATGGGCTGCCGTTTGCGTCTCTGTTTGGCTCTTTTGCCACCACAATGGGAGGACATACTGCCTTTGTCTTTGCAGTGTTAGGCATTGGGATTTTAGCGTTAAGGAGCGATCGCGGCTGGATGGCAAGTGTAACCAGTGAGGGGATTGGTAGCATTGTGGCACGGCAATTTCTCCCGGTCGCGATCGGCTTGCCTTTGTTACTCGGTTGGCTGATTTTGCAGGGAAATCGCGCGAACTGGTATGTTTCTGATTATGCGATCGCGCTGATGTCGATCTCGTTTGTCGGAACCCTGGCTGCCCTGATTGTGTATAGTGCAAGTCGGCTGAATCGACTCGATTACGATCGCAAACGATCGTTCGATCGTTTGCGATCAATGGAAGAACATTTGAGACTTGCCCAAACCGCGACGAGTACGGGCACTTGGGAATGGAATAGTCAAACAGGAGAAGCCTTCTGGTCAAAGCAATGCTACGCGCTCTTTGGGATTGCCCTTGACGAGCCAAACTTTGCAACTCTCTGGATGTCGAGAATTGAGCTAGAAGATTTGTCTCAGGTTCAAACCGTGATGCAGCAGAGCGCAATGATCGGCACAATCGAAGTCGAGTACCGCTACCATCACCCAGCCCAAGGATTGATTTGGATTTACAGTCGCGCTGCTACTGCTTCTGATAATCCCCATGTGATGCGCGGAATTTCTTTTGATACAAGCGATCGCAGACAAGCCGAGCTAGACCGCGCCCAAAATCAAGCAACAATTTTGCAACAGTATGCAGAAATTGAGGCAATCTACAATACGGCTCCGATTGGGCTTGGCGTTCTCGATTGCGATCTTCGCTTTGTTCGTCTAAATCAACGATTAGCAGAAATCAATGGCATCTCGATCGAGGCTCATGTCGGTCGTACCGTTCGTGAGATTGTTCCCAACTTAGCAGACGCAGTGGAGCCATTATTCCTCCGCCTGTTGGAGACGGGAGAACCCTTGCTGAACTTAGAGATTACGGGTGAAACGGTCGCACAGCCCGGAGTGCAGCGCACTTGGCTTGAGAACTGGTATCCGCTTCGAGATGCCACTGGACGCACGATCGGGATCAATGCTGTGGTTCAAGAAATCACCGATCGCAAACAGTCCGAGCTTGCCCTGCGCGAAAGTGAAGATCGCTCTCGCACATTGGCAAACAACATCTCTCAATTAGCTTGGATTGCAGATGCTAGCGGCGCGATCAACTGGTACAACCAGCGCTGGTTTGATTACACCGGAAAGACCCTCGAAGAAATGCAAGGTTGGGGCTGGCAGCAAGTCCATCATCCGGATTATGTCGATCGCGTCGTGGCTCATTTTCGTCACTGCATTGAAGCGGGTGAAACCTGGGAAGATACCTTTCCATTACGGAATCAAGATGGACAGTATCGCTGGTTTCTCTCCAGAGCGATTCCGATCCGCGACGACCAAGGGACGATCCTGCGTTGGTTTGGCACGAACACCGACATCACCGATCGCAAAAACCTAGAAGAAACTCTAGCCGCACAAGCCGAGGAACTCCGTCAAGGCAATCGCCTCAAAGATGAATTCTTAGCAGCGCTCTCTCATGAACTCAGAACGCCCCTCGCGAGTGATTCAAGGCAAGCTGAAGCTAAAATTGCAGCCCGTCGATCTAACCACGATCGTCAAAAACGCGATCGACACCGTTCAACTTGCAGCAGCCGCGAAACGCATTGAAATCGAGGTGCAGGAGAGTGTCGCATTGCCTGTAAGAGGCGATCGCTTACCCCAAGTCTTCTGGAACCTACTCAACAATGCAATTAAGTTCACTCCAGCAGGCGGGCGCATCCAAATCGATCAATTGATCGAGACGAACAGCAATGGAATCCAGTCTGCTCAAATTCGGATCACAGATAATGGTATTGGGATTGCCCCAGAGTTTTTGCCTCAACTACGGCGGATTGGGCTTGGGACTGTCGATCGTCAAGCATCTCGTCGAATTGCACGGCGGTACGATTACAGCCGAGAGCGAGGGCATTGGACAGGGGGCAACCTTCACCGTAAGCTTGCCGCTCTCACCAGAAGCTTTGAGCATTGAATCAATTGCGCCAACCAACTCCTAATCAGATTGATCCGCCTCCACAACTTGCCTCCCCTCCCATTCCTGCCTCTAACACTGCGCTAACGGGACTCCAGATCTTGCTCGTAGATGACGATCGCGACAATCTCGATTTATTGCGCTTTCTGCTTCAAGCCGATGGCGCGATCGTCACCGCACTAACTTCTCCCCAAGCTGCTCTCGACTCCATTGCTCAAACCCCGCCCGACTTGATCATCAGCGATATCGGAATGCCTCAAATGACAGGATATGAGTTGATCCGACGGATAAGAGCTTTACCCCAAGGCAGCCGAATTCCAGCACTTGCCCTCACTGCCTTTGCTCAAACACAAGCCCAGGAAGAGGCACTGCAAGCAGGATTTCAAGCCTACACGACCAAACCTGTTGATCCGATCGAATTGCTCTCCACATTGGCGCAACTCTTACAGCCTTAATTTTTGCGCCACTCCCCACCTTCATCACTCATCTAGGATTGCTATAGGAGCGGTTGCTGGTTGATGCACTCCTCTAGATTGAGTTGAGCTAATTTCTCATAGGCGTGATCGATCGCGCTTTTGCCTCGCAGTAAGCCGATATTTCCACCGGGACAAATCCAGTTGAGGGTTTCGGAATTGAAGCGATCGAGAAGTTTTTGCGTATTGCGGATTTGGCGAATCCAATGGAAGGTTTTTGCCGTTCTCAATGGGACGGGATTGCCTTGAGAATCTGCAACCAGATGCCGCCCAGAAAACAACACGCCGCTACAACGATCGAGGTAAACGCAGGCAGTTCCAGGAGAATGCCCCGCTGTCCAAATGACTTGCACTTGAGGCGAAATGATTAAGTTTTCCTGAAACGAAGTTACCTTGAGATTTGGCAGTAAATAGGCTTCTTGCTCTTGAATAATCACTTCGGAGTCAAAAGCGGTTTGGATTTCACGAACTTTGCCCATTCCGCCCCGATGCGTGATCATCAGGCGGGTTACGCCCCCTTGAGCGTCGAGAAACGATCGAGAAGAGTCATCCCAAGCCGGACAATCGATCAGCAAATTTCCATCTTTTTCTACAATAAGATAGGATGTTCCACCGAGGGTGTCTCGATTTGGCGGAAATGCGAAAATGGGGACGTACCCATCCTGCGAACAGTTTTCCTCAGTCAATACCAGACGTGGAGCTTTTGCAGGGCGTGATTGAGATGTTAAAGGAGTTGAAGATTCTAGCGGCACAACGTTCTAAATCGTTCAAACTAAAGAATATGGCAAGCTGCCATCGTTGATTGTGCCAGATCCTGCGATTCTCTTCCATGCCCTAGCACCCCTTTTTTTGGCTCATGATTTGGCTTTTGCTGCTCGGACTGATCACGTATCTCTTTATTACCCAGTGGGTCGCAAGTCTCACCCGTACACCCGTTTGGCTATTGTGGCTGGTGGCGATGCTGCCTGTGTTTGTGCTGATTGCATGGACGATCGCGTTTCAAGGACAGACGATGCCATTGAGATTTACTGCGATTTTGTTTGCGGGCTGTTTGGTGCTGTATTTGTATCTGATTCAGCGAGGGCGGATTTCGCGATCGTCTCCAATCGAGCCAGAGCCTCTAGCGGCGGAACCTATTCCCGACTTGCAACCGCCAAATCTTGCTAGTTTGCGTCCCTTAAATTCAGATGAAGAGTCGCATTTGCAGACTTGCTTTCCCTGGTCAGTGTTTTATCTGCGGCATTTGGAATATCATCCGCAAGGTGTCGTCTGCCGAGGGCAGTTAAGGACTTCACCTGACAAGGCTTATGAGACGATTCGGGCAAATATTGAGGCAGAGTTTGGCGATCGCTTTGATGTGATCTTTCAAGAGTATTTTCCGGGTGAGCCTTTTTTTGAGTTGCTGCTCAATCCCAGCACGCTGCTGGACGGAAAAAATCAGCGGGGAGGCTTGCGTCCTGGATTTGCGTTGTTGTTGGGATTTCTAACCCTGTTTACGACGACTTGGGCAGGGTTGCAGGTGGTGGGGCGAGTGCCAACGCTCTCCGCCTTAATGGAAGATGGCTTTCCTTATTCGATCGCGATTTTGGTGTTTTTTGCGGCGCGGAGTTTTGGGCATTTCATCACAGCGCGTAAGTTTCAGATTGTGACGACCTTGCCGTATTTTATTCCGATTATTCCGCTGCCCTTTTTTCCGGTGGGGACGATTGGAGGATTTACGCGATTGGAGACGCGGATTCCGAATCGCAAGGCATTATTTGATATTGGGTTAGTCGGTGCGTTTCTGGGATTGAGTGTGAGTATTCCGCTATTGGCGTGGGGATTGTTGCACTCGGATTTGGTTGGGCTGTCTGGGCAGGCAGGGATTTTTCAGTTTAAAGCGCTTGATCCGAGACTGTCGATCGTGCTTGCGCTTTTTAGTAAATTAGTTTTTGGCAAGGCGTTGAGCGCAGAAGCTGCGATTCGACTGCATCCGAGTGGCATTGCCGGGTGGGTTGGATTGTTGTTTACAGCATTTAATTTAATGCCGATCGGACAGCTTGATGGCGGCAGAATGGTTCATGCTGTGTTTGGTCGGCGGATTGGAGCGAGAATTGGTCGGATTTCACGATTTCTACTCTTGGGGTTAGCACTGGTCTATCCACATTTACTGCTTTGGGCTGTTTTATTACTGTTGCTGCCTGCATTGAATGAACCGACCTTAAATGATGTGGTAGAAGTGGACTCATGGCGTGAAGCGATTGGTTTAATGGCATTGGTAATTCTGATTCTTTTGGTGTTGCCTGCTCCGAAATTTTTAACGACTGCATTGGGAATGTAAGTGATGAAAGAATTAGCTCAGAAGTGTCGATCGCTGTTGGTGTATCGAGATGTGTTTGAAGACGCGATCGCGGGAGCTTTTCTGACAGTGCTAGAAAATCTCGATCGTCCTGAGGTTGCGACGCTTGCCTATGCAGAGTGGTTTTCTGGGTTAGCAACGCGGCGACAGGGTTGGAGAGATTACTTACTTGCTCGAATTTTACTATCAGAGAATGCGTTTACTCAGCAGGCGCATGAGAGTTTTATTCCAAATGAATTGATTCGTGCTGTTCGGCGAGACGCACAGATCTTGCAGCAGGTCTATCAAGTTAGCTGTCAGCAGTTTGCAGACCTTGTTGGGTTACTTCCCTGGAGCAATCATTTCGATCAGCCTGAGAGTCGCGCTTGGTATTGGGAATTTCAGCGGATTCAAAAACGGCTTGAAGCTTCAGAAGATTGGGCGATCGATTTTATTGATCTGCTGAGTTTTTATCGCAAATTTGGCACTGGAATGTTTGCTGAGTACTCGGCATTTCGCTGGCAACAGGGTCGCTTGATTGCGATCGCGAATCCTGATCCGATTCAAGTAGATGAGCTAGTTGGCTATGAGACTCAGCGTAATCAGCTTTTGAAGAATACTGAATTTTTACTCTCTGGATTGCCTGCACTGCATATTTTACTTTACGGCAGTCGAGGTTCCGGGAAGTCTTCGCTAGTAAAATCGCTGCTGGGAAAGTACGAAAATCTTCGCTTGATTGAAGTTGCAAAGTCAGAATTGAGAGATTTACCTGCGATCGTTGAACAGTTAAGGAACTTACCTCAGAAGTTTGTCATCTTCGTCGATGATCTCTCTTTTGAAGAGGATGACGATGCTTACAAAGCGCTCAAAGTCGTGCTAGAAGGAAATCTGACTGCTCGACCTCAGAACGTCGTTGTCTATGCAACTTCTAACCGACGGCACTTGATTCGAGAATTTTTTGACGATCGACCTCGACCCAGAGATGCAGATGAAATCCACAATTGGGATACAGTCCAGGAGAAATTATCGTTTAGCGATCGCTTTGGATTAACCCTGACTTTTGAACCTGCGGATCAGGTAACTTACTTGAAAATTGTGCATCATCTAGCAAGGCAAGCCGCAATCTCATCGGACGATTTAGAGTTTCAAGCCTTGCAGTGGGCAACTCGACACAATGGTCGATCGGGGAGAACGGCTCGTCAGTTTATTGATTTTCTCAAGGCTGAACTAGCTCATGGCTGAACTCCTTTGGACAATTGCAGCGATTGCACTTCTAGATAGTATCAATCCGAATGCAATGGCGGCACAAGTGTATCTCTTGACGACTCCTAGACCTATTCCAAGAGCGATCGCGTTTATTTTGGGAGAGATCCTCGCCGCCTGGGTTTCAGGGATGCTGATTGCACTTGGACTGATACAACTGATTACAAAAGTCTTTGCTCAATTGGGCGGGATTCTCTATGTGCTGCAATTGATTTTGGGGATTGCTCTGCTATATGCGGGTTGGAATTTTCACAAGTTGATGCCGCAGAGGACGACCCATCAACCTAAATCCCTCAAAATCGGCTCTGTGTTTCTGTTTGGCTTCATGCTTGCCTTTGCTGAGGCTCCGACTGCACTGCCTTATTTAGCCGCGATCGAGCAGATCACCCGCAGAAATCCATCCCTCTCAGAATTGGCATTGCTGTTACTCTTTTATGATTTGATTTTCGTACTGCCTCTGATTACGTTAGTCGTTGTGTATGCGATGACTCACAAGCGCTCAACAACAGTCATCTTAACAATTCAGAGCTTTGTGAATCGTTGGTTTCCAGTCCTATTTAAGGTCGTGTTGATTCTACTCGGGATTGTTCTGGTGCTAGACAGTCTCGCGCATGGATTTGGACGATCGATTATTTGATTGCAGCAGTCATTGCAGTCGAGGCAACTCTGGTATCGGATTCTTGAAAGACCGTTTGCCAGGTTGCATAGCCCTGGGTGCTAAGGTGAATGCCATCGGTGGTATACTCTGACTGGATTTGACCATCTTGATCGACAAATTGTGAAAATAAATCGAGGTAGGTTGCTCCTTCTTGTCGAGCAAGCTCTTGCAGTTGTTGATTGATCCCAATAATGCGATCGTTGGGGATTCTCGAAGTGCGAGTTGGCAAAATCGATTCGACAATAATTTTCGTCGTGGGCTGCATCGATCGCAGTCGTTTCAAGATCCGCTGTATATTCCAAATGATCTCAGAATCACTTGCGCCCATTTTCAGATCGTTCACGCCTGCCATCAAGTAAATCTGAGACGGACGAGTATTTTCGATATCGGGCAATCGCGCCAAAATATTCCAGGTCGTATCCCCAGAAATGCCTTGATTCAGCCAGATCTGAGACTGAGGTAAGCGATCGCTCGGAAACCACAAGCTCAAAGAATCGCCCAGTAAAATCGACAGATCGCGATCGCTATTGCGTCTCGATACGGCTCTTGCTTCGAGAATTAACAATTTTCGCCATTGCTCATAGGTGGGACGCGCTGTCGAATTTCCCCAAATCTCGCGAAAGCTATCGCTGGGCAGTCGAGTGTAAAGCTTGCCAATTTTTAGCGCAGAGAGACGCTGAATGTAGAGTTGTCCCCCCGATCGAGGCGCAGAAGTTGCAAGCGCGACCTCTGTAGAAAACTCAGGCTGATGCTCAGATTCAGGCTGAACCGGGGCAGACGGACTGGCGGCAAAAAGGGCAGCGTGAGGCGAAGTAATGGAGAGCGGGAACTGTTCCGGCGGGGTTGAAGTCGGAGGAACAACTGCTGATGGAGCGGGCAAAAATGCAGATGCGAAAGTCAAGGCAAAGACGGAGGGGGCTGACATAGACTGCTCGGAGGAATGCTGTTTATCCCTAATAACGTGACAAATATCACATAGTCAGGATGGTTTTGCAATCCTCTGACGGAAAAATGGCTAAGTTTTGCTGACATTTCGATCTAAGTAGTAGCGATAGCGAGTCTCCAGGTTTTCGATCGATAAGTTTTGTGTCCAGTATTCGGTCAGAGCATGACCAAAGGCACATGCCACGCGGTCGGGTGCGGATGAACTATCAATCACGACTGCCCATAAGGCTTTGAGGTCGAGCGGCGTTTTAGGTTGCAGCAACTGATAGAGGTCATATGCCATTTGCAGTTTGCCAATTACAATCGGTAATTGTTCGATCGGAATCTGTTCTGCAAGTAATAAAGCTAACGTCGGTGAGCCTGTTGCGATCGTAGAGAGAAATCTTAGAACTGGACTTTTTAGAAAGGCAGTCAATCCCTGCGTCGTTGCCATTTGAAACGTGTAGCGATCGATAATTTTGGCGGCGGCTGAGGTTCGCGCATCGATATTTTTCAGAAATCGAGCGAGTCGAGCTTGTTTTGCAGGATCTACCGTATTTAGAATTGCGATCGACAGTTCATTGACTCCCCAAGCCGAGCGATTTTCGCCAGTTGTAACTAGCGGCAAAACCAATGAAGCCACGTCACTGAAGACTTCTTGACGATAGGCAACGGCTTCTCGGATTGAGATTTCTTTCGCGCGCTCGCCAAACTGCCAGTTGTAAGGCGGAGTCCATTCTCGAAGCGGACGTAAGCGATCGACTTGAGTGACGATCGCGATCGTGGGCAGATCTTGTGATTGTAGAGCCTTGAGAAAATCTAAATCCATCTGCAACGCTGGATCAAGGGCTGGGGAAACGATCAGAACTAAATCTGTTTTTGCTGCATAGTCGAGAACTTGCTGGCGAAACTCTGAGCGATCGACTTGTTCATATCCGGGAGTATCCCAGAGGGTTAAGGTTTCTCCGCTTTCGGTTTCCCAGCGATAGTCTTGGATCTGATCGGTTGAAGGGAGTGCATCTACTTTTGCCTGAGCTTCAACAAACAATGTATTGATTAAGCTACTTTTTCCAGCACCTGTTCGACCGACGAGGAGTAGACTGACGGGCTGTTGTTTGATGGGTTCAGTTGGGCTTGCTTGAGCAATCAACTCTTTGAGCGTTTGGAACTTTGGAGCGGATTCAACAGGAGTCAAGACGGGGGCTGCTTTGCCGCTATAGAGTGCGATCGCTTGTCTTGCTAAATTTCGCAAAGCTGCTTCTCGCAGCATCTGACTCAGATTCCCTAGTAGTTCTTGAGTGGCTTTACTACTACTATTTTGAGTCGCGGTGCGAGCGATCGCGACGGCTGGATTGAGAAACCATTGTGCCCAGTTCCAAGCTTGAAGGACTTTTCGAGCCGAAGGTTCTAGCTTTTGGTAAATCTCATAAGCTTGGATGGCTTGTCCGACGGTTACTTGATTCAAAACGGGCGCGAGTCTTTGCATCCATTGATCTAAGTCGTCAACGGTTCCACGCAGTAATGAATAAGCCTGTGGAACATAGATATTTAGGAGGGGTCTTTGAGCTTCGGGATAGTAAATATTCGCGATCGCTCGGATGAGACTTTGACAGCGCTGCCAGAACACATTCCAGTCTTGCCAAATGGGGGGATCAAACTGGGCTTCGGCTAAGATTTTTTGCACTTCGATTTCGGCTTGGCGGGTGGCATCGGTGGCGGGTGAGTCGGTGAGTTCGATCGGGTCTTCGGTGAGTTCGGCGACGATCGCTTCGACTTGAGTCAATGTCGGCTGTGTCCATTTCACAAGCAGCCAGCGCCAGCCGACGAAGAGGAGTGCCACGATCGCCCAAATCCAGTTGATTCGCCATTCGTGGATTTGCAGTCCGGCTGAGATGAGCACAAAGCCGATCACGAGCGCGATCGGGAGTGCTAAGACGATCCATTGCCAAATCCGAAGTCGCACCATAACCTGAGTCCGCTGTTTTTCTCCATGCTAGGTCAGATTGTTGGAGATGACCATTCGCAGAAGGCATTGATGCCGATATGCATGATTTAGAGCGCGATCGCGGTGACCTAACGATCGCAGTGAGTCACCTAACGATCGCAGTGAGTCACCTAACGATCGCAGTAAGTGACTTAACGATCGCAGTAAGTGACTTAACGATCGCAGTGAGTCACCTAATGATCGCAGTGAGTCACCTAACGATCGCGCTAAGTAATAAGGGAGTTATTTCTTATCTTCCCCACTCCCCACTCCTCACCTTCATAACTCAGCTAGGATTGCTATAGAATAAGCAGCAAACCCATCCCCTACGGCTGACATGAGCGACTCAACCGACACAATTTTCAGCAAAATCATTCGCAAAGAAATCCCCGCCGATATCGTCTACGAAGACGACCTCGCCCTCGCCTTCCGCGACCTCAACCCCCAAGCCCCCGTCCACATCCTCATCATCCCCAAGCAACCGATCGCCAAACTCGCCGATGCCGAATCCCAAGACCACGCCCTCATGGGACACCTCCTGCTCACCGTCAAACGAGTCGCCGAACAGCAAGGACTCACCAACGGCTATCGCGTCGTGATCAACACAGGCGAAGATGGCGGTCAAACCGTGTATCATATGCACCTACATCTCCTGGGGGGTCGATCGATGAGTTGGCCTCCTGGATAGTTGTGGTTTACGCTACGATCGAATCAAAGCATCGGAGGAAGGACAACGGTTTACACACGCCCCCTCGCTCGCCTCATCGAGCAACTCCAACACCTCCCAGGTGTCGGCCCCAAATCAGCCCAACGTCTCGCCCTGCATCTGATCAAGCGCCCTGAAGAAGAAGTCAAAGCCTTAGCCATGGCATTGATGGAAGCCAAACTGCAAGTTGGGTTCTGTTCCGTTTGTGGTCATTTGTCCGCTGAACCCGTCTGCGATCTCTGTCGATCGCCGCAACGCGATGCTAAAGTCATCTGTGTCGTGGCAGACTCTCGTGACGTGATCGCACTTGAAAAAACCCGAGAATATCGCGGCAAATATCATGTCCTGGGGGGATTGATTTCCCCGATCGATGGCATCGGTCCAGTCGGTGCGACCGATGCAGGCCAGGTCCCCGGGATCGCTGCCTTTCGCGCCGGGATACGGTCGGTTGCGACTGGCATCGCGGATCGCCCGCGGCGCGAAGCGGGC
>JALOOO010000212.1 GCA_025454375.1 Leptolyngbya sp. Prado105 | reverse complement strand
TCTAAACGAAGACAATTCCGTGAAAGGCTTCTTGATCCGGGGGCTAGATGGCGCACCCGATGAAGTGATCACCGCTGACAAGTATGTCTCCGCAATGTCGGTTGACGTGATGAAAGTGCTGATGCCAGAGCCTTGGAAAACAATGCCCTTCTTCCAAAAACTAGAAGGCTTAGAAGGCGTTCCGGTGATTAATCTGCATCTCTGGTTCGATCGCAAACTGACCGATATCGACCAGCTTCTGTTCTCTCGATCTGACTTACTGAGTGTCTATGCAGACATGAGTATCACCTGCAAAGCCTATGAAGATCCCGATCGCTCAATGCTGGAATTTGTCTTAGCGCCCGCAAAAGATTGGATCGATCAATCAGACGAGGCAATCATTGCTGCCACCATGAAAGAACTTGAGCGGTTATTCCCGCAACATTTAACTGGGGAAAATCCTGCTAAGTTAAGAAAATATAAAGTTGTGAAAACGCCGCGATCAGTTTACACTGCTTCTCCGGGTCGCCAAGCGTATCGCCCATCGCAAGCAACCCCGATCGCAAATTTCTATCTTTCGGGGAGTTATACGATGCAGCAATATCTTGGGAGTATGGAAGGAGCCGTGCTTTCTGGTAAGCTGACAGCGCAGGCAATTACGAACGCGCCTGCTTCTACTGCCCCTGAACCTCCAAGTTTAGTGATCAGTCAATAGCAATTCGCACTTTGTCAACTCCACCCTTTCCTCTGTCCTACGAATGCTGCAATTGCCCGAACAACCCTCCTCTTACCTGCGATCGCTAGCTTCTGTCGATGAGGCTTACGAGCAGTGTCGTCAACTCATGGAGCATTTCACCAAGTCCTTCTACTTGGCGACGCTGCTATTCCCGATCGAAAAGCGACGTGCTATCTGGGCAATTTATGTCTGGTGTCGTCGGACGGATGAGCTTGTCGATGGCTTCAATGGCAAGCAGGCAACCGATGGCACGCTCGATCAGTGGGAAGAGCGGCTGGAGAAAATCTTTGCGGGCTATCCCCAAGATGATTTTGATGTGGCGCTGGTCGATACGGTCGAACAGTTTCCGATTGGGATTCAACCGTTCCGCGACATGATCGCAGGGCAAAGAATGGATCTGTATCGCAGTCGGTACGAGACATTTGATGAACTGTATCTCTACTGCTACCGGGTTGCGAGTACGGTCGGGTTGATGTCAACCGATGTCATGGGGTTAGCGGAACCAGATACTTCTGCCCCCTGGTATCGTCCTGAGCCGGGATATTCGCCGCTTGATGATGCAATTGCACTGGGTGTCGCAAAACAATTGACAAACATTTTGCGCGATGTCGGGGAAGATGCGCGTCGAGGTCGGATTTATTTGCCGCTTGAGGATTTAGCGCGATTTAATTACACCGAAGACGATTTGATGAAAGGCGTGAATGACGATCGTTGGAAAGCTCTGATGCAGTTTCAAATCGAGCGGGCGCGTCAGTTCTACAAGCAGGCAGAGCGTGGAATTGGTTCTTTGAATCCGGATGCGCGATGGCCTGTATGGTCAGCATTAATGTTGTATAGCCGAATTCTAAACGCGATCGAGAATAACGATTACGACAACTTCAATCGCCGCGCCTATGTGCCTGGGGTGAGAAAAATGACGCTGCTGCCGATTTCTTGGCTGAGAGCGAAAGTGCTGTGATCATTTAGCTTCTATGAGTTCTCTCTAAAAATTTGATGTTGTGTCCTTGGTAACAAAAATATAGCGTGAAGAATGCAGCAGCAAGTCTGCGGAGTTCCGCTGTTATCTATGGTTCAACACAATCCGAATGTCATCAGTCGTGGAATTGATTAACCGCTCGACTGCGACTGTGCTTGTGATCGGAGTCGGCGCACCGAAGCAGGAGATTTGGATCGCTCAACATAAAGCGCAACTGCCAAACATTGATATTTTCATGGCAGTGGGAGCCTCGATCGATTTTGAAGCCGGAATTAAGCCGAGAGCGCCCGAATGGGTGAGCGATCGCGGCTTAGAGTGACTATATCGCTTAGGCTCCGAACCAAAACGACTGTGGAAACGATATTTAGTCGATGACTTGCCCTTCTTCTGGCTACTTTTTAAGCAAAAATTTAAGGCAAAATTGCGCCCGTCAAAATTGCGCCCCTGAGATTTGTATCGCTCAACTTTGCGCCTGCAAAGTTCGCCTTACTCAGATTTGCCCAAGACAGATCGGCTCCTGATAAATCTGCTCCACTAAAATCGGCTCCAAACAAATAGGCGCTACTCAAATGCGATCGCACGAGCTTCGCTTTGTGAAAGTTCGCCCGGTAAAGATGCGTTCCACTCAGTTCTGCTTCAAATAAATTCGCACCTTCAAAGTTCACCTCCGCCAAATTTGCATCCAGTAAAATTGCATTGCTCAGATCCGATCGACACAACAAAGCTTGAGTCAGATCCGATCGCTTCAATTTTGCCCCGCGCAGTTCCGTCCCGATCAAATTTGCCTTGATCAAATCAGCATCACTCAAATTCGCACCCTTTAGATCGGCTCCAATCAAATTTGCGCTGTTCAAATCAGCTTTACGCAAATCGATTTCGACTAGATTCGCATCGATAAATTCAGTCTCTTGCAACCTCGCACCGATTAACTTCGCTCGATGCAAAATTGCTTTATTTAATTTAGACCCACTCAGATCGGATTCATTCAAGACCGCCTGCGCTAAATTTGTGCGGCAGAAATCGACTCCGCGCAAATCTGCTTTTTGCAAATCCAACCCTTGAAGATCGGTAGCGCTCAAATCCGGCTGCAAGGTCGGATAGTGCGATCGCCAATCTGACCACACAATCGCACCTCTCTGCAATGTCATCACATGCGCCATCACCGCCACGATCGCTTACTCCTTACGATCGTCGTAATGTTCGCGCCCTGGCAGATTCTCCATCGTCTCGATCACCGCTTTCGATGCCGCAATGATATCGCGCTCCTCACCGCCCAAATACAACCGCCCAAAACTTCCCACGGCTGAGATCTGCAAAATATTAATCAGCGCTGCTTTTTCTGCCTCATTGGCTGCTAAAGCCGCATACGCCGCAGGCTCCACTTCAAACACATACAACGTTTGCCCTGACAAAATCATATTGCCGCGCCGAGTCCGGTTAATCAACTGTGTATGATGCGCGTCGATGTTGCGGATAATCTGACTCGAAATCACACGCGGCTTGAGACAATCCTGTTTTCGCACATCCAGCCCAGCTAAAATCGCTCGCCCTGCTGCATTCACTTCACCTTGATTGCTGGCATGAATTTCTAACAATCCATACAACCGCTCAACTACCTGTACCCCAGGACGAACCACTGCTGCCTTTAGCGCGATATCCATAATGCGATTGATCTCGATTCCTGGCGAAATCTCAATCCAAAGCGACGCATCACCCGGCAAAGGGAGAAAGCCTAAAGACTCGGTTCCCAAATACGCGGCGTGTTGCGGCTGCAAGCGATCGATATAAACGTAGCTGCGAAGATCAATTCCCAAGGTGAACGAATGTGAAGTTCCTTCTTAGTATAGAGCGTCATGAATCACAAATCGCACTGAGTTGCGATCGCAACTTAATTACTATCTCTTGAGACAGAGTTTTGGGCATTGGGGGTCACGTTATCTTTCTAGGTGTATTTCGATAACCGCTGTTCTGTTCATTGTTAATCTTAGAAAATCTAGTGTTTCAATACCTTCCACCTCTTAACGAACACAACTTACCTTATCCAGATACGATTCACCCAATTGTGATCCACTTTGTGATTGCGATGATCTTCTTCGCATTCTTCTGCGATATTGTTGGGTATTTCACTAAGAATACTCGACTGTATGAGGTGGGATGGTGGAATCTTGCGTTTGCAACGGTTTCTATTTTTATTGCAATTATTTTTGGGCAGATTGAAGCAGGTCTTGCAGAACCCTACAAAGCCGCAGCCGATACGCTCAATCTTCACACGTTACTTGGATGGTCACTGGCTGGAATTTTGGCAGGCATTACCGGATGGCGATATGTGATTCGACTGCGTGAAAAACCGCAGCTTCCAACCGCTTATATGGTTGTAAGTGTATTGACTGTTGCGATCGTCTGTGTTCAGGCTTACTTGGGAACGGTTTTGGTTTGGGTGTATGGACTGCATAGCATTCCAGTCGTGGATGCGATTCGAGAAGGAGGGTTGTAAATGAATCCAGATCTGATCGAACAATTTGGCAGACTGGGAGCGAATGGATTGCCTTATCCGGTGCCGATTCATCCATTGTTTGTGCATTTGACATTGGGATTGTTCATTGCCGCGATCGCGTTTGATATCGTTGCGGCGCTCTATCCGGTTGAACGCCCTATCTTCAAATTTTTAGCAATCCCCGCGACGCGCTCTGGCTTGTTTGATGTCGGCTGGTACAACATGCTTGCGGCGGCTGTGATTACTTTTTTTACAGTAGTAGCCGGGTACTTTGAAATCTCACTCGCTGTGCCGCTAGCAGATGTAAAAAGCGCTTGGGGATTAGCAGCACTCAAAACAATGGTGCTGCACGGCGTGGGAGGCGTTACGATTTTGGCTTTGATCGTAGCAATGACAGTGTGGAGAGGATTTCAGCGATTTCGCTGGCGCAAAGACATGGCGCGTCAGGTGCAGTGGAGCTATTTACTAGCCGGACTGGGAATTTTTCTGCTGATGTTTTTGCAGGGGACACTCGGCGCACATCTGGGAGGCGAATTTGGCATCCATGTGACGGCTGATCAGTTACTTCACTTAGGCGAAGATCCAAATCAGGTTTTGCAATAGTACTTTGGGAACTGACGATGAAACTCCGCGCAATTATTATTCTGACGATCTATGCCATTTTTACGATATTTGCAGGTCTTTGGATGGCAAAGCAATCCTATTCCTGGCTACCGCCTGAAGCGTCGGCTGAGTCAAAGCTCTATGACGATCTCTTCAGTCTGTTTACTGGATTGGGAACCTTGATTTATCTCGGAGTCATGGGACCGTTTATTTATTCGCTGTTTGCTTACAAAGCAGCGAAGTACGATCTCAATGATGCGACTCCAATTCAAGGCAACACTTGGCTTGAGATCACTTGGACAGGCATTCCGCTATTGCTCGTACTTGCGCTCTCATTTGTGAGCTATCGCACCTATGAAAAGATGTCGATTCAAGGACCCACAGAGCTAGTTCATCTTCATATGCCTCAAATGATGCAGACCGCCTATGCTGAACCCTTTGACGATACGCCACAAAAAGAGATTCAAGGGGCTTTAGAAACGGCTCCGGTGGAAACGATCGAGGTTTTAGCTAGACAATGGGCTTGGGTCTTCCACTATCCAAAGCAAAATGTCACGAGTACTGAGCTACATCTCCCCGTCGATCGTCGCACTCGGTTCAAATTGCACTCTGAAGATGTGCTACATGGCTTCTACATTCCGGCATTTCGGCTTTCGCAGTATGTCGTGCCGAATGAAGACATTGATCTTGAACTCACACCTGTAAAAACGGGAACTTACCGTTTAAGAGATTCAATGATGAGTGGAACTTACTTTGCAGCCAATCAAACGGATGTGGTGGTGCAATCACGAAGCGACTATGAACAATGGTTAGCCGATGCCGCCACTCAAACTCCGACTCCTGCCTTTAATCCAGCCGCAGATGAGTATGCTCGTGGTCAAGCAGAAGGCGGCAGAGCCAAAGAGAAAACGGCGGTCCGCGGCTGGGCGACGATTGCCCCGGCTCCTCCGCCCGTTGTGAACTATGCGCCCAAGCATTTGCCTAAGAGTCCGGCTACTTAAGGATGTGAACTATGACAGACCTCTCGATCGAAGCTCCAGATGTTGTTCGTGGACAGCCTTATCCGGGTGCGCCGGACAATTGGAAACGGTTTTTTACATTTAGTACCGATCACAAGGTGATTGGAATTCAATATATTGTCACCGCTTTCTTCTTCTTCCTCTTGGCGGGATTGTTTGCAATGGTGATGCGGGGTGAGTTGATTACTCCGGATGCAGATTTAGTCGATCGAACGGTTTACAATGCGCTATTTACGCTGCATGGCTCGATCATGATCTTCTTCTGGACGTTTCCGGTTCTGGTTGGGCTGGGGAACTATCTCGTGCCGATTATGATTGGAGCGCGAGATATGGCATTTCCTCGGCTGAATGCGGTTTCGTTCTGGCTGATTCCGATCGCGGGAATGCTGATGCTCGTGAGTTTTTTGCTGCCGAGTGGTCCTGCACAGTCTGGGTGGTGGTCTTACCCACCGATGAGCTTGCAGAATCCGACAGGCGATTTGATCAATGGGCAGGCGCTCTGGATTTTGTCCGTTGCGATCTCCGGTGTGTCCTCTATTATGGGCGGCGTGAATTTCGTGACGACGATTTTCAAAATGCGTGCGCCAGGGATGACCTTGTTTCGGATGCCTGCTTTTGTCTGGGCAGTTTTAGCAGCACAGTTGATTCAGCTTTATGCACTGCCTGCCTTGACAGGTGGCGCGATCATGCTGCTGTTTGACCTAACATTAGGCACAAGCTTTTTTGCTCCAGAGCGCGGCGGAAATCCAATTCTCTATCAGCATTTTTTCTGGTTCTACTCGCATCCTGCCGTTTATGTGATGGTGCTACCTGCCTTTGGGACATTTTCAGAAGTGCTTCCGGTTCATGCCCGTAAGCCATTGTTTGGATATCGGGTTGTCGCAGCATCCTCGATCGCGATTACGTTCATTAGTGGGATCGTCTGGGTGCATCATATGTTTGCCAGTGCGACTCCGGCTTGGATGCGAATGTTTTTCATGGTGACGACGATGCTGGTGGCGATTCCTTCTGGGATCAAAGTCTTTGGCTGGGTGGCAACGATTTGGGGAGGGAAGCTCCGGTTTACGACTCCGATGTTATTTGCTTTAGGCGGAATTAGTAACTGGCTATTTGCTGGAATTACTGGGATCTTTTTAGGATCAGCCCCGATCGATATTCATGTTCACAATACTTACTTTATTGTGGGGCACTTTCACTATGTTCTCTACGGCACAATTACGTTTGGGATTTTTGCTGCACTGTATCATTGGTTCCCAAAAATGACGGGACGGATGTATTACGAGGGGCTAGGAAAGTTGCATTTTGTGCTGACCTACCTGGGGACACAAGCGATCTTTTTACCGATGCACCCTTTAGGACTGATGGGAATGCCGAGACGGGTTGCTTCCTATGATCCAGAGTTTGCTTTCTGGAATGTGATTGCAAGCCTCGGAGGATTTTTACTTGGAGTTTCGATTGTGCCGTTCATTCTCAATATGGTTAGTGCTTGGATTCGAGGCGAGAAAGCGGGTGAGAATCCTTGGCGAGCTTATGGGTTGGAATGGCTGACGACTTCGCCGCCTTCGGTCGAAAACTTTGAAGAAACTCCGATCGTGATTGCAGGACCTTATGGCTATGGTAGAACGCAGCCCTTGGTCGAAAATAACCCAAATCCAGGCATAATTCAGCCGATGCCAGGGTTGATCAAAGCGACGGTTCAGGAGGAAGTGCAATGACGACTGAAAGAGTAGTCGCTCAGGATGCTGAAGCGAGAGTACGATCGCATCAAGAACATAATGAAGCTGAGAATAGTAAATTTGGTCTGATTGCTTTTCTGCTGTCTGAGAGTGTGATCTTTATCGCGTTCTTTGTTGGGTATATTTTGTTTAAAACTCAATCTGCTGAGTGGTATCCGCCTGGAGTAACAGGGTTAGCAGTAGCGGCTCCGCGAATTAATACGATCGTGCTTGTGTCTAGTAGCTTCGTAATCTATGTTGCAGAACGATATTTGCATGATAAAAAGCTTTGGGGCTTTCGCTTGTTTCTCCTGGCGACGATGTTAATGGGTGGTTACTTTTTGTTTGGGCAGGCAGTGGAGTGGAGTGAATTGCCCTTTGGATTTAGAGAGGGTGTATTTGGTGGCTCGTTCTACTTGCTCACAGGGTTTCACGGCTTGCATGTGCTTACGGGACTCCTGCTACAAACGATTATGCTAGGTCGATCGTTTATTCCGAATAACTATGAAAATGGTTTTTTTGGAGTCGAAGCCACTTCGCTCTTTTGGCATTTTGTCGATGTGATTTGGATTGTGCTTTTCATTCTCATTTACGTTTGGCAGTAAGGAGAATTTTTATGATTGTTGATGATCAATTTTATGATGTGATTGTGATCGGCACAGGTGCGGGGGGAGGCACATTAGTACAGAAGCTAGCTCCCAGCGGATTGAAGATCCTGGTTCTAGAGCGAGGGGATTTTCAAGCGAAGGAAAGTTCAGAATTTGTTGATACTGAAGTGTTCAAGCGGGAGCAGTATCATGCGCCTGAGTCTTGGGCAGATGAAGTTGGGGAGCCATTTTATCCACAGACAAATTACGGAGTAGGGGGCAATACCAAGACTTGGTATGGAGTTTTGATGCGAATGCGGATGCACGATTTTGAAGCGGTGCAGCATCAAACGGGTATCTCTCCTGAATGGGAACTGAAATACACTGATTTTGAGCCTTACTATACTGAAGCAGAAAAGCTCTACCAGGTTCATGGTAAATCTGGGGATGATCCGACAGAGCCAAAGCACAGTGAAGACTATCCCTTCTCAGAAGTTGCCCACGAAGCCTTTCCGATTCAAGGCATTTCCGAGACTCTCTCCAAGCAAGAACTACATCCATTTTACTTGCCGCTCGGATTGGGAAATCAAGGCAGAACGGATTCGGAAGATAGCGGCATTACTCCTGCGCTGAAATACGAGAATGTGACGCTGAAGACTTCGGCTCAAGTGCTGTGGCTGCATACCAATCCGTCTGGGAATGAGATTCGAGGGGTGCAGGCGAAAGTTGGGGATCAGTACTATCTTTTTTTGAGCCATGTTGTTGTAGTGGCTTGTGGGGCGATTAACTCAGCCGCTCTGCTTTTACAATCGGCAAATGAGAAGCATCCCAATGGAATTGCAAATCGATCTCGGATGTTGGGGCGTAACTTGATGAAGCAGCAATTGTCTGTAGTGGTGCAGTTGATGGCTTCACCGAATTCTGGATTA
>JALOOO010000211.1 GCA_025454375.1 Leptolyngbya sp. Prado105 | reverse complement strand
ATTTCAAACCCCAGAACACATTACTGTTCTGGGGTTTTTTAATTTTAATTACAGAACTTCTTCATATTTTGTAACTGATTATACGAGTCTCCGGCACAATTTGCACAAAATCTGCACAGCAAGATTGGTTTAATCAGAATCAAGTTCAAAAAGCATAGACCTCTGATTCCAAACGGAATCAAGGCTTAATGTTTCTCAATGTTTACTGGATCTATGAATCAGTTTAGATAGAAATCAAGCACTGCTAAACTGTCCTAGGTCAGAGCTTTGAGAAAGCTGTGTTAATAAAAATTCAAATTCAAGAATATTCTTCGCACAGCTTCGCTTTAAGATCTTGTGTCCTCAACGTCAAAATAATTAGGAGATGTTGGAATGCTCGACGCTTTTACAAAAGTAGTCTCTCAAGCAGATACCCGTGGCGCATATGTGAGCGACGGAGAAATCGACGCACTCAAAGCAATGGTTGCTGAAGGTGCAAAGCGCATGGATGTCGTCAACCGGATTACCGGAAACTCCTCGACGATCGTGGCAAATGCAGCACGGGCATTGTTTGAAGATCAGCCCCAGTTGATTGCTCCGGGTGGAAACGCTTACACCAACCGTCGTATGGCAGCTTGCTTACGCGACATGGAAATCATCTTGCGCTACGTGACCTATGCAACCTTCAATGGAGATGCTAGCGTTCTCAACGATCGTTGCTTAAACGGTCTGCGTGAAACCTACCTCGCATTGGGCGTACCCGGTGGCTCTGTTGCAGCAGGCGTACAAAAAATGAAAGAAGCAGCGATTGCGATCGCAAACGATCCGAGCAACATCACTCGTGGCGATTGCAGCAACCTCATGGCTGAGTTGGGTAGCTACTTCGATCAAGCAGCAGCAGCAGTCGGTTAGTCATTTGGCGACTGATTCAGTCACAGATGCCCTCATTTTTTGACATCAACTTGCAAAATTATTCAACAGGAAGAATTCAGCATGAAAACTCCTTTAACCGAAGCGGTCGCAACCGCCGATTCTCAAGGTCGGTTCCTCAGTTCAACTGAAATGCAGGTCGCTTTTGGACGGTTCCGTCAGGCAACTGCAAGCCTGGATGCAGCAAAAGCTTTGAGCGCAAAAGCACAATCTTTGGCGGATGGAGCAGCAAATGCTGTATACCAAAAGTTCCCCTACACCACTCAAATGCAGGGTGCGAACTACGCTTCTGATCCTCGTGGTAAAGCAAAATGCTCTCGTGACATCGGCTACTACATCCGCATGATCACCTACTGCTTAATTGCAGGTGGCACGGGACCGATGGATGACTACTTGATCGGTGGATTGGCTGAAATCAATCGGACTTTCGACCTGTCCCCAAGCTGGTACGTTGAAGCTTTGAAGTATATCAAAGCGAACCATGGCTTGAGCGGTGACTCGGCTGTTGAAGCAAATTCCTACATTGATTACGCAATCAATGCTCTAAGCTAGGAAATTCCTTTTGCCCAGGACAAGAGAAGACTGTGAATGCGCATTATTTTGTGACATCGATAGTTTTCTAAGGTTCTGGGCATCTTTTTTTCTCTCACTCCGCTTCAAATTTCTTTATTGCATACCAAATTGATTTGCTCTGGTTGCAGATCCTTCTCCTCAGTTCGCCTTTTTAGGAGAAATGGGGGATCTATCCGGACAATGGCAACCCGAACTCTTTAATTTGATATGAGAAAACCTGGGAACATTTCCCTAGCTTAGATCATTGAACTTAGGAGAATTTCTCGTGCCAATTACAACCGCAGCAACCCGTTTAGGAACTGCTGCTTTTAATGAAACCAACTTGGTTGAACTCCGCCCGAACTGGACTCCAGAAGATGCACAACGTGTCATCCAAGCTGTCTATCGGCAAGTTTTGGGCAACGACTATGTGATGCAGTCCGAGCGTTTGACGGGATTAGAATCTCTGCTGACTAACGGACAACTGAGCGTCCGCGATTTTGTGCGAGCGGTTGCAAAATCTGAGTTGTATAAGACAAAGTTCTTGTATCCTCACTTTCAAACTCGTGTAATCGAACTCAACTTCAAGCATCTTCTAGGACGTGCGCCCTATGATGAATCTGAAGTAATTGCACACTTGGATCTCTATCAAAACCAAGGCTACGACGCGGATATCGATTCTTACATTGATTCTGAAGAGTACGATCGCAGCTTTGGCGAGATGATCGTGCCCTACTATCGCGACCTTGTAACCACGGGAGTCGGTCAGAAAACGGTTGGCTTTACTCGTATGTTCCGCCTCTATCGCGGCTATGCAAATAGCGATCGCGCTCAGCTTGCAGGTGCAAGTTCTCGGCTTGCTGCTGATCTTGCAAAAAACAGTGCTTCTGCGATCGTGGCTCCTTCTGGAGGCGGGGATGGATGGACTTACCAACCTTCGCTCTTGGGAACAACGCCCAACAAGGTCTTCGGCAGATCCTCTCAAGGCAGCACACCTCGCCTCTATCGGATTGAAGTCGGTGGAATTAGCTTACCTCGGTATCCGAAAGTACGCCGGAGTAACAAAGAGTTTATCGTCCCTTACGAACAACTCTCAAACACGCTTCAGCAAATCAATAAGCTGGGCGGCAAGGTTGCAAGTATCACGGTTGCACAATAGGAGGACAGCAAAATGGCAGAGACAGTCAGTTTGATGAAAACTTCTGGATCTAATTCTGACGATCGCATCTTTGTCTATGAAGTCGAGGGCTTGCGTCAGACTTCATCTACTCAGAATCAAGCCTTTCCGGTTCGCACGAGCAGTACTGTATTGATTCAGGTTCCTTATAGCCGGATGAATGAAGAAATGCAGCGCATTAATCGACTCGGCGGCAAGATTGTGAACATTCGTCCTTCGGCTGACTCAGCCGCTTCAGACGAATAACTCAAGCCCTCAATCTGTGGGGATGAGCAATGGGTGTGAGGAAATAGAATTTCTCATGCCCATTGTTTTTTGCACCTCGCGATTGAACCTTGTCATCTCAAAACATTCCTCCTTCAGGTTAGATTCTTCTATCCCTTAAAAAGGCTATATTATGGCTGCATCTTTACAGCAATTCAGTAAAAACGTCTAGATTTAACGTAACCCTGTTTACAGAAATTAATATCTAGACTGGCAGAATGGGTAGGACGATTGCTTGAAGCCTGTAACCTTAATATCTTCATGAGGAGAACAGATGGCGAATATCCAAACTAACGGTCAAATGCTCTGGAAACTAGAGGGCGACGATCGAGTTTTGCATCTCCGGCACAATGATTCCGAGCCGTGGTGCTACTACGAGGAATTTCCGCAATACGCGCTGCCTGACCCTGAAGGATTCTCAAAAGGCATTACGACGTTTATGGCATTACTCAAGCAAGGCTGGACAGCGACAAAATCCTAGCTGAGGCTTTTCGAGATGGATCTGCCTGATTGCTAAGCGATCGCATCCCTTCCTGAAATTTGAGGGAAATCAGCCTCTCGCAGATCCATGCAAACCAATTTGCTCGCAATTCGCAGGTTAAAATTACAGCATTCTTAATGTACGGGTATTGTACCGTCTATCGATTCCATGACTACAATCACCGAATTTCCTCCCCAAATTATTGAATATCCCGAATCGGACGGCTTGCCAATGGCGGAAAGCGACCAAACCCGTGACTATTTAGTCTATTCAACAAAAGTTTTATCTCTCTTCTTTAAATCGCAACCTGATGTTTATGTATCGGGCAATCTATTCATCTATTACGAACAGGGCAATCCTGAAACAGTCGTCGCACCAGATGTATTTGTTGTGTTTGGAGTCGAAAATTGCCCGCGTCGAGTTTATAAAGTCTGGGAAGAAGGCGATCGCACACCTAATTTTGTCCTAGAGATTACCTCAAAAACGACTCGGAGTAGAGATCAAGGTGCAAAGCGAGGAATCTATGCCTTTCTAGGGGTCGAAGAATACTATCAATATGACCCAACGGGGGACTATTTGACTCCTAACCTCCAAGGATTGCAGTTAGTAAACGGCAACTATCTTCCAGTCAATCCCACGACTTTACCCGATGGCACGATCGTTCTTTCCAGCAAAGTTTTGAAGTTAGAACTGCATCTGCAAGAAAAAGTAATGCGATTCTACAACCCGACAACTCAACAATATCTCATGACCCACGAGGAAGAAGTTACTGCACGACAAACTGCTGAAGAACGCGCACAAACTGCTGAAGAACGCGCACAAAAATTGGCAGCGAAACTACGGGAACTGAATATTGATCCGGATGCGCTTTGAAATAGCGTTCGAGTCAACACCGTCCGATCGCTAAACGGCGCGTCTCTCGTAACCGACTACTCAGAACATCGCTAAGCAGACTTGAGCGCGATAATTCAACAGAATTTGCACAGATTGCCAATTTATCGTTAAGGATTGTTACTTTATTTTTTACACGGGGAACACAATCTACAGAATCCCCCAGTTTCAGGGATTAGGCATACCCTTCTCTGAATTTTATGTATAAACCCTTCCTTGAGTATTTGGAGCGATCGCTCCAGCAGCGATTTGCCTTAAAACATCGCCCAATTCCACCTGGGCTAGAGTCACAAACGAGCGATCGAGGCAAAAATCCTGCAACGATTCAAAGCTGGTGTCATGAATGTCCTGAGTTTCGCAAAATTCGCTACACCTATATTGATGCAGGCGAAAGCGCCCAAATCTTTAACAGCGTCATCTATCCCAGTCATTGCTATGATTTACCTCTGCTAGGGATTGATTTCCTCTCGTTTGGACAGGTTAAGAATCTAATCGTGATGGATTTTCAGCCTTTATTCCAAGACGATGCTTATTTGGAAAAATACATTGATCCGCTCAGAGCGCTCCATCAGAAATATCCGGATCTGGCACAAAATTTGGGAATGAAGTTTTACGATGCAAATCAGTACTTTTCCAAATATCTGCTCTTTGCAAAGACCGACACTAAAACTGTGAAGACGCAAGTTTTTGAAGCATTCCAGGACTATCTCAATCTCTACTGGCAAATGCTAGACAAAGCGCCACCTCTCTATGATCCGTCAGATATTCAGCGGATTGTGAAGGCACAAAAAAATTACGACCAGTACAGTGCCGATCGTGACCCAGCTTCTGGTTTATTTAGCAGTTACTTTGGGCATGAA
Source organism: Leptolyngbya sp. Prado105 (assembly GCA_025454375.1). Lineage (GTDB taxonomy): Bacteria > Cyanobacteriota > Cyanobacteriia > Leptolyngbyales > Leptolyngbyaceae > Leptolyngbya. Next base: position 3,916 of record JALOOO010000211.1, on the reverse strand, counting down.
TGGTCAGAGAAATTCTTGTATAGCTTTTTATTTGAAGATGCTATGCCATTAGAGGCTGCCGCTGCCAGGAAATAATGTTGTTATGACGCTGTATCAACCCTTTTTAGACTTTGCGATCGAACTGCTACAAACCCGTTTAGACCTACAACCCTATCCAATTCCCGCAGGATTTGAGTCAAAATCTGCGATCGTTGGTAAAGGCAAACACCAAGACGAGGTTTTGACGACAAGCTACGGATATCAAGCTCCTAAGCTGCGTCAAATTCGAGCCGCCCATGTACAGGGAGGACATTCACTGCAAGTTCTCAATTTCGTGATTTTTCCGCAGTTGAACTATGATTTGCCGTTCTTTGGAGCCGATCTCGTCACCTTGCCGGGAGGTCATCTGATTGCACTGGATATACAGCCTCTATTTCACAATTTAGAGTATCAAGCAAAGTACACTCAGCCAATTTTGGCTATTTTTGAGTCGTACCAGCAGCATCTGCCTTGGGGTGGAGATTTCCCTAAAGAAGCACAACCTTTCTTCTCGCCTGCATTTTTGTGGACAAGACCTGAAAAAACTGAAGCAGTTGAATCTCATGTTTTTGCTGCCTTCAAGGATTATCTTCAGGCATATTTAGATTTGGTCGATCGAGCAGAACCTGTAACCGATGCTCAAGCTTTAAAAGACATTGAGCAATCCCAACTGCGCTATCTTCGCTACCGCACTGAGAAAGACCCCGCTAGAGGCATGTTCAACCGCTTCTATGGATCAGAATGGACAGAGGAATATATTCACGGCTTCTTATTTGACCTAGAGCGCAAGCTTGTAGGTTCTCAATTAAGCTAAATCTCAGACTCGTAACATTTCTTCACTAAATCCTTTAGCTCAATCAACTTAGTTTTTTCTCTGAAACTACCGTCTTAAGGTTGATTTGGGCATTTGAGCTAAACCTTCAGACACTCAGCGACTAGAAAAATCTCAGATTCGACGTAAACCTTTGTAAATTGTCATAAATAACGATCCAACGACATAGTATAAACAAAGGTGTTGGACAACTTGCAAACCAATAGAGATGCAAAGGCGCAGGTTGCTGAGTCATCTGAAGTAGTAAGTGAAAAAGTCCAATTTACAAAACCCTTCATTGGTCTTCTCCACTGGCTTTGCCTTTCGTCTATCTCAGTAGCTAGATTGCTTGGCTTAGACCCATTTGGTGGCTCCGACCGCACCCATTCTCGACTAAACCATTAGGAGATTAAAGTCTTATGTTCGACGCATTTGCAAAAGTGGTTTCCCAAGCGGATTCACGAGGTGATTACCTCAGCTCCTCTCAAATTGATGCTCTCAGCGCAATGGTCGCAGACGGCAACAAGCGGATGGACACAGTAAACCGAATCACCAGCAACGCTTCTGCGATCGTTGCAAACGCGGCTCGCTCTCTGTTTGCAGAACAGCCTGCGCTGATCGCTCCTGGTGGTAATGCTTACACCAGCCGCCGTATGGCAGCTTGCTTGCGCGACATGGAAATCATCTTGCGCTACATCACCTATGCAATCTTCGCAGGTGACTCCAGCGTTCTCGACGATCGTTGCTTGAATGGTTTGAGAGAAACCTACTTGGCATTGGGAACCCCTGGTGCTTCTGTTGCAGTGGGCGTTGGCAAAATGAAAGAAGCAGCCCTTGCAATTGCTGGCGACACCAACGGAATCACCAGAGGCGACTGCTCAGCTTTAATGGCTGAAGTTGCAAGCTACTTTGATAAAGCTGCTGCTGCTGTTGGCTAGATTCAGATTTGAATCAAATCAATCATTTGAACCGCGCACACGATATTAATTTGGAGATTCTCAAACCATGAAGACCCCTCTCACTGAAGCAGTTTCTGCTGCTGACTCTCAAGGACGTTTCCTCAGCTCGACTGAAATTCAAACCGCATTTGGTCGTTTCCGCCAAGCACAAGCTGGTTTGACCGCAGCAAAGGCGCTCAGCGAAAAGGCTTCCTCTTTGGCGAATGGTGCTGCTAATGCAGTTTACCAAAAGTTCCCTTACACCACTTCGATGCAAGGACCAAACTTTGCTTCTACCCAAACGGGCAAAGACAAGTGTGTTCGTGATATTGGCTACTACCTGCGCATGGTGACCTACTGCCTCGTTGTCGGTGGTACAGGTCCGATGGATGACTACTTGATCGGCGGTATCGCTGAAATCAACCGGACTTTTGATCTCTCTCCGAGCTGGTATGTTGAAGCTCTGAAGTACATCAAAGCGAACCATGGTTTGAGCGGCGACCCGGCTGTTGAAGCAAATTCCTACCTCGACTATGCGATCAATGCTTTGAGCTAGTTGATGATCCATCCTTTCTGCCCGGAGGGGTTAGCAGTAACTGACTTAGGTTTGTTGTTGCTCACTGCTTCGGGCAGTATTTTTAAGTATTTGAATTTTTAGATATCCACAATGGATACTCCTTTTGACAAACAAAGCGATGCACTCTCAGACGAGAGCGCGATTACCATCACTCAGGCGATCGCGAATCTTCAAGGCGAAGATTTGGGGCTGCGGGTTTATGCTGCTTGGTGGCTAGGGCGGTTTCGAGTCAATGATCCGCAGGCGATCGATCTGTTGATCAGCGCGCTGTTTGATGAAGACGATCGTACCAGTGCGGGCGGCTATCCCCTGCGTCGCAATGCGGCTAGAGCCTTAGGCAAACTTGGAGACAATCGTGCAGTCGCGGCATTGATCAAAGCTTTAGAATGCTCTGACTTTTATGTGCGAGAAGCGGCGGCTCAATCCTTAGAAATGCTAGGAGATCGCTCTTGTATTCCTCGATTGGTTGAATTGTTAAACGACCAAATTGCCGGGACACAGCCTGCTCCAGAGCCACCTAATTTAGTTCAGCCATTTGAAGCGATTCTAGAAGCTTTAGGAACATTGGGCGCGATCGAGGTGGTTCCTGACATTTTGCCCTTTCTCGATCACGAGATTCCTCGCATCCAATATGCAGCGGCACGGGCAATGTACCAACTGACTCCAAATCCTGAAGCGAGTCAATACGGCGATCGCTTAATTCAGGCACTTTCTAACCCTGATTTGCAGCTTCGACGAACGGTTCTGTCTGATTTGGGGGCGATTGGGTATTTACCTGCGGCGGACGCGATCGCTGAGACTTTGGCTGAGAATAGTTTGAAGTTAATCTCTTTAAAAGGGCTATTAGAAAAACAACTGGTGCAGACTCCGCTCCCGAACTTATCCGAAGGAGCGATGAAAGTTATGACGTTAATGGATGACTTGTTGTAGCAGAAAGCGTCAAAATAGAGACAGTAAAACTCGTTCTTCTCCTCATGACTGATCATCTTTCCTCTCTGATTCGGGCTGTAGAAGACGCAGACTCCTCTGCGCTGCTCGTCGAAGCAGTCCAGAATCTAGCCTCCGCGCATCTTGAAGGTGCGATTCCAACGTTGATTGCTGCTCTGAGTTACAACAATCCAGGTGCAGCAGTCGCATCGGTTGAGGGATTAACTCAACTGGGAGAATCCGCCGTCCCAGCACTCTTAGAACAGCTAGATCTGCATAACTATACTGCCAGAGCTTGGGCAATTCGTGCCCTAGCGGGGATTGGTGATCCTAGAGGATTGATGACGCTATTGGGAGCAGCAACGGCTGACTTTGCGCTGAGTGTCCGACGTGCGGCGGCTCGCGGATTAGGCATGATGAAGTGGCACTGGTTCCCTCATGATCTGCTCGAAATTGCACAAGAAGAGGCGTTAGAAGCTTTGCTGTTTGTGGCACAGCAAGATGACGAATGGATTGTGCGCTATTCTGCCGTGGTGGGGTTAGAAGCATTGGCACTGGCGATCGTAGATTCACATCCCGAATGGCGATCGCAGATTCAAGCTCAATCTATCCGACAACATGCGCATCACAATCGAGTGAACCGGA
>JALOOO010000210.1 GCA_025454375.1 Leptolyngbya sp. Prado105 | reverse complement strand
TTATGCCAAAATTCATCAAATTTTTCGTCACCGATCGCTGCTCCCAAAACATCAATCGATTCTCATTGCCCTCTCTGGGGGGCAAGATTCTCTCTGCCTCACTCAACTTCTAATCGATTTAAATTCTCACTGGCATTGGCAACTCGCGATTGCCCATTGCAACCATCTTTGGCGTTCTGATTCCCAAGCAAACGCTGATCACATTGCTGCTCTTGCCAAATCCTGGGATCTTCCCTTCTATTTAAAAACTGCCGATTCTCCACCTTCAAACGAAGCCGCCGCCAGAGAATGGCGATACGCTCAACTCCAATCGATCCCAGGCTTCAACACGATCGTCACTGGACATACTGCGAGCGATCGCGCTGAAACGCTGCTCTTTAATCTCATCCGAGGCAGTGGCGCAGAAGGTTTAAGCTCACTCAATTGGACACGCCAACTGACTCCAACCCTCAAGCTTGTCCGCCCCTTGCTCACAATCACGCGATCCCAAACTGCCGAATTCTGCCGCGATCGCACGCTCCCCATCTGGCAAGACAGCACCAACGCCAATCTAACCTACTCCCGAAACCGCATTCGACAAGAACTGATCCCCTATCTCAAGACAAACTTTAATCCTCAAGTCGAACCCCACCTTGCCCAAACGATGGAGCTTTTGTCAGCCGATATTGAATACTTAGAAAACATCGCTTCAGATTTCTACGAAAAAGCGATCGATGCTACTTCTCAAAGCCTCAATCGCAACATTCTTCGTAACATTCCCCTCGCCCTTCAACGTCGAGTCGTTCGTCGATTTCTGACCCAATCGCTCAATCTCAACCCAAATTTTGAGCAGGTTGAGAAATGTCTAGGATTAATTACAGCCCCGAACCGATCTCGAACCGATCCTTTCATCGGAAAAACGATCGCAACAGTCAACGCCGACCAAATTCAACTTCAACAACTCGACGAAAACCAGTAATTCCGAGCAGTTAAGCCATTGCAAATTCCGGCTTTCGAGTAAGTTCTGAAATTGCCTGCTTCAACTCTTCGATCGAAGAGTTTTGCCCACCCGACTGAGCAATCACCTCTAGATGCTGACGCATTGCCGTGACCGAATCTTGAATCGGTTGTAGCATCTCTTCATATAGTGCAATTCGCCCTGCCATTTCAGCCGCCGAAACTCGTTGCGATTGCAAGGCTTCCTCAAGCTGTTTCAACTCATTCCGTTTTGCCTCTTGCTCACCCAATTGCGCATTGACCTGATCCTGAGCCTGTTGAATCGCAGATTCAATCTCTCGAATCCGTGCTTCAACTTGCTGTAATTCTTCCGATTGTTTCTGTCGTTGCGCTTCAATTCGAGCGAATACGATCGACAAATCTAATCCGCCTTCCTCATCTGGTTCGGCTCCCCCTCTGCGAATCAAAACAGATTTATGCTGACGAAGCTGCAATTCTTTTTCTCTCAAGCTCCGACGCTGACCGACCAAAGTTTGATTGAGAAATTCGTAAGCATCTTGCTCATCGGTCAATTCGTTTTCGAGACTCATGCGATCGAACTCACTCGCCTGAGCAATTTTATTTCTCAGATCTTGAATTTCCTTCTCTTTCAATCTCAGTTCTTCTTCTTGCCCCTGGACAAATTGAGAAGATTGATCAAACTCACCGTGTAAGCTTTGCACGATCGACTTCAGTTCCTCGATCGACATATTCTCCAACGCTTGAGTATTAACTTGACTATCACTATTTCCACCCTCGATCGCACTCTGAATTTGCTGATACAGATCAGAATGGTATTGAAGCTGTGCATGAAGCAATTTTGCAAATTCTTGCTGATCGTGCAGAAGCAATTGCTGTGATTTCAGTTCAGTCTTGGCATCATCAAGTGCTGCTTTTGCCTGACACCAGGCTTGCCACTGCTCAGTAATATAATTTGCTTTCTGCTCCGCCTCTTTTTGCACTTGCCCAACTGACTGCCGTTGCGCTTCAAGCACTTGCCAATGATGGCTAAGAAGGTTTTGCTGATGTTCTACTAATTCATTGCACTGCCGAACTGTTTCAGGTAGCGTTTCCGATTCAGTTAGGCGATCGAGCATCTGGCAAAGTTCTTGTGCCTTCGCTTCATCTAGCACACAAGCACCGAGCAATTCTTCTTTGCGTTCTTCGAGTTGTTGTCTCTGTCCCTGCAACTGCTCCCACGCCCCAGACATCTCTTGGCGATTGCGTTCTAGCTCTTCTTGCTGCCGCATCACCTCTTCCCGGACTGCCTGAAACTCTTGCCGTTGCTGCTCCATCTGTTGGCATTCAACTTCCAACTGCTGAAGTTCCTCTTGCCGAGCTTCCATTTCCATTTCGCGACGAGTCAACTCCTGACTTTGATAAGTCAGTGACTCATTCCACTGCTCGATCTCGGCTTCTTTTGTCCGAATCTTTTCTTGAAGACGCGAAAAGGTCTGCAAAATATTCGCGATCGGGCGACCTGCTTCTTGAACACGCTGTACCTGCTTATTGCCCGTCAAATCCACCAACAAGAGCGAGCCAGGGCTAAACTTATTCGCTTCCTCTGAAGGAACAATCTCTTCAGTCGTAATCGCGCTCCAATTTTGTTCTCCACGCTGACAAGCCAGTAACTTCAGTTCAGACTTGCCACTGCCCATAAAGTTGCCTTTCTTCTGAACCACTTCTGCAAGATACAGCACAACTAAAAGCCTCTCCTATTCGATGCCCAATGCTTCGCTTAATGTGCCCGGATTATTGGCGTTCTACCCACCAGACTCAAAAAAATTATCGACTTCGCAGAATGCTCAAACTTCAATTCAATCCCCTCTAGGACGCTCTACGTGGAGATCGTAATGCTCGGTTTACCAAGTATCTTTCAAGTAGACCCAGTGCTTGGTCAAACAAGATTGCCAAGACTAAAACGCAGGATGCACCTTGTAGCATTCCGATTAGATTAGAATTGCTGTAAGCAGTGTAAATATAGCGTCCCAATCCTGGCAGATCCGGTAGTGTCTGAATAATCACCCAGAACAGAATTAATCCAAACCTGATTCCCAGAAACGAGTGCGCGATCGCAATTTCCCATCGGTTCATATTCTGCTTTGCTTTCTGAATCCCGATCGTGGTGAAAAGAGCAATCATGCACACAAGGCAAAAATTGCTGGCGGTACAAACAACCGTCCAACAAGTAAATAACTGTAGAACTCTTTGCGAAACGGCTGCAACAATGGCATTTTGCCCACACAGCCACCCTAATGCTACGCCTATTAAGCTACTGATTCCGAGTAGAACGATCGCCCAAATGGTTGTAAAGAGAATTGCAGTTGTGAGTGAAATTTGAAGACTGTCCATCGTCGTAATGTCTAAGATATGGAGTTATGCTGCGAATTGAGCTTTCGACTCAGTAAGAGAGCAGCGAGATCGATAACTTGATCGATCAAAAACGCTAGGACGACAGTTGCAAATATTCCTGAGGTAATCTCCCCTTGTTTCCCTGAGTTGTAGGCATTCCACAAAAAGCGCCCTATCCCAGACTCAGAAGTTAATATCTCAAACTGAAGGGTTGCCCAGGATAACAAGAGCGCAATTCTTATCCCCAAACTGATGCTCGGAATTGCCAAGTGCCATTGATTCTGATTTTGTCTTGCTGTTTGAATTCCAAGCGTCGCGTAAAGTGCAATCCAGCAGAAACAAGATAAAAATACAGATAGTCCTAGCTTCGGAACTTCGACTTTAGCCAAAATAAATAGAATCACCGGGATTAGAGTCGTGAAATAACTCAGACCTCGAAAAATTCTTTTAGAAATATCAGCCAGATGATCTGTTCTCGTGCAAAACCAGCCAATAAATGAACCAAGCGCAGTACTTAAAACAAGAGAAATTGCAACCTGAACGAACGTTGCCCAAAGTGAGCTATACAGGGATACAGGCATGATAGAAAGACTTAATCGCAAAACAACAGGTCAAATTGGAGATTCTCTCTCAAGTTGAACTCTTGGCTTTAACATTCCCTAACTCAAGTGTGCGATTGCTCTAAATTAACGTGAGTCTCTAACGAAGGCGCACCTGCGGGAAGGGCTAAAGAAACAAAAGTTCCGAGCAGTATACGTTTTAGATCTTCTATCGAAATTTGTTTCTTAGGAGTTTCCGGAGATCGTGACCAATAAAAAACGATCTTTGCAGTTCTCCTTACCTAGAGAGACGGCGCATCCCTGAGAGTTCCTCAGAAAATTCCGGTTCACTTGAGCATTAATAGATACAATGTGTTGAAAATTCACGCGGCTCAAATTCTGAGTTCTGCGTGAATTCCGAACATTTCTATGGTTTAACCTTCATGCAAGGACAACTCAGTGAAATTGACATTAGAAGCATTCTGCAACTGATCGAACTCGGTCAGCGTACAGGAGAATTGTTCGTGGAAGCGTACTCACCTTCAGGTGTGATCAATCGCCGATCGCGCAAAAATCCCTCCTGGTTTGTCTTTTTCCTCAATGGTCAAATCGTCTACGCGGGAGAGACGGACTCCGACCTCTCTCGTCTAAGAGATTACTTGCATCGATATCGAGCCGAAACCACGATCGACCAGATCCCAGCATCCTCGATCGCAACCTTTAACACACCAGAATATGGCTGCCTTTGGGCTTTGCTAGAGAATCATCTAGTAACACCTGCTCAAGGACGCAGCATCATTCAAGGCATGGTGCGCGAAACGTTATTCGACTTGCTGAGCTTGCATCAAGGCTCCTTTATCTTCGAGCTAGGAAACGCACTAACCCCGCAATTGTTGACGATGGAAATTGCACCACTCGCGAGGAACGGGTTGAAGCAAGTCCAGGAATGGAAACAGCTTCATCCGTATTTACACACCCCAGAGCAACGTCCAATTATTGTTGATTCAGAAAAGTTATCAGAGGCTCTACCACAAGCCACTTACCAACTGCTCGATCACTATGCAAACGGACAAACCTCAATTCGGCAAATCGCTCGCTATCTAAACCGTGATATTTCTACCGTCGCGAGGGCAATCTATCCGTATGTTCAGCGCGGTTGGCTGCAACTCAACGCCGTTCATTCTTCGGTGCATTCTACCCCTCGCACTTCATTGGAATTAGGACTTAATGCCAAGGCTCCAAAAGTCCTGTGTATTGATGACAGCCCAACGGTGTGCAAAGCAGTAGAATTAATGCTGGATCGTAACGGATACGATATCAGTACGATCGAGAACCCGCTGACGGCACTCAGTCTCGTCTTTCAAGTCAAGCCTGATTTGATCCTCTGTGATATTGCAATGCCAGAACTAGACGGATACGAACTCTGTGCCATGTTGCGGCAATCCACAGCATTCCGGCAGATTCCAATTCTGATGCTGACTGGGAAAGATGGATTCATCGATCGAGTCCGAGCGCGAATGGTTGGAGCCACAGACTATTTAACGAAACCTTTTGGAGAGCATGAGATTCTGATGTTATTAGAAAAATATGTTGGAGTTGGATATCCTGAAACCCTGACAACCACACAGCAAGTTTTGGACGCTTTAGAAGCAGAATTGAATTTAAACGCCTCGTAAAAATACTTGATTTTTGAACAGTATCAGATTAATTCAGTATTTGCGGGTACTTTGTTAGTAATGATTCAAGGTCAACAGGGGCGAGTTTCTCCCGTCATCGGTTCAGCCAAGCTCACAGGTAGGGGGTTATGAGTACAGTTTTAGTCGTGGAAGATAGTGTCACCCAAAGAGAGATGATCACCGATCTGCTCAAAGGAAGTGGCATTGAAGTGACGATCGCGACCGATGGCGTTGAAGCCTTGGAACACATTCAGGGGCATTGTCCTGATCTTGTTGTTTTGGATATTGTCATGCCTCGGATGAATGGCTATGAAGTCTGTCGTCGGCTCAAAGCTGACCCAAAGACTCAAAAGGTGCCAGTCGTGATGTGTTCGTCGAAAGGAGAAGAGTTCGATCGCTATTGGGGAATGAAGCAAGGGGCAGATGCCTATATTGCCAAACCCTTCCAGCCGACTGAACTCGTCGGTACAGTGAAACAATTGTTGCGCAGCTAGGAACAAGTCGTAATGGTGGGAAGTCCAGATTTCTTAACGGGAAGAGGGCAAGATCAAGCGCCCGAATTTCAGGAGCTAGAAAGTCCCGAAGGTGAGTTGCATTTGCGCTTCTATACGCCTTCCGGGACTGAGTTTGCGTTACCTGCAACTGGCATTAGAGAAGTTCTTTCTCCATCCCCAGACCGGATTACGCCCGTTCCTAACGTTTCGCCACTCCTCCTCGGCACGCTAAATGTCCGAGGTCGCGTCGTGTGGGTGGCAGATTTAGGTCAGTTCTTAGGTGATGCCGCTTCACTCAATACTGATCGTCCAGAAATTTCGGTGATCGCAATCGAAGATCAAGACATTATGTTGGGTCTAGCAGTCGATCGAATTTTAGGGATGGAATGGCTCGATATCGAGAATGTTCAAGCCACCACAGCAGCCCCAGATAGTGTTGCCCCTTTCTTACGAGGAGAATGGGTACTCGATCAAGAAGACAATCAATGTCTACGACTTCTCGATCAAGTAGCGATTCTACGATCGGCGAGGTGGGCAGCATGAAGCAATATTTAAGCAATTCTTCACATAATCTTGATAGATGTGTAGATTCTGTAAAGGAACATGGGAACTATTCCGGTCAGGAAGGTTTCCTAAACGGTAAAGATTTATCTGCTGAGATGGAAGGGGTTGAAAGCTTAAGAAATCTTTTGACACACTCCGCCACATTAAGGCGCAGCATGTATTATTCTCACTTTACCCTAACTGCTCCTATTTTCAAATCCCGTTTTCAGAGCAGCACGTACTTGCAGGAGGAGGCATATGGCACGAGGAAATGAATTCGCTCAAGAGTACCAGCAGGCAGAGCGTGCCTATATGCAGGGCAAGTATGAAGAAGCCGCTGGTATTGTCGATCGCTTGGTAGATAATTACCCTCAAGATCCAAGTGCCCGACTCTTACGCGGTCACATTTACTGCTACGGCTTGCAGAAGTACGATGTCGCGCAAGAACAGTATCAATCAGTGCTTGACCTTACTTCTGATCCAGAATTTGTCGATTATGCGAACAGTGGTCTGGCATATGCTGGTCAATTTGCAGAAAGTTCTGCTGATAGCTCCGAAGATACCAGTTTAGAAACAGATTATTCAGGGTTCGATGAATCTATCTACGCATCGCAAGAACCCGCAGATTCACTGGACAATTTTGCATTTGATGATGACTTCAAAGCGGAGACAGAGGAGAAATCACCTTTTGATGAGCCATTTGGAGTACAGGTAAACGGCAATGGCGCGAAAGTTGAGTCTCATATTGGCTTAGATGATCCGTTTGCGGTTTCGACTTCATCGGATGCACCATTTTCGATGCGTGACGAATCTGCAACAAGTCATGACTTCGCAAATGCGCTAGATGATTTTGATCAAGTCTTTGCTTCGGATGACGAACCTTCGCATGGCAGTATGTCCACAGTTTCAACCGATCCAGGGATCTCACAAGGAGAAGTGGCTGTTCCAATTAGTCGGGTCACAAACCGTGATACTAGCGAAGATACCTTATTCATGGCGGCTCCAAGTTTCTATGACGAGCAAGCTGCGGCAGAATTCGATATGCCAACTGAGCAGAACAAATTTGCACCCATCTATGACGAGTCCCAGAACGGTAATCGCAATAGTCCAATTTCATCACCAGGGAATCAAAGCAATGTTGATTTCTTAGATGATTTTGAAGACTTTGACGACTTGGGAAATCTCTCAGATTTTGATTTGTCTGAAGACTCAGCTGGATTTACCAGTCCTTCGATCGGTAGCGCCTTCGGATTTACCTCAAACATGTCAGCTGCCTCAGACAGCGCTGAAATTGATTTTGGACAAAGCCCGAATTTTACCCAGTCTGATGAAAATGGCTCAGCATTCCGTGACGACGAGCTTTTTAGTATGTCTAGCACAACTGAGCAAGTTCCAAGCTTCACAACTCAGTTAGACGTTCCAAGCGCAGAACCCACCCCAACGATTGAGCAAGGTTGGCTAGCTCCACTTGAGAATGCTTCATTCGCAACTAAGCAGTTGATTACAGCTGGAGCGGCTGGAATTGTCTCGGCAGTCGCTGTTGCAGTCGTGAGCTTTATCGCTTCAAATCATGCAGCACAGGAAAATAATGGAGCCGTTGTTTCTCAGCTTCGCACGACTGGAATTGTCATGGCGTTAGCAGGGGGCGTTTGTGGAGGGGGCGCAGCATTTGCAGTTGGACAAATGACTGCTCGGCATATGAAGCGATCGACTGACGATCTCAAAGCTCAATTTGATGCTGTTTGTCAGGGGAACCTTCAAGCTCGTGCTAGTGTTTTTGCTGAGGATGAACTCGGTCAGCTTTCGACCAACTTCAACCAAATGACTCGTGTAATTCTCACAACGACTAGCGAAGCACAACGCAAAGCGGAGGAACAAGAACAAGCGAAAGAAGACTTGCAGCGTCAGGTGATTCGTTTGCTGGACGATGTAGAAGGCGCGGCTCGTGGAGATTTGACAGTCCAAGCAGAAGTGACCGCAGACGTACTTGGAGCAGTTGCTGACTCATTCAACTTAACCATTCAGAACCTGCGTGAAATCGTTCAACAGGTAAAACAAGCTGCACGTCAGGTCAGTAAGGGTTCCACGGAAAATGAGATGTTCGCTCGCAGTTTGTCTTCTGACGCATTGCGTCAAGCTGAAGAACTCGCGGTAACCCTGAACTCTGTACAGGTGATGACCAACTCAATTCAGCGTGTAGCAGAGAGCGCTCGTGAAGCCGAAGAAGTCGCAAGAACTGCGTCTTCGACTGCCTTGAAGGGCGGTGAAGCGGTAGAACGTACTGTGGCTGGTATTCTCGAAATTCGAGAAACAGTGGCAGAAACGACGCGTAAAGTTAAACGACTCGCGGAATCTTCGCAAGAGATTTCTAAGATTGTTGCCTTAATTTCGCAGATTGCGTCTCGAACCAATCTTCTTGCATTGAACGCCAGTATTGAGGCAGCAAGAGCAGGAGAAGCAGGACGAGGATTTGCA
>JALOOO010000209.1 GCA_025454375.1 Leptolyngbya sp. Prado105 | reverse complement strand
AATGACTTTAACATTGCTCTTAGGCTTGGAGTGCTTGCACCTGTATCTTCATAAAGTTTGTCAGATAGAGAATTGACTCGTTTCCAGGTGGTGTAGAGTTTGACGATCGCATGTTCTAGTTGGGCAGCTTGACTGACTAGCTCTGCCGCAGAATTGAGACAGCCTAATCGCATGGCTTCATCTAATGCGGTTTCAATGTCGATCGATTCATGATTTAGGGCTTGTACTTGTGGGGCTGCTTCTAGATAGCGGGAGAGCGATCGAGCTTCTCCAGTCGCTTGCTTAAGGGTATCGAGGTCGGGCTGTTCTGAGATCGCTTGTCGAATTGAGGATTGGTGCGATTCGGGGAGCTTTTCTAGATGTTTTACTAAAGGTGCAACATAACGAGTCGGAATTGTTTGATCGACTACTTTTTCGCGAATCTCTTCGGGCAGTAGGTCTGAACTCATTGCAATCCAGTCGTCTGAAAGTTGCTTGACTTCACGACGAGTAATACGATCGCCACGCTTTGCTGCGTCTCCAACTAGTTGCTGAATTTCGGGTTCTGCTTGGGCTGTTTCTACAAAAGCTTGCTTACTGAAGTGATTGATATCTTCAGGCTCGATATGTCCGCCTTCTAGGAGCGTATCTGCACTATTAGCAAGCTCAATGAGTTTGTAAGCTTGAGTTTTGCTAATTTCGCGATCGCTGAGCCAGTTGAGGAAACCGCGACCAGATCCTTGTTTCTCGCGATCGCGAACCGCTCTGAGGATTCGTCCCCGCCAAATATCGGTTTGCAGATCGAAACGATCACAAACGAGCCAAGCTTGATCAATTTTCTGCTGAAACTCAAATTCTTCGATGCGATCGTCGGTTGGATCGGGGAGATCGAATTTAAATTCAGTCGGTTCTAGTGCGTCAAGCGTGAGAGTTTTGGGGGAGCGTGGCATTGGAGCAATCTAAAAACAGCCGCATCATTATTGCACCTTTATTGAACGATCGCGTTCCAAATTGCTCCAATCAAAAAGATCGTGAATCCACTTAGCGCAATTACAATCGAGAGGAAGACGGCAATCAGTAATCCGACAAATAAATAGTCTGCTTTTTCCTGCTTTTTCGATTGAGCGAGATGGGCTTCGATCAATGCCAGATTCTTAGAATTTGCTTTCCAGGCAAGATCGACAAAATCACCTGCCATCGGCATGATACCTAAAAGGGCATCTAGAATTAGGTTCCACATCATGCGAGCGAGCGAGGCACGGGGAAGTCCGAGGCCTGCTGCTTCGACAACGATATAAACCGAGAGGAGTGACATTGCGACATCTCCTCCGCCTGGAAATAGCCCAATGATTGGATCGATTCCAATGCGGAATTTTGTTCCAGGGATGGGGAGGGCGTTGTCTAGAAGGTGTGTGAGCGATCGGAGTCGAGCGATCGTACTTTCTTGATGTGGCTGCATAGATCGTGAATAAATTACCTCTAAAATCTTAATCGCGAAAGTTCCCGCTAAGATCAAGATTCAAATTGGGTGAATGTTGTGAAAGTTGTTGTGATTGGCGGTGGGGCTGCCGGATTTTTTGGAGCGATCTGTGCGGCGCAGGCAGGTGCGGAAGTAACGCTGCTTGAGGCGGGACAGAATTGTTTGGCAAAGGTGCTGATCTCTGGGGGAGGGCGTTGTAATGTGACGCATTCTTGCTTTGAGCCAGCGGTGTTAGTGCAGAACTATCCGAGAGGGGGAAAGGCTCTTAGAGGCGCATTCTCACAGTTTCAGGCGAAGCATACGATCGAGTGGTTTACGGATCGAGATGTGAAGCTAAAAACTGAGGCAGATGGGCGGATTTTTCCGATTACGGATGATGCTCGAACGATCGCGGATTGCTTGCTAAATCAAGCAGCGGATCTGGGAGTCAGAATCAATACGCAGTCTCCGGTGAGAGGGGTTGCTAAGGTTGAAGATCAGTTCTTGATTACGCTGCGGTCTGAGCAAGTTCTGAGCGCGGATCAAGTTTTGATTGCAACAGGAAGTAATCCGAATGGGTATCAGTTTGCTCGATCGTTGGGACATTCGATTATTGCTCCGGTCCCGTCGTTGTTTACGTTTAATATTCGAGACGATCGATTGACGGATCTTGCAGGTGTGTCTGTTGATCCGGTTCGATTGCGATTGCAGGTTGGAGAGGCGAAGTTTGAGCAGATGGGTCCGTTACTGGTGACGCATTGGGGCGTGAGTGGTCCGGCAGTGTTGAAACTTTCTGCTTGGGCAGCGCGGGAGTTGCATGACGATCGCTATCAAGCCAAGCTCTTAATCAACTGGTTGCCTAAGCAGAATCCAGAACAGTTACGGCAAGAATTAACAGCGGTGAGAAATCAAATTCCGCAGAAAACGATCGCGGCAAATTGTCCGGTGATGTTGCCGCGCCGATTGTGGGAAAGGGTGACTGAATCGGTGGGAATTCAGAGAGAGCGGCGCTGGGCAGAACTCTCGAATAAGACTTTGAATCAGTTGGTGCAGGAACTGACGCAGGGGAGCTATCAGATTTTAGGGAAGGGAGTGTTTAAGGAAGAATTTGTCACTTGTGGAGGGGTGGATCTCAAAGAGGTGAATTTCAAGACGATGGAAAGTCGGTGCTGTCCGGGGCTTTATTTTGCAGGTGAAATATTAGATATTGATGGAATAACGGGCGGTTTCAATTTTCAGAGTGCTTGGACGACGGGATGGATCGCAGGCAATGCGATCGCGCGGGTTTCAGATTCGGTGCATCGACCTCAATAAACTCTACATTTGGTTGGTGGTGTTATGTTCAAACTGATTTCTGGATTGGTTGCAGGTGTGATTGTGCTTGCTCCGATGCTTCCGGCTCAAGCTGGTTTTGGTCGGTCTTCTGGGTTTGGAGTTACGATCGGGAGTCCGGCTTCATTTGGGGTCTATCGATCAATTGATCGATATCCGAGAGGATTTCATCGCAGGTACTCTCCTCGGGGTCGGAATGTGATGATTCGCGATCGTCGGGGTTACTATTCTCGGGATCGAGATGTGATGATTCGCGATCGCAAATCTTACTTTGGTTCTCCCAGAACTCGGACAGTGATTGTGAATCCGAGAGTTCGCACGGTGATTGTGAATCCGGGATATCGCTACGATCGCCGTTCTAACTGTGGAAGTGTGATTTATGGTAGCCCGATTGCGTCTCCGATTCCGGTTGATCCTTACACGGGATTAGCGTGTCGTTAGCTGCGACCTGTGCAGGAAAGTCCTTCAACGATCGCAGAGGGAGTATGACAGGAGCCATTCCATTCTGCGTCGTTGCCTAGCTCTACTAGATGCTTTAGTGCTGTGTAGACGCTTCCGGCAACCATTGTGTCTTTGACTCGTCCGACGATTTGACCGTGTTCAATCCGGTATCCTAAATCTACATTGACGGAGAATTCGCCTGAAATTCCGGCTCCGCCCCCGAGCATTTGATCGAGGATCAAGCCATGGTCGATCGAGGAAATGAGTTCTTCTAGTGATTGCTTTCCGGGTTCTACTAGTAAGTTAAATAAGCCAGGAGTCGGATAGCTCCCTAATCCAGAGCGGAAGCCATTTCCAGTCGTTCCACTGCCTAAGCTTTTCCCAGTTGTACGATCGGCATAAAACAGTTGTAATTCTCCGCGATCGATAAAAGTAATCGATCGCGTGGGTGTGCCTTCGTCGTCAAATGGGCAGCTAAAGGGACCGATGTTTGGCTGTTGTGAGAGTGTGATTTTTTCTGAGGTTACGAGGTTGCCTAAGCGATCGCTCCAGGGGGATGCGCCTTCAATCACTTGCTTTCCATTTAATGCAGATTGAACGGTTCCCCAGAGCATGTCGATCGCTTTTGAGGTAAAGAGGATCGGCACTCGTCCGGTTGGGGCGGTGGTGTTTTCTTTTGCCCATTCTAGGCGTTGTAAAACTTGTTGGGCGATCGCAATGGGATCGATCTGATTGCGTTTGGTTTGTCCGTCGGAGACATTGAGAAAGTCATCGCCTCTGATCCATTCGACTTCGAGAAAGCCGCTTAAGGTTGTGTCGGTGTAGCCGCAGTCTAAGCCGTTGGAGTTGATGAGGCGGGTGGTTTCGGCTTCGCAGTCCCATCCACTGGAGCAGAGGACATCGGGATAACGATCGCGAATTGCGGCGATCGCGCGGTTGCCCCATTCGACGAGTTGTTCGACGGAGACGGATGCGCCGACATCGGGGTAGGTCAGGTGAAATTTGGAGTTGAGTTCGGCGGCTTCGGGTTCGTTGAGTTGGCTGATGGCGATCGCTCGATCGACTAAGGCTTGAGGTTCGACGGTTCCGTAGGCGACAGCTAAGCCGGGTTGTCCATTTTTCCAGAGTCGGAGGGCAGTTCCGTCTGCTTGGGTGCTTTCGAGTTGTTTGAGGCGGTTGGCTTCAAAGAAGACGGGACGGGAGAGGGATTGGGACTGGAAGACTTCAGCACAGTCGGCTCCGGAGCGTTTGGAGCAATCTAGAAGCTGTTCGGGTAAGGAATCGATCGACATAGAAATCTGGGGACACAGGGATCATTGACTCTTGATCACTGTACGCTAATTTGATTTCTGTTTGCGATTCGGGTTGAAATTTATTGCTCCTTGCGGTTGGTGACTACAAGTAGATTTCACTACAATGTCCAATTCGATGCACAGTGAGAATTTCGGTTGTTTAGCTAAATGTGTAGAGAACTCGATAGCCGCCGATTTTCAATGCAGCAATGGCTTTTTCGCGTAAATCCTGACTGTAAGCTTTCGGCATGGACGGGAATAGACTCTCGACATTCTTAGGTGATCACCCCATGTTGGATAATTACCCTTCCGCTTTAAAACTCAGTTTATTATGGTTTGGATCGCTTCGAGTTGAAAGAAGTTGTTAAAAACTTCTTCCCGAATTGCCACTTCCCTAACTTTCGTAGAAAGCCATCATAAGACACAGATCCGATCTCACCCATTTGCACCCATTTAATGTCTGGAAAAACAAGAAAAACAAAGCGCGATCGCTCCTTTTCAGAAACGATCGCGCTTTCAATTTTAGAGACTAAGATTAGTAATCGAAGTCGCCCATGCCGCCACCAGCGCCAGCGCCAGCCGCAGCACCATCTTTCGGCTCAGGCTTGTCAACCACGATACACTCAGTGGTCAAGACCATTGCCGCGATCGAAGCCGCATTCTGAAGTGCAGAACGAGTTACTTTTGCTGGGTCAACGATACCAGCAGCCAACATGTCAACGAATTCACCCGTTGCAGCATTGTAGCCGACGTTAAATTCTTTCTCTTTGACACGCTCAGCAATCACGGCACCGTTTTGACCTGCATTTTCAGCGATTCTCTTTAGAGGAGCCGTCAATGCACGAGCTACAATTTGTGCCCCAATCAACTCTTCACCCGCAAGGCTACCTGCTGCCCAAGATTCGAGTTCAGGCGCGAGGTGAGCCAAGGTCGTGCCACCACCAGGAACGATTCCTTCTTCAACTGCTGCTTTGGTTGCGTTAATCGCATCTTCTAGGCGGAGCTTACGATCTTTCATCTCGGTTTCGGTTGCAGCACCCACTTTGATCACTGCAACACCACCTGCCAATTTAGCCAAGCGCTCTTGTAGCTTTTCTTTGTCGTAAGAAGACTCGGTTTCTTCCATTTGACGGCGAAGTTGCTCGACGCGAGACTTCACTTGCGCTTCATTGCCTTCAGCCACAATCGTGGTGCTGTCTTTCGTAATCGTGATCCGACGTGCTTTCCCTAATTGGTCAAGCTTCGTCGTATCAAGCTTCAGACCTGCATCTTCAGTGATCAACTGTCCACCTGTGAGAACTGCAATATCTTCGAGCATTGCTTTACGACGATCGCCAAAGCCAGGAGCTTTCACAGCCGCAACGTTCAACACACCGCGCAGACGGTTTACAACCAAAGTTGCAAGCGCTTCTTTCTCAATGTCTTCTGCAATGATGATCAGAGGACGACCTGCACGAGCCACTTGTTCAAGTACAGGAACGAGGTCTTGTACCAAGTTGATCTTCTTGTCGGTGATCAAGATGAAAGGTTCTTCGAGAACTGCTTCCATGCGTTCGGTGTCGGTTGCGAAGTAAGGCGAGATATAGCCTTTGTCGAAGCGCATCCCTTCGGTGACTTCGAGTTCAGTCGTCATCGATTTGCCTTCTTCAAGCGAGATAACGCCTTCTTTGCCGACTTTATCCATTGCCGACGCGATCATTTGACCGACTTCTTCGTCGTTTCCAGCAGAGATGGTTCCGACTTGCGCGATCGCTTTGGAATCTTCTACTTGGCGTGCATGTTCTGCAATCTTTTCAACTAAGAATGCAGTCGCTTTGTCCATCCCGCGCTTCAGCAGGATTGCGTTTGCACCAGCGGCAACGTTACGCATTCCTTCTTTGACGATCGCATGAGCCAAAACGGTTGCTGTTGTGGTTCCGTCTCCAGCCGCATCATTGGTTTTGGAAGCCGCTTGACGAATCAAAGCAACGCCTGTGTTTTCAACGTGATCTTCGAGTTCGATTTCTTTGGCAATGGTCACCCCGTCATTGACGATTTGAGGTGCGCCGAACTTCTTCTCAAGCACAACGTTGCGTCCTTTAGGACCCAAAGTCACAGCAACTGCTTCAGCCAGAATGTCCATACCACGCTCTAGAGCGCGACGAGCGTTTTCGTTGTAAATGATGCGCTTAGCCATGTTGTGTAGAAAACTTTGTAAGGTTTACAGAGAGTAGAGAGAGTTGCAATTTAAGAATTTGAGATTTCTGCAATCTAAAAATCTCAAATTCTTATGAAACAACGGCAAGGATGTCTTTCTCAGACAGCAAAACATAGTCGTCGCCGCCCAGTTTAATGTCGGTTCCGGCGTACTTTGAGTAAAGAACTTTGTTACCGACTTGCACTTCCATCGGTTGGCGTTCGCCTTTTTCGTTGAGTTTGCCGCTGCCGACAGAGACGATTTCGCCGACTTGGGGCTTTTCTTTGGCGTTGTCAGGCAAGATGATGCCGCCTGCGGTTTTTTCTTCAGCTTCGCTCACTTTTACGAATACGCGATCGCCCAACGGTTTGACGGTGGACACGCTTAGAGATACGGCTGCCATACAAATTCTCCAAACAATCTAAATGGACACGAAATGATCAAATACTGTTAAGCTGGATGTCCTATTTCACAACAGGTTCATCTCAGTTGCCGCAGTACAGGTAATGTTTCAACGTTTACCAGTCTACAGGCATTTGGATCTTTGAGTTAGCACTCTCGTCTCCTGAGTGCTAATTTAACGAAGTGCGGCTCTGGATGCAACTTTTGGACGAGTACGGGTTACCGAACGGGGGAGAGATTTTATGAGTGTTGAGGTTTTATCTCAGGCGGTGCTGGCGTTTCGATCTGGCATACCCCGACCCGATGCCGACCGGATTGTAGAAGCGCTGTTACAGGCAGAAAAATCTGCAAAACAAAGTCCGCAGCCATTTTCTTTTGATCAGTTAATTGGACAGTGGCGACTCTGCTTCGCCACAGGAACCCGCAAACTTCGACAAGGCGGGATTCAATTAAAAAAAGGCTATTACGTTCCGAAATTGGCAAAGGCTCAGATTTCTTTTGAGCGGGATGGAGCGGAAAAAATCGGAAATCTCGCGCAGATTGGAGCGTTGCAGTTGAGATTTACAGGTCCTGCAAGGTTTCAGCCGAAAAAGAATTTGCTGGCGTTTGAATTTACGCAGATTCAGGTTTCTTTAGGCTCGATCGTGCTGAAAAAAGGTGCAGTTCGAGGCGGGGAAGCGAAAGAAAAAGAATTTGCAGAGATGAAGATCTCAAAACTTCCGTTCTTTGCATTCTTTCTGATTACGGATGATCTGATTGCGGCACGCGGTCGTGGGGGTGGCTTGGCGCTGTGGGTTCGTGACTAAAACGATTCGTGACTAAAATAATGAATCCGATTTAGATGATGAAGTGAGTTCTCCAGCATCCAAATCGGATTGCGATCGCAAAAAGTACTACCGCTTGCGATAAGGAACAGACTTCTCAATATCAATCTCGTAAACCGAGACACGACCCGGATTACTAACCTGTTTGTTCATGCTGCTTGCCATATTGAGGAACAGCGTTGGATCGCCCGCTTTAGGCTGATCTTGGTAAGAACGGAATCCACGCACTACTTCTTGCCAGATCGTTTGGGGGAAGCCTAACTTCTGACGGTAGTAGGCATCATATCGAGGCGAAGTAATATTGAAGGGCACTTCACCGATCGCACGACTGGGTAAAGTGCGACGACGATGGTAGGGAACTGTGTTTTCACCAAAGTTATCAATGTACTCGTCACTGTTCAAAAGCTTATCAACAAAGCCCTTGACTCCTTCGGTCATCACGATCGCTGACCAAGCAATTTTCTCCGCTTCATTATACACTTTGCGACCTAGCACTTTCTGAACACAGTGTTCTACAAAGCGATAGTTACTATTTTTGTTGTAAAAGCTATCAATGAATGTATTCGAGAGCAACAAACCTCGGATAAAATCACGCACTGTGATCTGCCGATTGCGAAGCTGAGATTCTAGAATAATCTCACGATCCCAACGAAAGGCATGAAAAAAGATCTGACGATAAGCAGCATTGATCAGATCACCCATCTCGGTAGGCGAGTACTGATTATCGGTTGAATAAATGATAGCTTCATTATCTGGTGCACCCAACGCATCAACACGTTGATTGGGACAAGATGGTGAATAAGCTAATAGAGGAATCGCCACGTTACACAAACCTCCAGCTTTATAAAACTTGGAAAATGGCAATTCAAATCATAAAAGATAAAGGGATCTCAACAAATCTAACCTCAGCAAAACGTTACAGACCTTAACGCTATTCGGATTGAAAACTCAGCCAAAAGTGCCTTATGAATCGTTAAGTGATAAGCTTAAAAGCTTTAACACATAAGAATTACAAGAATTTATCTAATTCATTACGATCAATTTTTTATTATGAGACCTTGTTCACTTGTAAGAGCACTAAGTCTGCACAACTCTACAACTCTAAAAATTCTATCGATTTCAAAAAAGAACTTCTAAATTCAAAGAGATTTTGT
>JALOOO010000208.1 GCA_025454375.1 Leptolyngbya sp. Prado105 | reverse complement strand
AGGGTAGGATGGCATCATTTCACCTGTGACTCACCGTTCTCTCTAGCTTACAGATGTAGAGGGTAGAATTACACCTTATTTAATCCACGATCCTAAGCAAGAGGGC
Organism: Leptolyngbya sp. Prado105; assembly: GCA_025454375.1. Taxonomy (GTDB): domain Bacteria; phylum Cyanobacteriota; class Cyanobacteriia; order Leptolyngbyales; family Leptolyngbyaceae; genus Leptolyngbya. Next base: position 9,002 of record JALOOO010000208.1, on the reverse strand, counting down.
TAACACTACGTTGGAACGGCGGAACAGGGGCGATCGGTTATGATGCAGGAGTTGTTTGCCGCCGCTCAACTACGACGTTAGCTGGCTCAGTGCAATGTCATCATTCCACTCGTTCGCAAAGTCAATTTTCGGGAAAGCAAATAACTGCACAGTGGGTCAGTTGAGACCGTGGCTTGAGATAGTCCGTAGTAATCAAAAGCGCATAGAGTAAGGTTAGTGAGGACGGTAATTGAGAGAGGATAATGGTGATGCAACTGTAGTAACTAGAGCAGTGATCGCTCCTTGATTTATGGATTCTTTAACAGCGACTTTCAGTCTTCAACTCCCTGCCCTGCGCCTTCTGATCGTAGAAGACGATCCAGTTATGCAGCTAGGCTTAGAGCATCTATTGAAAGATTATTCTCAACTAGAAATTATTGACCAGGTTGAGGATGGTTATTCTGGTGTTGAGGCAGCAATGCGGTTTCAGCCAGATTTGGTGTTGATGGATATTGGGCTACCCGAATTGGACGGTATTGCAGCAACCAAACAGATTCGGGCTAGTTTACCCTCGACACGAGTTATGATGCTGACATCGCACAAATCTGAGCAGGAAATTATTGCAGCATTATCGAGCGGAGCAGATGGCTATTGTGTGAAGGGTGTAGGGTTGGAAAAGTTGGTGATGGCGATCGCCTGTATCCAGGACGGAGCGATTTATCTTGACCCACAAGTGGCTCAATGTGTGGTGCGACATTTGCAACCTGTTCCTCAAAGTCAAAGAACATCTCCTTTAACAGAGCGAGAACTAGAAGTCCTGAAGCTAATTGTGGAAGGGGGCAGCAATCCAGAAATTGCATCTACCCTTTACATCAGCCTTAGCACCGTCAAAGCCCATATTCGCAGCATTATGAACAAGCTAGCCGTTGACGATCGCGTCCAGGCAGCCGTTGTAGCGCTACGGGCAGGTTGGATATAGGGGTAGGGTAAACCAAAACATTGATCCTTTTCCCGGATGACTATTTACACCGATCTCTCCGCCGTGGGCTGAGATGATTTGTTGACAAAGGTATAATCCCAAACCTAACCCTGGCATATATCGCGCTCGATTTCCCCGTGTATAAAGCTCAAATAATCGCTGGCATTGTTCTGTTACAATTCCAATTCCATTATCTTGAACGATGCAAAGCAGCATCGAAATGTTCGAGCATTGTTGGATTTGGCTTATCCTTCCTGTTCTTTCGCCCATCCACCTATCCACCCATTCACTCCTTTGTCCTGGCTTTAGCACGATCGCATCTAGAGTTAACTGAATGTCATGTGGATTATGCTTCAATGCATTTCCAATTAAGTTGCTGAATACTCGCCAAAGTTGATTTGCATCTGCGTTCACTAAAGGAAGTTCACTAGTGACATGATTGACTAACTGAACTCGTTTTTTAACTAAGCTATGCTGTAAATCAATAAGTACGGAATCTATTAATGACTTGAGTTGAACGGGTTCACAGTGAAGAATTATCCCCTGGATTTCGGTAGTATGAGATTCCACCAGAGAGTTGATCAAATTCAGTTGACGATCGCTTCCTTGTAGTAGTTGTTCAATCACCGATCGCTTCACTCGAATCTCATCGTTGCATCCATTAACAGGTTGATCCAGTAGGCTTTTGAGGACGATCGAAGTTCCCACTACTGGGGTTTGCAAATCATGCGAAACAGAATGTAAAAATACCTTGAGTTGACGATGCGCTTCAAACTCCGATCGCTTCAGCCGTTCGTACAAATACACAGCAAGAATACTGACAGAGGAAACCCAAGCGATCTCGATGATTGTTTCTCCTGTATATAGCTTGAAGGTATCTGTTGTTCCTAATGTCGTTAGCCCGATGATTGGATAAACCATTGCGTAATAAACGATCGGCAAAGCTTGCGCGATCAGATGAAGTCGCCAACGCACGGGAATCAAAATGGCGATCGCCAGAAAGATGAGCGTATCGGGTGTTATCGGGATGTGAAAGAAGGTCGTGATCACCTGCCCAAGAAACTCATTGAGCGAACAGGCAAATCCAAGAAACAGCAGAGCGGGATGTCGTTTTCCCCATGCGGTTCGCCATCCAATTAAACAAAGTATCAGTAGAGTTAGTGCGACAGAATTATAAACAATTGTTGCCCTTTGAAGAGAATCAGCGATCGATGCATCACCAAAGAATCTAAGGAAATTTGCTCTCAATTCTTCAATATCAACCAAAACATAGTAAGTTCCTGTAATTGCTGCGATCAAAGACCAAAATGTTCCTAATCGCAGACCCAAACGCAGTCGCTTCAGGAAAAACTGCTGTCGCCAAATTAAATAGTCGGTTGATTCTGGGCACGACTTAAAGCGAGTTATAAACCTCTCAACTCGACATTTTAGCCATCTCCAACCTGCTGGGATGGGGTTCAATTGCTGACCTGATCTGATAGACCATCGCATAGGTACTTGAGGATACGAATCATTCCACTATTACTACAGTACCGAAGTCAATCTTGATATCGCCCGATCGGTCATAATTTGTCCCCAATTAATGCCCGATCGGACAAGCCCCAACGATTGATGCTCATTCACTAATGTCTAGTTATACTAAACTCAACACAAACCTGCTTTTTGGTTGTCCTGATGCGGTAGCAGGTGACTCATAGTTGGATTGACTAGGGGCTGCATTGACGTTTGAACCCAGAACAATAAACAGTTTGTGGTGAATGGAGGCTGAAAGATGGCAGACCCGAAGCTCGGTGTTCAATTTCAAGTCAACACGTTTAATATTCCGACTGATGTGCTTTCCGATCAAGAGTCACCTGCGGTCGCTACGGATGCAGCAGGAAATTTCGTAGTGACGTGGCAAAGCAATGGGCAAGATGGTGATAGCACTGGGGTCTATGCTCAACGCTATTCCAGAGACGGCGTTTCTTTGGGAGAAGAATTTAGAGTCAATACGACGATCGCTAGACAGCAGGGGAACCCAGACATCGCAATGGCTGCAAATGGAAATTTCGTAATCATTTGGGAAGGAGAGGGTAACGATCCTGCAAGAGGTGCGGGGGCAGATAGAGATCGCGGCATTTTTGCTCAACTCTATGACAGTGCCGGAAATCGATTGGGGTCAGAGTTCCAAGTTAACACCACTATCGAGGCACTCCAAAGTGATGCAATGGTGGCGATGGATGGCAATGGCAATTTTGTGGCTGTTTGGGGTAGCCGCAGCCAAAATAACAGAAATTACAACATCTATACACAGCGTTACAACGCACAGGGGGTTGCTCAAGGCGGGGAATCACTGGTGGCAACTGTTGAAGCATCAACTGATGCCAAAATCGATGTGGCGATGGATGCTAGCGGCAACTATGTTGTGGTCTGGAATACTGAGGTTGGCTCGCAGTCTAATCACAATATTTTCGCCCAACGCTTTGACAGTGCTGGGAATCCTCGCGAGGGCGCTTTTTTGGTAGATAGTATAGTCAACTCAGCCTCAGAAGTGCCGATGGTAGATATGGATGCGGCTGGAAATTTTGTCGTTGCTTGGTATGGCGGCAACGCCAGTATTTTTGCCCAGCGCTATGCTAACACCGGCAGTCCCCTCAGCGGCAAGCTGGCAGTGACAACCTCTGGAATTAATCCTAATGTGGCACTGGGAGAAGATGGAGATTTTGTTGTCACATGGAGTCGCAATAGCGGGCAACTTGCCCGTCGCTTTGACCGCACAAACATTGCCCAAGCCGAGTTTGATGTAGACGGAGATACGTTTGAAGCCCTCCCATCTGATCCAGTTGCAATCGCAATGGACGGCACAGGTAACTATATTTTGGCTTGGACAGGAGCAAGTACAAGCGGAAATAACGAGGTATTTGCTCAGCGCTTTGCGAATACTCCCCCATCAGGCGGCGGATCAGGAAGCGGGCTAATTCTAACTGGAACTCCCGGACGCGATCGCCTGCGCGGTGGATCGGGCAACGACACCATTATCGGCTTGGGGGGAACCGATACGTTGACTGGTTTGGGGGGAAGCGACAGCATATTGGGTAACGGCGGCAAAGACAAATTAAACGGCAGCCAGGGCAACGATGATCTGTTTGGTGGGGCTGGAAAGGATACCCTCAGAGGGGGCGGTGGAAAGGATACTCTCAGGGGAGGCAGAAGCGTTGATATTTTAATTGGGGGCAATGGGCGCGATCGCTTCATCCTGGAAGCAGGTGGAAAAGACATGATCCGGGACTTCAAAGACGGGCAAGATCGTTTGGTGCTGACGGGGTCACTTCGATTTGGGCAATTGGATATCACTGAGAATAGAGATGATACGTTGATTGAAGCGCAAGGAATGCTCTTAGCCAGGTTGATCGGGATTCCCGTTGCGAAAATTGACGCGGCTGACTTTACGAGAGGATAAATTCATGGCAGGTGTAGCGCTAGCGAGCAAGAAATATTGATTGCAAGCGTTTGGCAATCTACTTCCACAGGATGAGCGACCGGTTCAAGGAGTTCTAATATGACGGAACACACCAAAGCACAAGAACATTCACTTGTAGCTGCTGTCCTTTTCTTGCTTGCATGGATGGGAGCCGTTGTATGGACTGGTGGCAACCTTTCGAGTGGTGCGCTCATTGGCATCCTCGTGGCTTGCTTATTTGGCATTGGCTACTACCTGTTCATGTACCTCCTCCCGCAACGCTCAAAACGCCCGTAAATGAGCGCGAGTGTTCAGTAGGATACCGAATACTTGCTCATAGCAATAAAACTTCCCTGAAGAGTATCATTCGAGAGGATAAAGTCTCGTGGCAATCACTGAGCAGCCTATCATCAATGTTAGGGGCAGCAAAGTTGCTCTTGGCCCTCTGTGTCAAAAGCATCTTCCGCAATTTTGGCAATGGTTTAACGATCTAGAAGTAACGTGTACCTACAATCCACGATGGAGTCCGATGTCCTGGGAAAATTTAGAGAACTGGTACACTCGGGCTACAAAAAATGAAAAGATATTTGCATTTGCAGTTTATGAGCTTTTAGAAATGAAATTGATTGGATGCACAATGCTGCTGGATGTAAATCCATTCCATCGTATTGCTGATTTAGATATAATCATCGGAGAGAAAAGCCTATGGAGACAGGGTCTAGGATCGGAAGCAGTAAAGCTAACTCTCGATTATGGTTTTATGATACTATCCTTATGTAATATTATGCTAACAGTCTATAGCTTTAATAAAGCGGGAATACGTGCCTATGAGAAAGCTGGATTTCGAGAATTTGGCCGCAGAAAAAAGGCACGACGCTTTGGCAATCGGATTTGCGATCTGGTCTATATGGAATGCTTAGAAGCTGACATTGAAGATCCCCATTTGTCTCGACTATTCCCCGAAGAAAGTAAGGAATAGACTAAGAAAAGCTTATACAGGGAGAATTATCGTGTATCTTAATTACTCTGCTCGGTATTGGAGCGTGAGTCAGCATTGCTCAACCTCACCCTTAGTCCAACGGGTATAATCCTAAGAATGTGAGAAGTCCTTGCTCCAGTTTGTTGAATTTTTTCCGGCGTTTGCCGCAATAGGTCGTTAGTTTACCGGACTGAATCCGACAGCCTAACACGTCAATATAACAAACAGCTGAGGGTTTACTCATCTAACGTTTCGAGTCGATCTACAGCCGTTGAACTTAGCTTTTATGCCACTGATGGAATTAGAGCAGAGAAGACAAATCACGCTTTTTGTGCCAGAACAATTTCGGTCACAGATCGACCCAATTCGCCAGCGTTTTAATCCTGCGCAGTATAGTCTGATCGCGGCTCACGTAACGCTATGTCGTGATGATAAGGTTAACGACTGGGCTACGACACAAACCACAACCAAGCAAATTACTTCGATAAACATTACTTTGAGTTTTGGAACCCCAACACGCGAGAACAATTTGGTCTACCTTCCCGTGGTCGGTTCAACTAATGACTTTGACGAATTGCGCCGTCGCATCCTAGGTAAAACAAATTGCCGTAAACAGAAACCTCATATTACACTCGTTCACCCTCGAAACGGGACATGCTCAATTCAGCAATTCGAGTTGATTTGCGAGCTTGTGGAAGAATGGACAATTACATTTCACAACTTGACATTTATCGAGAAAATCGGCGATTCACCTTGGCGAAATCTTTGCACTTTTCCACCAGAAAACAGCACTCGTACCTTTCGAGATGCAACGTAATAATGCGAACAGGATGACCTTAGAGATCCCAGACAACGTGCGCTACGCTGCGCCTCCAGTAAAATCTGCTTCACAGCAATTAGGAGCAATCACTAACGCTCAGGGCAGTTCAAGTAGAATTTGTGTGCCCCGAACTTTAATATCAGGAAAGAAATGTCAGGCGATCGCTTCCACCCTTCTCTTCAAAGCCTCATTGAAGGCAGAAAACTCTGCTTCCAAAACAGTTCGACTCATTTGTAGGATGGTAGTCGCCATCTCACCGCTAAAAGATTCAGTATTCAAGAGTCGTGTCTGGTTTCGTCCTTGTTCCTGTATCTCAAAGCGATGAATACCCTGGAAAACACTAGATTCTCCGCCTCGCCATGCCAAAAAAGCGGGTGAAGAGACTTGAATGATTTCAACCGTGAAACGGCGCTCGTGCGGGGTATCAGGAGATGCGAGAAGTTGGGCTTTTGCTCCAATCTCCAAATCAGGCGGCCCTGCATCTACCCGCAGATTAGGACTCCAATGATGGTAGGCAGCCAAATCGGATAGCACCTCCCATACACGAAGGCGGGGAGCGTGAATATCGATTTGCTGTGCGATCGTCAACGAGTCTTCCAAATTAATCATCAGCTAAGCTCCTTAAGTAACTTCCAGACTGCTACAGTTGGCAACTTAAAGTCGCGTTATGCAACTATAGGCATAACTTCCAAAATTGAACCATCGGCTGATCGGGTGAATTTCAATTGTCCGATCGATTGTATAATTTCAACTGATCAGACAATTGAAGCAATGTTTTCTGGACTCATAGTATTCATAGTATAAGAACAAACCAGAGTCTATTCCTCAGGCTAGCACTACCCGAACGTTAAAGTTTTCGCCATTTGCAGGAGATTTAGCGTGACAGTCAAGTTAAAAAAAGTAATCATCTGGATGCTGACTGGTGTATTGCTGACTCTGAGTTTCTCAATGGTTACTATTGCTCAACCAACCAGAGCGCACTTGCCCTTGTATTGGTCACATCGTGAAACGGGCTTAAAGCAGCAAACAACCTCTATACCAGTCAGTTTACAAGTTGCTTATGATCCAGCTCAATCGCCACGTGTTCAAGAAATTCAAGGACTCATGGAGCGGACGCAAACGCTAGAACGATTTGTGAATCCGATGAATCAGGTATTAGCACTTCCTGAACCCATAACGGTCCTGCAAGCTGAGTGTGGCACAGTCAACGCTTTTTATGCTTCAGAGGATCGTCAAATTGTTATGTGCTACGAACTGGTTGATTACTATCTTGGACTTTACAACACTCACGACGTTGGAGTTCCGACCGAAGTTGCGACCGTTGGAGCACTTTCATTCGTATTGCTGCACGAATTAGGGCATGCCATCGTTGATATATCAAACACACCTGTATTGGGTCGAGAAGAAGATGCAGTCGATCAGTTTGCCACTATTATTATGTCTCGTACTGAGATTGGGCATATTGCTGCACAAGCTGCTGCTGGTTGGTTTTACTTGAAGTCGAGTGGACAAGATACGACAGCTATGCCCTATTGGGACGAACACTCGTTCGATATGCAGCGTTTTTTTAACATCATGTGTTTGCTCTACGGTAGTTCTCCAGATTCCTACGTCGATCTGATGCAACAATTGAATATCCCAGATTACAGACTTGAACGTTGCTCAGGCGAATATGCACAAGCCTTGGACAATTGGATGCAAGTACTGCGACCCTACGTGCGCGACCTATAGTAAAGCAATGTTTCAAGAGACTAACCCATGCGCTATACCATGCTTGCGCTACTGATTATCCTTCCAGGTGCCGCGGGAATTGCTATCTTTGGGCATTTTGCTCTCATAGACTGGAATGCATTACAAGAAACTTATCAATCTTACGAAGCCATTGCCCAAAGCTCATCCGATTTGTCCACTTTATTCAAAGCAGAAACCCAACAGAATATTCATCGCATTAATCTGTTTGCCGAAGGAGTGTGGACATTGCTCAGCGCAATCTTGGTAGCTATTGGAATTCATGGGATATTTACCAGCATTTGAGATGAAGATGCGATTGTCTATGATTTCGTTGCCAGTTGTTGCAATTAGCAAAGGAGTTTACAGCCATTGTGTCTTTTATTTATCACTCAGTGCCAAAAAAATTGTCAGGGAAAGTTTTATATCCGCTGAATCAGCTTAAAGTACACTTTCCAGAAGTTTACACCATCCATGCTAAAAAATATGTGGGACGAGAGCGTCTGATGCAGCGTCAAGTCTTTCCATTGAATTGTTTGTGGAATGATGTTCTACATTGTTCCCCAGTTCATCCTGCTCAAATCCGCGATGCGTTCATTAATATTGGATTGGATTGGCATCCTCGCCTCTGGTTTATCATTCATCCTACCAGTGTTGGTTTTTCTGAAGAGAACACGGTCATCTTTTTAAGAACGCTCCTCAAAGTGCCAGAACAGTTAGATGATTTCAATTGTTCCTCAACAAAGTTTGTTCCTTTTTCAGAAGAACGATTAAGTAACATTGTCAAATTACCCACTGCAACCCTGGAATATTGGAAATTTACGAAAGCAGCTGGTGAAGCTCCCTTTCTTTTTAACTTTGTGCCCCACATTCTGTACCGGGGAACTATTGAGATCCAGGATCTCGATCTTATACATTGTTGAGCGATCAATAACAATTTACTGACTCTATAAATTCCTTCGCCGCAAGGCAGGCATAATAATAAGTCCTTATGCAAAAATCATTACCCAGTTTCCAGATTCTTGTAAACTGGTAGATGAACGAATATCCTACTCTGATTCTATGCGTACTGTTGCCC
>JALOOO010000207.1 GCA_025454375.1 Leptolyngbya sp. Prado105 | reverse complement strand
GTGTCTCGCCTGTAATGGTGACGTTCACGCTTGACGGAGTGCCATTTCAAGCGTTGAATGGTGGATCACAGTACAAACACACCGAAGCTGCCTCGATCTCAGTGACCACAAAAGACCAAGAAGAGACGGATCGGCTGTGGAACGCACTTACAGCCAACGGCGGTGCAGAAGGTCGATGCGCTTGGCTAAAAGACCGCTTCGGCGTATCGTGGCAAATTATCCCTCACATCCTGCCGAAGCTCTTGGGTTCTTCGGATCGACAAGCGGCAGACCGAGCAATGCAGGCAATGTTGCGAATGACGAAAATCGATATTGAAGCGCTCAAATCTGCATTCAATGCCGCATGAGTGCCTGACAAGCAGCCGTATAACAAGCCCAATGCACACCGACCGTCGAGAGGTTGTCTGCTAAGTGTTCGAGGTTATCTGCGGCGGGTGATTGGGGTCGTTAGACCGATAATCCAAATCAATTCGCTACACTCCTGCTAGCATCAAGCCATCTGCCAAGTCATTTCTTCACCTGCCCATAAAGGCACAAGTCCAGACTCCGGAAATGGAACTTCATCAGGAACACGCCAAGTCGTTCTCGTCAAAGTAATCTGTTCAGAATTGCGGGGAAGTTGATAAAAATCGGCTCCATAGAAGCTAGCAAAAGCTTCAAGCTTATCAAGAGCATTAGCCCTCTCAAACACTTCGGCATACAACTCCATCGCGTGCAGAGCCGAATAGCAACCCGCACAGCCACAAAAACTTTCTTTACTATTCCGAGCATGAGGAGCGCTATCAGTGCCCAGAAAAAACTTAGAATTCCCAGAAGTCGCCGCCTGCAAAAGCGCCGATCGATGCTCTTCTCGTTTCAAAATGGGCAAACAATAAAAATGAGGACGAATGCCACCTTGAAATAGACTATTGCGGTTAAATAACAAATGTTGTGGCGTAATGGTCGCAGCAATATTGTTCGCAGAGAGAACATACTGCACCGCATCTGAAGTCGTAATGTGTTCAAGCACTACACGCAAGCTGGGAAATCGTTGCTTCAGAGGAATCAAATGTCTCTCAATAAACACCTTCTCGCGATCGAACACATCAACCGTATGATCGCTCACTTCTCCATGCAGAAGTAAAGGCAAATCGACCTGCTGCATCGCTTCAAAGACACGATCGCACTTACGAATGTCCGTCACCCCAAGATCCGAATTCGTCGTTGCCCCGGCTGGGTAGTACTTGATCGCTTTGACAAACTGAGAGGCTTTCGCCGCGATAATTTCTTCCGAATTTGTACTGTCAGTCAGATAGAGCGTCATCAGTGGCTCAAACTGTTGCCCAGAGGGAACTGCTGCAAGAATACGATCGCGATAAGCTGCCGCATCAGAGACCAAGCGGACTGGAGGCTTCAAATTTGGCATAATAATCGCGCGGGCAAACTGCCGCACCGTATGCGGCAGAACCGCTTTCAACGCCGCGCCGTCGCGGAGATGGAGATGCCAGTCGTCAGGTCGAGTGATCGTGAGCTTTTGCATTCTTCAATGATAAAACTGCACCTGCTTCAGTCAAGACATAGGCAAACACCACCCATTCGCACGGGTTGCCGAAAGACCGTTGGGTTCGATACAGCCCTTGTTTGCAGCAGATGCTGAGCATCATCATCCTACTATAGCGAAGCGTTTTTTGCGATCGCACGATGGAGGTAATCGATTTCCACTTACACAGTAGAAACCTTGACATCACTCTGAGCAACAAACCAGGTATGCCGATTCTCCGGACTGATCTCCTCAGTCAGCACCACGAGCAAATCATCTCCCTTTGGCTCAGACGACAGCAAATAGTAAACTTGCCGATGTTCTGCGTGATACCAGGCTGTCCCGCTCCCATCAGGATCCTCCTGTTGCAAAAGTTCCATTGCTCGATCGTCAACCTTGAACGATGCTCCCGATGAGCTAGAAATCTCCAACTTTGTCTTTGCATTCCATCGCAGTTGAAACTGTTCCTGCATCTGCAAGGGAACAACCTCTTGTAGAAAACCTAGAGCATCCTCTTGATGACCATCACCCGATTTTCTATAAGAACCGGGAATAACCTCCAGGTATAAAGGCGATTGGTCAGAAATAGTAGGTTTACTAGCTCCTACACGCCATCGATGGGTGAACTGTTCCATGATAGTTTTGTCTGCAAGCTCAGTATTAATGTGGATCTGCAACCACTTCAAGGCACGTTTCTGAACATCCTGCTTTTGCAGATTACTATACGTAGCATGAGATTCAAACGCATCCCGCAGAAAGCTGGGAACCGATGATGCTGGGTTCGTCATAATAAATATTCCTTACAGAGCATGAAGATGCTATCCATTTCAAACTGACGCATTGCTTCCAGGCTGTTGATGCCAGAGTGATATCAACCTGGGTCAGAACAGGCAATTAATCCGTAGCATCACTTCTTCCCTGATATGAGGAAATCCATGCGGCACACACTAGCAGCACTCCTGAACTAAAATAATAAGTAGGGTTGCTACAGATTCAACTATAAAGCAAATCACTGTTTAAATCTAAGATGCAATTGTTAAATGAATGTTGCTATTTTGTAAGACAGACTAATCTGATCATCATTGTGTAGTAACAACTACAGAAAAGAGATTCGGTTACTTTTACGCGATCGCTCTAACTCTCAAGAACCCGAACACAGCATCGCAATTCGATAGCACTCCCTACTAAAACCATGATCAACATCGCCTAGATTCAACATCAAATCCGATTTAATCCACTTCACCAACAGCATGAGAAAATCACACTCCTTAGTTCTGGCACTGACCAGTCTTGCCATTACGATCGCAACTCCAACCCTCTCTCAATCTCGCAGCCCCAACCCCGATCGCCAAGGCAACTACTTCAGCAATGATGCACCTATCAAAGGAACCGCCCAATCCCCGCTCATGCGCGGCGCACTCTGGCAAGTCACTACTCCCCAATTAAACTGCCGCAGCGATGCGACTGCCGATTCTCCTATCATTCGACAATTTAAGCTTGCAGAAGTCCTTCAAGCTGATGTCGGACGCGGAGGAGCAGACGAAGTTCTCCTCAATGCAAAAGACAAAAACGGTAATCCCTGGATGCGCGTCCGAAGCATGTCAGGAAAAAACTACAACTGCTACGTCAGAGCAAATCGTCGCTATCTTCAACCCTATTCTTCTAAACAACAAAATCTTTCTCTCATTTAAGACACTTGTTTAGACTTATTCTGAGTCTAAAATGAGACTCCGATCTCAAACAACATGCAGTTGAGACTCAAGATAAGTCTAACAATGAAGCTAATTTGAGAAAATGAGACTCGTTAATCTCCTTGAGGACGATAAAGCGATCGCATTAAAAAAATCAATCTGAAAATACTTCAGCAGTTTTGTAAGCTGATCGATGTCTAGATTGATATCCTATTTCTTTGCTGTGTAAGGGTTGTTAGGGACAGCTTATGCAAACTGAAAGTCGATCAGCTTATGATACTGATGCCGTCTGGCTTGATAGTCTCTTCAGACACCCTCTAAGGTAACCAAAGCGGTGGCAGAAAGCTGCTTGCCAACTCTCTCATGGTCCGATTCGCACTCCGAGCTATCTGAATATGCGGCTCGTCTGGCTCGATCGGAAGAATTGGAGCAGATGTCCCCATTCCAAAGCGATCAATGACTCGATTCGCAGCTTCTAGTCCAGTCACATAAGCTTTCTCCTGCGACCAGGAGCCATGTCGAGTAATAATCCAATCCCCACTCATGAAGACATTCGCCAAACTCGTTGTTCCAGGCAGCATCGACGGGTAACTTCCAGGAGAAAAGTGCGTCACTGCTTTTGATAGTCGAATCACGCTACTATCAATCACTTTTGCCTGACGAAATTCAGGCACACAGGTGGCGAGATCTCGTTGAACCTTAGTAATAATATCCGCATCACTCATCGGCAAAAGCTGATTCGCATGGTAAAAATCTGCTTCGATTACGCTACCGGGTTCATGGCTCCACTCATCATGCAGTGCATTCAGATCAAAAAATGTCCAGCCTGTGGTGTTGTCAAACCCAAAGCAAGCATTTGAAGGCAGAGGAACAGTGACTTTACGATCGAACCACAGCCGCGTTGCTAAAACATCGATCGCACTCAGATTCATTAAGTTACAAAATTCAGGAAACTGCCGCAAACTTGCACTACTTCCTACAATCTTTTGCATTCCAGTCACCCCGACCGAAAAGATCACAGCATCCGCTTCAAAGACTTCCTCTCCGCACACCACTCCAGTTGCTTTTCCGCCTTGAAGGATGACATCACTGACGCGCTTTTGAGTCAGAACTCGTCCACCCGCTTGCTCAATCTGCTCGACCCAAGGGCGGAAAATCTGCTCTCCCACTGTGCCCCGACACCACACCACATCAAAATCAGGCTGATGCGCCAAGATAAAGTAGTACAACATCCCTAATGCTGCTGCGGCTGAACATTGCTCTCCCGGTGCAAATAGTCCAACCAGTAGCATCGGCTCGAATGATTCTTTGTAAAGCCGAGCAGAGACTCCAAACTGCTTGAACAGTTCGCGGGCTGTGACTGAATCGTAGCGTCTCCATGCCTCATCTGAGTTATCAAAATCGATCACGGCATAAAGTAAAGGCAGAGCCGATAGTCGATCGCTCAATGGCAGTCGCTTGAACCGAGTGTATAAGAACGTCCCCAAAGGAGTTGGGAGTCGAGGCTCTTGCTGAAAGATGGGCGATTCTACCTCCAAGCCATTCGGAGAATATTGCGAAGAGCGCGTCCAATCGGTGAAAGGATTTAACCCTAATTTTTTAACCAGCGAAAAGATATTGCGGTAAGGATACCAAAAGCCATGAATGCCCGCCTCAACTGATCGACCCTGCGCCGTTTTCCAGCCTGCAACTAATCCTCCAGGATAGCCGCCTGCTTCGAGGAGTGTGACATCATATCCTTGTTGTGCAAGATGGTAGGCAGATCCTAAGCCAGCCCACCCGGCTCCAACGACAATGACTTTGGGAGATGTTTGAGTTTGGTTCATCGATCGATTTTAGCGGCAACTGATTCACAGCATACGACATGCGCACTCCTGCGTTTTGAATTTGAGAAATTGATCGAATTCTTGCTCGCAGCATGATCTATGATTTTGACGGGTTCAATCGTGTTTTTTTATGAATTCTCGTCATCTAGAAATCTTTCTCGACATTGCAACTGAAGCAGCCCTTTCGGCGGGAGCAGTCTTGCAGCACTACTGGGGAAATCTACAAGAGATTCGGGAGAAGGGACGACCGGGGGATTTGGTGACAGAGGCAGATCAAGCAGCAGAAGCGGCAGTTTTAGCAGTGCTGAAGCGGCATGTGCCAGAACATCCGATCTTAGCGGAAGAGTCGGGGCAAATGGGCGATCGACAAAGTGAGTTTCTGTGGGCGATCGATCCTTTGGACGGTACGACAAATTATGCGCATCAATACCCGTTTGTTGCCGTTTCAGTGGGGTTGTTAATTGAAGGAATTCCGCAAGTTGGAGTGGTGTATAACCCAATTCATCAAGAGCTATTTCGAGCGGCGAAGGGGTTGGGGGCGACTTGTAATCGTCGATCGATTCAGGTTTCTCCAACTAAAACATTAGAACAGAGTTTGCTCGTGACCGGGTTTGCTTACGATCGCCGACAAACGAATGATACGAACTATGCAGAGTTCTGTCATTTGACGCATTTGACTCAAGGGGTGCGTCGAGACGGAGCGGCAGCGCTGGATTTAGCGTATGTGGCTTGTGGCAAATTAGATGGTTACTGGGAGCGGGGATTGTCGCTGTGGGATATGGCGGCGGGAGTGGTGCTAGTTGAAGAAGCGGGAGGATTAGTCACGGCTTACGATCAAGCACCTGTGAAGCTTGAGACGGGAAGAATCCTGGCGACGAATGGAAGAATTCATGAGCAATTAAGTCATGAGTTGAGCCAAGTCAAACCCTTTTGAAGCGGCTCAGCACAGTTTTACCCTAGGAAAATGGGGAGAGATGCTCCTCCCCCCAATCAGTCAAACTTTATGCCTCAAATTAAGATTGCTATCTGGCGTTGCGTTCTGCGATTACGACATTCGCGATCGCTTCTGGGAGTTCTGCGAGATCAGTATGATCATCTTCTGCACTTACAGGTGAAACGAAGGTATAGCTCGGATCACATTCGCGAGTGTCATAAACTTGAACAACCCATTTGTCCGGAGTGCCTTCGATGCCAATTTCGACGACATACCAACTTTCACCTAGAAATTTTGCAGACATGACAGTCAACCATTCCTGGTCATCTCTCGTAATCCCTAAATCTTCAGCAAGAAATGCGATCGCGAGTTCTCCTGCTTCGGTTTCGGTGGGTTTCAAATTATTGATCATCATTAGGTTTCTCTGGGTAAAGTCCAAGTTGTTTTGCCAGTTCGCGGGCGACGTGAATCAGAAATTTTGCACCGTCGGGATTGTTCTCATGAGCCATCATCGATGAGACTTTGACCAACATCTGCACAAACCCTGCATCAATCAGATCCGGCTGAGCCTCCAGCACCTCCGGTTCTTGCCCATTCGGACAAGCCAGTAGCTCTTGAATCAGTTGAATATATTGAGTCTGTCTCTCGTCAGTAATTGCTTCAGTCATGGTACTAAGCTCCTTAAATACTTTGTTGCCAGAGACGTTCTAAGCGGGCGACTTTCTGCTTGAATTTTGCAGATTGGTAAGATTGATAAGCAGTCCAGACCGGGAAGAAAAAGAAGCCACTCATGCTCATTAGAGAAAGCACTTCAGCGATTCGAGCTAGCGGAAACGGGCGGTGAATGAACTGCAAATGGTGAGACCAAACTAGTGCAAACACAACCAATGCGGGTGCAATTACGATGAAGGTAATCAGACAGACTGCCAAGACATCGCCTAGATTAGTTTTCATGATGGGACAAGGGTTAGAAAGGTTTTGCAGTGTGGGTTTCACGATCGAAGAAAAACCGCGATCGCGGTTGGGTATCACCGTAAAGCTGAAAGCTCACCGTCGGCTCATCCCCGATCGCTTCCACACAGTGAATCGCCTCTGGCGCAAAGCTCACAATTTCGCCAGGGCTAATAATCTTTTCCCCGATCGGCTCGATTTTATTCGGAAAATTAGGATCGTCAACGCGCCGCCAGAAGGTCTGCTTTTCTTGCCCTTTTAGCACAGCCGTAATGCCCCAAGTGCCATGATTATGAATCGGCGAAACTAAACGGGGAGCAAAAGTAACATTCTGAACGGTTAAAGGATAGCCAATTTCATCGTATAACGTCAGCACCGAACTTCCTGTTTTCGGGCAGGGTTCGAGAAATTGGGTGCGGACATAGTAAGAATTGATGATCAGTTTGCGAACTAGGCGACGCAGTTGAGGCAAATGATCCCATTCATCTGTCTCGTCTTTGACCTGTGCAAGGAGATCAATCACTTCGGTGAGAAATCGATGGAGGTAGTAATGTTCTTCGATTAAGTCCCATTCGCGGGTTGCCGGACGAGTTTGGCACTGTCCATCATCGGTTACAATCCAGTCCAGAGTTTTCATAGTCTTGCAGGAGGTGAAGGTTTCTATGCGATTTCAGAGTTCCGAAAAGGCTAGTCATCTTCTTCAGGCGGTTGGGTCAAGACATCAAAGACAACTGTTGCACCCCCAAATTCTTTGCCATCGATTTCTTTAATCCGAGAAGTAATTTCCTTTGCTTTTTCGAGTTCTCCCAACTTCGCCCAGACTAGCCCCGATGCTCCATAAGCATTGAGGTAAAGCCGAATATTTGACTCTTCTCGCCGATCGAGCAAAATCGGCTTTAATTCACTCCACGGCTCCGGCAATTGCTCAAGTTCTCGAATGCGATCGACGACTTTCTGAGCGACTTGCAGTGCCATCCAGAGATTGTTTTTGTAGAAGAAGTAGCGATATGCCGTAATCAATACATCAAGATTTACGTCTGCTTTTGCAAGCGCTTCAATGATGTATTGTTCAGACTGAGCCGTATCTTCCCAAGACCGGGCAGCAGAGAGCAGCAGAGATTTGATATCTTCGGGGACATTGTACCAGGAGAGAGTTGGGGAGGACATGGCTAGAATTGAGTCAGGATGTATAACAAGCCAAACAAGATAATCCAAATAATGTCTACAAAGTGCCAGTAGATTTCTGCCATCTCAATGCCAGTGTGTTTCGTGTCAGAGTAGTGACCCGGACGGCGCGATCGCCACATCACCCCTAAGATGAGCAGTAAGCCGATAAACACATGCAAACCGTGGAATCCGGTCATCATGTAGAAGCAATTTGCAAAGGTGTTGGTGGTCAGACCGTACCCAAGATTGAGATATTCGTAGACCTGACCGCCGAGGAAGATAGCTCCCATTAAGGCGGTCATGCCAAACCAGAGGCGCATTCCTTTGACATCATTTTGTTTGATGGCAACATCGCCTTTGTGGATGACGAAGCTACTCGAAATCAGAATGATCGTGTTGATGCTGGGGATGAGGAGTTCTACTTCAGTTTCTTTGGGAGGAAACTCTGGAGTGATGCCTCGAATGAAGAGGTAGGTGGCGAACAACGCGCCGAACATCAGAGATTCGGAAATCAAGAAGGTGAGTAAACCGAGTGTCCGAAAATCGGGATGTTCTTCGTGAGCGTGAGCGGTGGTCGAATTGCTGGGGTCGATGATTACTTGAGTCATAGTCAATTGAGGAGATGGGGAGACTTTAATTAAGTCGGGAAGGCTAATGTCGTTTTTTTTGAATTGAGAGTGCTTGGGGCTTGCTGTCCCACACAACGAAGCCAGTCACCTAACTACTGCACAGGAACAGGATCACTCGCAGGAGGAACTTCTGAGTCACTCATGCCATAGTCATAAGGACCATGCGTTACAACTGGTGTCTCTAAGAAATTCTCATGAGGTGGTGGAGAAGAAGTTTTCCATTCCAAGGTCTCTGCTCCCCAAGGATTATCAGATGCTTTTTTGCCTCGCAAAACAGCATAAGCTAAATAGATTGCAGAGATTACAAAGCCCAGGGAAATAATGTAGGAGCCTAGTGTGGAAATCTGATTGAGTATTTTAAACTGTTCAGGATAGGTGTAATAGCGACGAGGCATTCCTTGAATACCAGCAATA
>JALOOO010000031.1 GCA_025454375.1 Leptolyngbya sp. Prado105 | reverse complement strand
ATTTAAGCTCGTCCTGACGCTTAGAGCAGATTTTGTTGCAGCAGGGTTGGAGATTCCGAAGCTCGCTGAAATTTTGCAGCGATCAAGTATTCTTGTTCCGCCTTGTCTCAGTGATGAAGATTATAGACAGGTGATTGTTCGACCCGCCGAGCAGGTTGGATTGAAAGTAGAGTCAGGATTAGTAGAAGTTTTGCTACAAGAACTCGATAAAACTCCCGGAGATTTACCGCTTTTAGAATTTGTCCTAGAGCAACTTTGGCAAAAACGGAAGACTGGAGAGTTGACGCTCAAATCTTACCAATCTGAGATTGGAGGTTTGCAGGGTGCATTAGAGCAGAAAGCCCAAGCGACTTATGACAGCTTAGATTCTGAAGCTCAGCGCTGTGCGCGTTGGATTTTTCTATCTTTGACTCAGTTGGGTGAAGGTACAGACGATACCCGTCGCCGAGTGTTAAAAGCAGATCTTGAAGTTGCAAAATATTCGCCGAGTTTAGTCGATCGCACCTTACATGCGCTCAGTGCTGCCAAGCTCATTGTAATTAACACAGAAGAACTTCCAGCGAGTCGAGGGAGTCTAGCAGAGACTGAGATTGCGCCGATTGTCACGATCGAAGTAGCTCACGAAATTCTGATTCGGCACTGGTCAACCCTGCGCTGGTGGCTGAGCGAAAATCGTAAACGGCTGCAAGTCCAACGTCCCATCGATCAATGTGCGATCGATTGGCAGAAAAACAATCGCGCTCCAGATTTACTTCTGCGAGGAATGCGACTTGCTGAAGCAGAAGAACTCTATGTCAAGTACACGGATGAACTGACGCGAGACACTCAGGAATTTATCGAAGCAAGTATCGCGGCAAGGCAAGGCGAGCAGATTGCTCTAAAACGTCGGTTGCGTCGCGCTCAGCAGGCAATCGTCGCGATCGCATCTTTAGCAATTGCGGCACTCGGCTTTGGGAGTCTCGCCGCTTGGAATCAGCGCAATGCTCAAATTCGTGAAATTCAAGCGATCTCAGCCTCTTCAGAAGCATTACTCAATTCAAATCAGCAGCTTGAAGCTTTAACAGCAGCAATCAAAGCAGGACATCAACTCAAGCACCTCGATCGACCCTGGAATTTCTTGCCAACAGATGTGAAAACGACGACGATCGCGACGCTGCAACAAGCAATTTCTCAAACTCAAGAATCTCATCGTCTGACAGGTCATGCTCAGCAAGTGAATGATGTGCGGATGAGTTCAGATGGGCAATTGATAGCAACTGTGAGCAATGATGGCTTCGCAAAGCTCTGGTCGCGTGAAGGCGCATTGATTCAAGATTTGACGCACAAAGACCGGGTTCTAGCGGTTGCGTTTAGCGCTGACAATCAACGAATCGCGACGGCTAGTGCAGATAAGACGATTAAACTTTGGGATCGTGAAGGAAAGTTACTAGAGACATTCAACGGGCATCGAGATTGGGTAACGGATGTGCAATTTAGTGAAAATGGTCGATCGCTGGTGTCAAGTAGTCGCGATGGCACGATTAAACAATGGCAACTCGACTCGATGAAAGAAGCTCAAACCTTTCGTGGACATCGAGGCTGGGTAAATCGCATTGCGATCGCAGGACAACGCATCGTTTCAGGGGGCGAAGATGGAACTGTCAAACTTTGGGAGATGGGTAAACCGAATGCCATGAGAAGCTTTAATGCTCACAAAGAGCGGGTGACGAGTGTGATGATTGCGCCGAATGGTCGATCGATTCTCACGAGCGGGGATACGGTTGCGAAGCTTTGGACGATCAGCGGCAAGGAACTTGTCGCTTTTGAAGGGCACCAGGATCAAGTCAATACTGCAAGTTATAGTCCCGATGGGCGCATGATTGTAACAGGTTCAATCGATCGAACCATTCGACTGTGGAATTTAGAAGGAGCTTTACTCAAAACGATTCAAGGACATGGTGCAGCCATCCTGCACCTGAGCTTTAGTCCAGCAGGCACTCAACTCTTAAGTGCTAGTGCAGATAAGACAGCTCGAATTTGGCAATTGAGTGCTTTACCAAAATTGAACACAGGCTTTGCTGCGATGAGTACGAATGGAACGGTTACTGCGATCGCAACTTCAGAAAATGCGATTCAACTCGACTCGCGCATTCTCAAAGGTCATACGGCTCCGATTACTCAGCTTCGATTGACTGGAGATACGCTAATTTCGACGAGTGCAGATAAGACCATTCGACTCTGGAATACGAAGACAGGCGAATCGATTAAAACCCTCACCGGGCACAGCGATCGCGTTACTGCACTTAGCATTCATCCTGAGGGTAAAACTTTTGCTTCAGGCAGTGCAGATAAGACGATTAAAATTTGGTCGATCAAGGGGAATCTGCTCAAAACTTTGCTAGGTCACAAAGAGGAAGTCACTGCTCTGAACTTCCTACCAGACGGGCGTTTAGCTTCTGGAAGTGTAGATAAAACGATCCGGATTTGGGAGATTGACAAAGAAGCTTCAACTGTACTCGGAGAACACCAATTAGCGATCGCGGCTCTAGCGGTCAAGGACGATACTTTAGCTTCTGCTAGTTGGGATAATACGATTCAGCTTTGGTCACTCAAAGAGATGAAATCGAAGCAAACTTTACTGGGTCATAGTAGCGGGGTCACATCTTTAAGCTTTCATGATTCTGTACTTGCATCGGGCAGCGATGACGGCACGATTAGACTCTGGGATGCTGAAACTGGAGCATTACTCAAAACCCTAATTGGCACAAAAGATAAGGTTGCAAGTGTTGCATTTAAAGGAAATGTGCTGATTAGTACCAGCGATCGTGTCGGCTTAACCACCTGGAATTTCGACCTAGATAGCTTACTCAAGCAAAGCTGCGATCGTGTTCAGTTCTACATAAAATCCCAATCTGATACTGCAAAACTCTGCCAGTAACTTCTACAGAATATTTGCCGAACTATACAACCGTCTCAAAATTGCACTAATCTTCTGTGCGTACTGCGGATCAGCCGACCATCTTCCGGTCAATTGATCGAGCAAAGGTGCAATTCCTCGTGTCACAAATCGAAATCGTGGCGTAACGACCTCCTGCACCAAAGGTTCTGTACTCGCATAAGCCTTAAGCAGTTGAATATGCGCTCTTACACCGATTTGAGCATTCGGAAAGCTTGCCCCTTCAGGACCACCCCCCACATCACCCAAGCCAGCAAAATTGTTCTGAGTCGGCTTGATATCTCCGCCAAACCGGAGATAGTTTGTCTCTAGTAACATCTGACTAAAAGCAATGTCATAGTTCACCCCTTCGATCGCGCCTTCTTGCCGATACAAATCCGCGATCGTCGGAAACTGGGTAACAGCCGCTTCATTATTGTTTTTTAGAAACAGCAATAGCTGAGCGCTGGAGGTATTGCCTCGTTCTATAATGCGATCGAGCGATCCGGCACAGACTCGTAAAATTGATCGAATCAACACGGTTCGGGTCTGAGCATTCCAATCTACGTCTACTACAAGATTGTACTTTTCTAAATCGGTTGCTCTAACAAATACAACTTGGCGATAGTTTTGTCGAGCGACATCCGGTGCTTTTGATAAATCAATCCCGAGCCGATCAATCAAATCGATCGGCACAAAAGAATTGCCATTCACTAAAATCCCTTTTTCGCCGTACGGTTGCCCATTCAAGTTGATGTTGATTTCTGGAAACTGCTGATTTGGCGGTAATGCAGTCCCTCGCGCCCATGCGATTAGTCCATCAGAAATTCCCAGAGCAACATCTCGCCGCTGATTTTGAATAATAAAGCGATCGTCAGGATTCGTAAGGAAGCCGATCGTCATTAGCAACGAGCCACAATTGATCTGACGACAAAAGGGCAGGCTTCCCAATCCGGTATCGGTATCAGGTCTTGCGCCTCGACTGGGCAATTGAGGTACTCGACGAATCAGAGCCTGCAAGAGCAATTCTGCATTTTGACGACGCTGTTGATTATTTGCAATAAAGTAAACGGTTGAGCCTCGTACACTCGGATTACTAAAGGCATCGGCTCGAATTTCCAGGGCGACATCATTTCGACGTGCCCGTGCATTAATCCAGTCGATCGCTTGTGGGGCGCTCAGCGTATCCGGGACAGACAGCACTTCGGCTCCACGCGATCGCAATTCGGTCACGATCAAATCGCGAGTTAAGATCATCTCTCTCGCTTCAGTTGTCCCAGCGACGACTGCGCCTGGATCAGTGACTCCATTGATGCGATTGCCATGTCCTGCGGAAATAAAGATACGTCCCATCAGCTTTACGAATAACGAATTTATAGATTTAATCGTCAGTCGCTCATTTTATCTCGTTTTCAGGGAATGGCTCATTTCTCAGGAAAATGCGATCGTATTTTGCTCAAAAGATCGCAACTTGCTCATTCAAAAATTCTCATATTCGTCAGGGTCACTAACCTAGAACCCTTAGCAATAAAGCTAATGCGCGCTATTCGCCGTTGTTCTAGCAATCAAACGGTCTAATTTCCCCGGTGCTAAGTCTGCTTCAATTTACTGATTTCACTTTTCATCTAGCTAGACTGCATCAACACCGCTCACGATAATATTTCCGAAAGTGCAGTTGAAGCAGCAGGTTCGCTAAAGTGAGGATTCCTTGATTCGCAATCTGTAACAAACAAACAAAACTTGTGAATTGCAAACTATAAATTACGGGATATCCCTTTGTAGAGGCTCGATCGATGGAAGACGCTTGTGTAATTCCGGTCATCAAATCGCCCACTGAGTATCAGGCTTACCGAATTAGCCCCCAAGATACTAATCGCCTCGCGATCGTTTTCGATCCTGCAATGGCAAATTTCTCTCTGACTTTGTGTGTCGAAATCTTCGACATCGGCGGCAAGACCCCTCCGAATCGGCATCAACTCGCGATCGAAATGTTCTTCATCCTCAAAGGCGAAGGGATCGCAATCTGTGATGGCAAAGAAGTACGAATTCAAGCAGGCGATAGCTTACTCGTACCGCCTACAGGCATTCATGAGATCCGAAACATCGGAGCAGATAGACTTTATGCCCTCTGCATCATGATTCCGAATGAAGACTTTGCAGAATTAATTCGCAGTGGAACCCCAGTAGAATTAGACGCAGAAGATTTAGCGGTACTGCGTCGCTCACCCTTACCTCAATTGACATATTAGCTTTTTATATCAGTTCTTCTGTCTTGTGGTAGACGGAGATGCGATCGCGAATTTTTTAGGATTACTGCGATTGTAATTTCATTGAGGACTTTATATATGAAACGTCTAATTGCGAAAGTATTCGCTATTGTTTTTGTCGGTCTAATTGGATGGACAGGTTTCTTTGCTCCTGCATTTGCTGAGGTTTCGACTCAACCTCCCGGACAAGCAGAAGTGATCAGCCCAGATGGAGAACAATACGCAACTCGGCAAGAGGCTTATGAAAAAGCAACCGAAGCCGCAAACGACCCCGATGGCTTGGATAACGAATATAAAAAGGATCTAAAAATCTTCAAGCAAGAAAACCCTGATCAAGCAAGTTTGATCGAAAAAGCAGAAGCAGCGGTTGAAAAGGTTATCGGAGACTAATGGGATAGAGAGATAGAGAGCAAGCTTGTAATTTCACCCATCTCCCCCTTGCGAAGCCGACTCTCTATCTCCCCAACTTATTCGGAATCCCCTCACACCCGCCTGGAATCGTTCCCCTCGTCTTCGTGCCCCCCCAAGCACAGCAGTAGTAGCGCTGCTCCTCAGACATATCCTCAACGCCTGTAAAATCAGCATTCTCAACGACCGCACCTGTATACAGTCCGGTCTTAAAACTCGGGAGTTCTGTTCGACTTCGCGGTGACGCAGTTTCAGGCTTTCCATAAAAGAAGCGCGTCCCACTCAAATCCGCCCCCCGAAAACTTGCCCCACACAGAACCGTCCGCGTAAAATTCGTCTTTACCAAATCGCAATTTGTCAGATTTGCCCGAATCAGATTCGCCTCACTCAAATCTGTCCAGCGCAAATCCGTTCCCGCTAAATCTGCTGCTGCTAGCATCACTCCGAGATCGATCACGCGAATTCCATGCAGTCGATCTTCTGCATAGCCCCCTGAACCATCAAGAATCGCTCGTCCTAAACGCTGATCTCGCTTCAAAGGAGACAGCAACTTCGCCCGCGACAGAAACCGGATAATCTTTGCCTTGCCTGACCCATCGACACTGCTGAGAATCGCTGCTGTGCGCCCTTCCGCGATCGCTCTTTCTTGCGGCCAATCTTCTAACAATCCTTCCTCATCCAATACCAGATCGGAAATGCCCTGGAAATAAGTATCGATCGTTTGCTGCTGCGTAATCGTATTCTGCTGAATCGTCAGATCCTTCGAGATGATGTACTGCCGCCACGCAACATAAACCGCTAAAATCGCGATCAAAATCTGCCCCAACGCTCCGAAAACTTCCCCTAACGCCCCGAGCGCCTCCCAGTTTAATTGCTGATACAGCCCGCTCAGAACTTTCCCCACTCCAAGCGCCTGAGATAGCCCGATCGCCCCCAGAATCAAGCCAACCGTCCCCAAAAAGACCCCTTGATCCTGCTCTGTGACTAATTCAACTAAGATCGGCTTTAGCGTTGGAAACAGCATCTGAACCGAGAGCAAAATCGCCACGATCGAGCCTGCTAATATCAACCAAAACTGATTGATCACGAGTCCAGCAATCACGATCGCCAATGCCAACAGCAAAATAATCGATCGATTGGGATTGGGAGGCGGAGAACCAACCCCCAAAGATCTTTGATGTGCCGCCATCCGTTCACGGGCGACTTCTGCATGAGTCGGAATGGTCGAAATATCACCGTTTGGGGAATTCGATGAGGCTAGATTTGGATCAGCAGACATGCTTAACAAACGTAAAGGTGAACACAGTCAATATGCCTATCCTACTCGCTTCCTAGAACCTGGATCGTTATCTTCGCTGCGATTATTTAGTATTTATAGAGAAAGCGCAATCGCCCCGTACAATTCAATCCCAGCCTAGAAATATGACGCGATCGCGAAAAAAGATTTTCAGGATGTGACAAAAAACTGCTTTTATGCCATAAAATTCGTTCAACTTCGCAGAATTACAGTATTAGTATTCTGTGCCCAAATCCATGTGGAGTTTTGAACGTTATGAGTTACGCAGCAGAATTAGGTCAGCCTTCCGTGCTGGAACTGGCGCGATCGGGCAACCCCAAAGCAATCGCGTACTGGCTGAATGTGTTTCTGTTACCTCATAATCTATTTGCTCAAGCAGAACTCGCAGAACACTCAGGCTGCATCAGAATTTTAGTCGAGTTCCATCCTTCTCCTGAAGTCGATGCCAAATCGCCAGAGTTTCAAAAAAACCTGATGCGCTTCATTTGCCATCACCTGTGGAAACTAAATTCCGAGGAGATCGATGGTGTTCAAGTCGTCACCCGATTCATCGGCAAACCGCAAATGCTCTGGCGCAAAAGTGTCAGAGTTCTCTCACCCGCTCGCCGTGCAAAACTCGCAGAAACTGAGCCGCAAGCGGTCGATCCTGTTGAAATTAGAACCCGGATTCGCCATGTGACTCGCCAGAAAGTGCAGTTTCGCGCCCTGCGATCGCTGCTCTTAACCGGAACGACCGCCGCCGCTTTTATTATGGGATGCTGGTTGGGCTATTCTGATTCTCCGAGCGATCAGACGACGGCAACGGCGGCAAATTCAGAAGTGACGGCTCGACCTGATACAGTCAAAGCCGTTCTAGAGTCCGTTCAAGTTGACAAAATCAACGCTCACGATCACGACGGCACTGCAACGCTCCTTTTTGGGGGAGATGTCGCCTTGACCCAACATTACGCCGATCTCGTCAAAGATGACCAAAAATGGGCATTTGCAGGCTTAGAAGAATCTCGACTCGCAGATATCTCGATCGTCAATCTCGAAGCCCCCTTTACCACCGCAACCGACTCGAAGCAGGCTGAACCGTTCAAAGCCGAGCCATCCCAAGTCGAAGTTCTCAAAAATGGCGGCATCGATCTGGTCAATCTCGCCAACAATCGCATCATGGATTACCAGAGTGCAGGCTTAGATGAAACGATAAAAACGCTTGACCAGGCAGGAATTCGCCATTTTGGAGCAGGACTGGACGAAAAATCAGCCCGTCGTCCTGAAATTCTCGATGTCGATGGGCAGCGTATCGCCTACCTTGGGTACTACGACTCAGATCTGCAAGCAGCAACACCGAGTCAAGCAGGCACGAATCAAAAACACAACGATCGCATTGCGGCTGATATCAAAGCCATTCGCGATCAAGTAGATTGGGTGATTGTGAATTTTCACTGGGGCGAAGAGATTTCTAAATATCCCAGTGAAACCCAAATTGGACTAGCACATTTCTCGATCGACCAGGGTGCAGATCTCGTGGTCGGGCATCATTCCAATATTTTGCAAGGAGCAGAACTCTATAAAGGTCGTCCCGTCGTCTATTCGCTCGGCAATTTCATTTTTGGCGGTACCTCTGAGAGCGTCTATGACAGTGCAATGCTGCGAGTCGCACTCAAAGATCGCCAGATGAAAGTTGAAATCTTGCCTGTCGAAGTCAAAGGTTTCCAGCCCAGAATCGCCCAAGACGAACGCGCATCAGAAATTCTGCATCAGATTGAATCCGTGTCCGACTCGTTTGGGCAGCCGTTAAAATCTCCAGTTGTGATCGATGCGCGAGCAAATACAGTCACAAAACCAGATGGAAGCTCGATCGATTCACAATCTCCTGCATCCGATAATCCTGCTGTATCGCCTGAATCTGCCCCAACTGAGCAGGCTCCTGCCCCGACCGAGAGCGCGCCAACCGATGAGACAACCCCCTTTATTGAACCTTCATCCGAGCCTTCGATGGAACAGGCTCCTGCATCGGGCGATCTGCCCTCATCTGTTGAACATTCCCCGACAGACGCAGTACCGACTGAGCCTCCTGCTCACGAAGCCCCGGTTGAATCTCCAACCTCTGAGCCTGTTGCACCCGCTGAACCCCCTGCTAGCGAATCGTACTCTACCCCAAGTTCTGAACCCACCGAAACTCCCTCTAGCGAATCGCAGCCTCCACCATCCAGCGAAGCCTCACCTGCTCCAAACCAGCCCGCTGCCCAACCCTGGAACAACAATTCATTCATCAATCAAAACAATGGCTCACAGGCTCCGATGGCTCCCCAGCAATCCGCTCCCAATCCACCGGCAACCCAAGACCCTCATACCTCTCTAGACGACAATCGCTCAATTCCTAGCAATCGCTTAGAGCCGAAGCAGCGTCGCTATGCCGAAGCAGACGGTTCTGACTCCCTGACGGCTTTCAATCTCTAACCATCATTCCTTCACCTGCCTGTGTTTTCTATCGAACGTCGTCGCCAACAATTTGATACTTACGTTTTGCTCGATCGAGCGTCTAACTCTAAGCTCGAAATCGTTCCCGATCGTGGGGGCATTATCACCAGTTGGCAAGTCCAAGGACGTGAATTGCTCTATATGGATACCGCAAGATTTGCAGATCCAACGCTTTCGGTGCGCGGAGGCATTCCGATTTTGTTTCCCATCTGCGGCAATCTTCCCGATAATACTTACACCTACAAGAATCAGCCTTACACATTGAAGCAGCATGGCTTCGCCAGGGATTTACCTTGGGAAGTGGTGGAGCAAAAAACAGCAGGGGAGTTGAGTTTTACGATCGGACTTTCGAGCAACGCGCAAACGCTGGAAAAATATCCCTTCGCGTTTCGTCTGGCTTTCACCTATGCTCTTCAAGGTCAGACGCTGCTGATTACGCAGAACATTACAAACCTCTCGGATGAAGTCATGCCGTTCTCGATCGGCTTTCATCCCTACTTTCTCGCGTTAGAAAAGCATCAATTGCGATTTGAAATTCCAGCGAGTGAAGCGCTTGATCAAAGAACTCAAGAAAGCCTACCTTTCTTTAATACCTTTGATTTTGCTCAAGATGAGATTGACTGGGCATTTCTCAATATCAGTCGCCAAGTCTCCAATGTGACCGATCTGAGTCGTCACACTCGCATCACACTAACCGCAGCAGATGAGTTTCCCGTTCTAGTCTTTTGGACATTGAAAGGCAGAGATTTTTACTGTCTAGAACCCTGGAGTGCCCCTCGTAATGCTTTGAATACAAGCGATCGTCTCTTGTCGATCGCACCGAATCAAACGCTGACAACAACCGTTAGCTTATCGGTTGAATTCTCATAGAAAAAGCGATCGTTGAATCCAACGATCGCACTGATAGAGTTAGCTGCTGAAAAGATTTAGTTTGCTTTGAGAACTTTACGACGACGTGCAAAAGCAAGAAGTCCAAACATTCCCAAGCCTGCCATTGCTGTCGGTTCTGGCACTTTCGTCACCTCAACTCGTGACAGGGTAAAGTCTGAATTTCTGCCGCCTACGGGTGTACTGCCGTTTGAAGCCGTTTGCTGCACTGCGGTCAGGCTAAATCCTGCGATTTCGAGATCTCCAAATGGATTCGTAATCCGATAGGACCCCCCTTGCCCGACTGAAGAAAGTGACAGATTTGTGACCGTGCCGCCTGCAAAACTCCATATCGCAGAACTTGCACCTGTTACACGCAGAGTTCCTGTTCCCAGTCCTCCATCTGCCTGGACTAGAGCAACTTCAAAGACTTGATCGTTAAACACACCCGGTCGATACAGAAAGCTCAGATCCAGCGATTTCAAGATGCCAATGTTGTTAAAGCCAACTGATAACATCTCATCGAACTCGATTTCGCCACTCGATGGGTCAGAGTTTGCTCCATTTCTCACCCCCAATCCGCCGAGTCCTGCCACTTCCTTAAATGTGATATTACGGTCTACCGCAGGCACACCTGTAATTGCTGAATTCGTGGTTGCTTTTAGGGTGAAGCCATTGACATTACAGGTTGGGTCACCATAAAAACTTCCTGCGGTGGGTGTAACGGTTGTCAGGCTACAGGCAGTTTTAGCATCGAGAGCGGTGAAAGAAGCAGCAGCAGCAGCAGATTGAAATGTTGCGATCGTACCAGTTGTAATAAGACCCGCGAGAAGAGAGAGAGAAGTCAGTTTATTCATGACAGTAGGGAATGAAGAATAGATCTGCAAAATGACTCAATGTTGGCTCGCTGCGGGGGGTACGCTTGAGAAATTCAGTGTTACTGGGTTCGGAACTGGGCGCTGTTCTCGATATATCCAGGTTATTGCAGATACTCCGTGATTGCCCTGTCCGTACCGATGAATTCATTTAAGCTTTAAGCTGGACAGCAATATCACTGGTTTTTTGATGAGGATATTGCCGATGCGGAAGACTCCGTGCTACTAGAGAAATTACGTATATTTTTATACGTATAATGCAGCAAAATCACCTGGATCTGATAGAGAAGATCCAGGTGATTGGTGAATTTGATCTAATGTTCAACCCGATTAGTGCAGATCCGGATATTATGCGGCAAGGGCTTGCTTTGCCTGTTCTGCAACGAGTTCTGTTTCGTCTTGAGTGAGTGTTTCGATCGTCGATCGTGCGTCTGGCGTATTGAATCTTGCCAGGGCTTGCACGACTCGCTGGCGAATTTGCCAATCGGGGTTTGTCGCGTAGGGGATGAGTAATTCTACGGCGCGGACATCACCGAGTTCACCGAGCGACCCGATCGCGACCGGTTGGATCACTTCATTTTCAGAATTCAGTGCTTCCACTAATAAATCGAAAGATCGCGGATCTCCTAATTCACCCAATCCCGCAATGATGCTGAACTGCACGAGCCATTCTGACGTATGACGATAGAGTGTTTCAAGATCGGCGTAAGCGTCAGTGAGTCTCAGTGCGCAAATTGAGTCTGCTGCTGCTGCTTGGACATCGGGTTCTAAATCTGCAAGAGCAACTTGGAGAAGTTGCAGTGCTGCGCTGAGATTTTGACTTCCCAGGGTTGCAACTTGGCTGACTGCTGCGTATCGCACACGAACATTGCTATCGACAACAGGAATTTGAATAAGTTCAAATGCGATCGCGGGATCGAGTTGGCGCAGTTGATTTACGCCGCGTAAGCGATCGCCAAAATCTTGAGATTGTAAAAGATTTCGGACAGAATCTGGTGTAATACTCATGAATTAAATGGGGCTATTCGGTTTGTTCGGCTGCCATGGTGCGAATGATGTCGCCCCGCGTGAGGATTCCGACCAATTGACCGGATTGATCGATCACAGGCAGTCGATGCACTTTACGATCGTGCATCAATTTGGCAGCTTTTGAGAGTGGAGTTTCTGGAGCGGTCGTCACTGGAACGGAACTCATGACTTCGCCGACGGTTTGCCCCAGGGCTTTATGTAAGTCTTTTTCATACCGCCCTGGATTTTCTAAATAAATCACACTGTCGAGCAGCATGATGTAGGCGGGCGGTGTGACATCTGTTTCACGCCACATCAGGTCAGTTTCGGAGATAATTCCGACAAGATGTTGATTTGCATCGAGGACAGGCAGACCGCTGATCCGCTTTTCTGCCAAGATTTTGATCACTTCAGTAATTGAGGTTTCAGGGTGAACCGTGATCGGAGCGCGGCTCATCGCCTCTGCAACAGTTTTCGCCATAATTGCTATTTTTGAGAGGGATATCTCAATTATTCAAGACTTTTCTGGCGAGATTGTGCTTCATTCATAGGATGTAACACGATCGAGGGGTGAAATCGATAAGATTACAGCAGATCTCGTCCCAAATAAGGCTGTAACACCGCTGGAACCTTCACGGTTCCATCCGATTGTTGATAGTTCTCTAGCACGGCTGCCATCGTGCGCCCAATCGCTAACCCAGAACCATTCAGCGTATGGACAAACTGTGTGCCTTTCTGTCCTGCATCCTTAAATCGAATATTTCCGCGTCGTGCCTGGAAATCCATAAAATTTGAGCAGCTAGAAATTTCGCGGTAAGTCCCTGAAGCGGGGAGCCAAACTTCTAAATCAAAACATTTCGCGGCTCCAAATCCTAAGTCTCCAGTACAAAGCTCGATCGTGCGATACGGCAGCTTCAGTGCTTCTAAAATTGCTTCTGCATTGCGGACGAGGTTTTGATGTTCTTGCTCTGAAGTTTCTGGTTTGACAAGTTTTACTAGCTCAACTTTGTTAAATTGATGCAGTCGAATTAAGCCGCGAGTATCTCGACCATAGCTCCCTGCTTCTCGACGAAAACAGGGCGTGTAAGCACAGTGCAGAATCGGAAGCTGATCGGCTGCAAGAATCTCATCTCGGTACAGATTTGTCACGGGAACTTCCGCAGTTGGAGCAAGCCATAAATCATCTTCTGCACAGCGAAAGCTCTCTTCAGCAAACTTCGGAAGTTGTCCGGTTGCCGTCATCGATCGAGAATTGATCAACACAGGCGGCAAGACCTCAACATAGCCTGCTGCAATCTGCTGATTCAACATAAATTGAATTAAGGCTCGTTCTAATGCAGCCCCTGCGCCCATCAGTACCACAAATCGCGTCTGAGCAATCTTGGTTGCGCGCTCGGTGTTGAGGATGCCCAGTTTCTCAGCAATCTCGTAATGGGGAAGCACCTCGATCGAGGGTTTGAACTCATCGCCCCAGCGTCTTACCTCGACATTTTCAGATTCATCTTTCCCGATCGGCGTTGTGTCACTTGGCAAATTGGGAAACCCCAACAACTGAGTTTCGATCTGCTCTCGGATCTCTTTTTCTTTCGGGTCGAGTTCGCTTAGCTTCGCCTTGAGAGCATTGCCTTCTTCTCGAAGCGCCTGCACTTCTTCACTTTTCGGATCAGCTTTAATTCTCTGCCCAACTAATTTACCAATCTCATTGCTGCGCGCTTGTAAGCGCGATCGCTCAACCTCTAACTCCCGACGCTGCTGATCAAGCGACACGATCGTAGACAGGTCATAACTGCCCCCTCGCTGATTCAGCTTGGATTGTACTAAGTCAGAATTTTCACGAATAAGTTTGAGGTCAAGCACAACGAAATTTCCAAAACACTGCTAAAATTTCCCATTCCCTAGGATACATCGCTGTAGCAGAAAGCGACTCACAAACCCTCTAGTCAATCAAAAACTAAGCATTCTGGAAGAGAAGATTTGTCAGTCAATCAGCATGTTGACCTCTTGATTCGTCCTTCTACAAAAGTCTTTGTTACAAATTGAATTGCCCCGTCCTGAAAATTGATTTTCCGCAGATCTGATTCAGAGAAGGAGCTATTTTTTATTAAAAGCTTGAGAATTTAATGACGATTTGCTTTACGATCGCTGCAAGATTTCTTCAAAATTATCTTCGATCGCCTTGAATGACTTGCAGAATCAGGACTTGTATCAATTCTTGTTCAATTGCCTCTGTACGAATTGCGATCAAACGATGAGAAAACGCTAGCTAAATTACAATCTGCATCTAAATGAAAAGAAGCATGAACTTCCAACAAGAAACGGAAGGGATGTAGTACTCGTTACTGCGCTTAGAGGGAATGTGCAGAAGCATAATAAAAAACAACTGAGCGCTTTACTATGACAAGCTACAAAGTCACTCTGATCAATCATCGCCAAAACTTTGCGCAAACGATCGAGGTTCCTGACACAGAATCCATCTTAAATGAAGCCGCAGAACACCAGATTAAAATCCCATTCGAGTGTGTGGTTGGAGCCTGTGCAATGTGCCAGGGTAAGCTCATTGATGGCACAGTCGATCAAGAGGAGCAATTATTTTTAAGCGATCGACAGGTCGATGAAGGCTATGTTCTACTTTGTGTCGCAAAACCTACATCAGATTGCACCTTAGAAGTCGAGCTAGAGAACTATCTTTAAGGGTGCATCATTCCTATCATCAGAGCTTCCGTTGCTTCTAAGCTCAACGTGGGATCAGTCCACATGAGTGTCACTGTTCTCCTGAGCCAAAAAATGCGAAGTCGAAAAAAAAATAGCTTGAGTGGACGAGTGGAAAAGGCGGTTAACGAAGGAATTAACAGTTCGTGGCTAGGAGCGCAACAATCAGCCTCTCTTAATTCCATATCTCTAGTATTCTGAGTAAGGAAACCCTCGCTCAGAATAGGTGATATGTGGAAAACTTCTGAAAGAGGGCAAGATGCCTACTTCGCCCCTTCAATATTTTTTCTGATATGTCCCAGCCTCCCACCAAATTCTGGCAAACGCTGAATAACTCCGCTTTAGTGCGCTATGTCTTGCTCTTTTGCTGTGGTTGGATCACCGTTCTCCTGATTGAGTATTTTTACACGACGATCGCGCTCTTTACCGCCGCAGGGATTTTTGCCGCACTCTTAAATTATCCAGTCGCTTGGCTCTCTCGCTACATTCCCAGAGGCTTCGCGATCGCATTGACCTATCTCACCGCACTCGCTGTACTCTTTGGAGCAATGACACTCATCGGATTAGAAGTCCTCACTCAAGGAGAAGGATTACTTACCCAGTTAACCACTACATTAAATGACCAAAGCCTATTGCCATTTCGAGACTTTCTCAAACAGTTAGAGATCCGCGAAATTATTAGGACATTACAAACCAGCCTTAAGTCAGGACTAGGAATTGTACAAGGAATCTTCTCTGGTGTCTTTACAGGCATCTTTGGTGCAGTGATTTGTCTGTATATGCTGATTGATGGAGATAAGCTTTGGCAGACTTTTCTCAAACTGATTCCAGCACCTTCTCGCGATCGCTTTGCCAAAACGTTTCGCCAAAGCTTCCTGGGTTTTCTGCGAGGACAACTCTTGCTGATGCTCTTTTTGTCTACGATTAGCTTTCTGGCGTTCTCGTTACTTGGGGTGAACTATGCGCTGATTTTGGCACTGATCATTGGTGTGCTAGATGCGATTCCTGGAATTGGAGCGACACTTGGGGTCATTGTTATCACGCTATTAGTCTTTGCGGCTCAAGGTGGGACGACTGCTCTAAAAGTCGTGATTGCCTGTGTCATTCTTCAGCAAATTCAAGATAACTTCATTCATCCTAAAATCATGGGCAATGCGTTAGAGCTAAATCCTGTCCTATTGTTTCTTGCCTTGTTTATTGGGGAGCGAGTTGCAGGATTACTAGGCGTATTTCTCTCCATCCCGATTGCAGGCATGATTGCTGCTTGGATGCGTTCTATGCAAGACGAGGCGACTGATCCCACCCCATCCGAGGATCTAAAAGAAGAACAATTCTGACCTAGCATTGTCACTTGACCTAACCACCCTCAAGATTCTAGAGAAACTTTCTCCTTCACTTCTACGCTTTGCTGACTTTCCCAACGATCGAGAATGATCGCATTCGAGACATTCCCGATCACATTCATCACGGTTTTAAACCCATCCGTTAAGCGATCGACTCCAGCTACAATCGCAATTCCCTGCAAAGGTAAACCTGCTGCGCCTAGCACCGTTGTCATCATAATAATGCCTGCACCAGGAACACCCGGCGTACTAAACGAAACCAGAAAAGTACTCAGCGAGATCGCCAAAATTAACGAAGTGGTCAGCGGAATATCAAACATCTGAGCAATAAATACAGCATTAAATCCTTGCAGAATTGCAGAACCATCCCGCTTTAATGCAGTTCCTAAAGGAATCGCAAAACTTGCAATGTCTTCGCGCAACCCATATTCTTCCTGAATATCCTTGAGAATCACAGGGAGTGCAGCATTAGAACTTGCCGTTCCAAATGCTAACGATAATGCTGGGACTAGACTTTGTAGCAATTTGATCGGTTTGGCTTTGAGAATGAATAGCATGAGTAAATACAATCCAATCATCAGCGCACTGCCTGCAAACAACCAAAACACATAAGAAAATAGCTTAGAAATTAACTGCAATCCCTCTGTTGCAATGACTGAGCTAATCAAAGCAAATACCCCGATCGGCGCAACATACAAAATCAGCGAGAGTACTTTTTCAAAAATGGCATAGCAGCTTTCGACAAAACTGACAAAGCTTGCCGCCTTTTCCCCCACAAGCTGAATCGCCACACCAATCAACGCAGACGAGAAAATCACCTGAAGTAAATTTCCACTCCTCAAAGCTTCCAGCGGATTCGTCGGAATCAAACTCACCAACCAATCGATCAAAGACTGAGACTCCGCGATCGTTCCCAGATCTATCGTCCCAATCCCGGATACTCCCACGCCGGGACGCACGACAATTGCCAGCACTAATCCCACTCCCACCGCAATCCCGCTAGTCACGCAATAGCTGACAATCAGCTTGACTGCATATCGTCCAACCCGAGCCGCGTTCTGAATTCGAGTCAGCCCCAAAATCAGCGAGGAAAACACGATTGGCACCACCACAAATTGAATCAATCGCAGAAAAGAAGTCCCAACTGGGGTCAACAAATAGCGATCGATCGGTGCAATCAAGCTCGGAAAGAAATCATGTAACACCGCCCCAAACCCGATCCCGATCCCCATCGCAACTAAGATGAGCGTCGATAAACTCATAAACTAGATTCAGAAAAGACTCACCTCAATCTAGCATCGTCGATTGCTCCAATCTGCTTAATGCACAACTTTCACATTTTTATGGCACATTACAAGATGTAAAGACAAGTCTCATCTCAATGGAATTAAAAGTTCTCCCCAAACAAGCAATTCTTGCCAAAACCTTTCATTGGATTAATGTCGTCAGTCTATTCGTCATGCTGACGAGTGGATTGCAGATCTATAACGCAAATCCCGTCTTTGGAGGACGACAAGGCATTTCAGTTCCGCCAATCTTCACCTTAGGGGGATGGCTTGCAGGCGGACGAGATTGGCACTTTGCAGGGATGTGGCTCTTTTCGCTCAACTTAGTGTGGTATGGAATTTACATCTGGGTCACTCGTCGTTGGCAGCATCGATTCGTTGGCACAAATGATCTCAAAGCCCTGCAAACAGGCAAAAATCCGAAAAGAAAAGCCTACGCTTGGCATCGATTAGCCTATACCTCGATCGTTCCGATTCTGCTGCTTGCGATTCTCAGCGGAATTGGCATGTACAAGCCCGCTCAATTCCCTTGGCTTGTGGACATGTTTGGCGATTGGCAAGCCTTGAGAGTTGTCCATTTTCTGAGTGTGCCGACCGTAATTGGATTTGCGATCGTCCATTCTCTCCTCGCTCTTAAAGTCGGCGGTTCCCGTTTGATTGATTCGATGTTTTGGTAAAAAAAATGCAAAGACGTGATTTTCTCAAAGCAGCAGGCATTTCCAGTTCAGGCTTAATTCTCAGCAGTTGCGGAGTTCCGATTTTTGCAGATATTGTCGGAGCCGTCTCAGAACCGTTCAATCAACAAGTTGAAGAACTCCTCTTCAAGCCACAGACCCCCGTCCCAGAATTTGCAGCCAGTCAAATCGAACCTGGTCAGTTGATTGTCAATACCTTCGGCTTTACACCCGAAATCGATCCAACTCAATTTCGCTTGATCATTGATGGCGAAGTCAATCAACCGCTCTCTCTTAGCCTTGCCGATATTCACAAACTCCCGATGACCTCAATGATCATTCGCCATGTCTGTGTCGAAGGTTGGGCAGCGATCGTCCAATGGGGCGGAGTTAGATTACGCGACCTCATCCAACTTGCTCAACCTAAATCCGGTGTGCAATATGTCTATTTTCAATCTGCCGATCGCTATTCAGAAAGTTGGGATCTGCGATCATGCTTGCACCCTCAAACTCTAATGGCATATCAGAAAAACGGGCAGCCTCTTGCGATCGAAAATGGCGCACCCCTTCGGCTCGCCTCCGCGATTAAACTCGGCTATAAACAAAGCAAATGGGTCACCCGAATTACCCTCGTCAACCAACTCGGACGCTCTAGAGGCTACTGGGAAGATCAAGGCTACGAATGGTTTGCAGGCTTATAATTCAAATAAAATCCTCGCGGGCTGAGCGCAGCCCAACAGATCACCCCTCTTCCGTTCCCCGATAAACGGGCAGCAACACATTAAACGTCGATCCATCCCCCACCCGGCTCTTCACCGAGATCGATCCGCCACAATGCAGCAACAACTTCTGCACGATCGTCAGACCCAATCCCGCCCCGCCCATATCTTCATCGATAGACTGCCGCACTCGATAGAATCGATCGAAGATCTTTGGAATCTCCCCTGCCGAAATTCCAATCCCCGTATCGCGAAACTCAAGCTGCACATAATCCCCTTGCTGCTTTGCTCTCACCCAAACCTGTCCACCTCTGGGCGTAAACTTAATCCCGTTATGCAACAGATTAATCACAATCTGCTTTAACCAGGTAGGAAAACAAGAAATCGACGGCAAATTCTCTGGAATCGTATACGCCAACCGCACCCCTTTCTCTTCCGCCAAGGGTTGATATGTACTGACGACCCCAGGCACGATATCTATCAAACTCAATGCCTGAACCGTCGTCTGATCTGCCATCTGATCCAAGCTCACTAAATCCAACAAGCTTGTAATCAGCGAACTCTGACGATCGCATTCTCTTACGAGCAAATCCATATACCGTTGTTTCTGCGGCGGCTTCAAACTCGGCGAATTCAACAATGTTAGAGCCGTCTTCATATTGGTCAAAGGTGTGCGCAACTCTTGACCAACATTATGCAGAAACTCATCCTTCAACCGGATCGTACTCAGCAATTCCTCATTCTGAAGCTGAAGCAAATTCGCCATTTCTGCCTGTCTTCGATGCGTCGTCGCCCGCTGCCACAGATCCTCTTGCCGCTGAATATGCTTCGTCAGCAGTTGATTGAGCAACATTGGATCAGATGCTTCATATTCCAGCACTGTTGAGCTTTTTGGAACCATTGGCTGCAACAGCGCGATCGCTTGTCGGACTACGGTCGGATCAATGACCAAATACGCCATCAAAGACTGCTTTTTCTCACTGCCATCGTCTTCGACCTGAGCCAGCGCATCTCCTTCTCGCATCACAGGTGCAAGTCTTGCCCGATGTCCGATCAGCAATCCACAAAACTGCTTTGTCCAAATGACAAGAAAATATTCACGTCTCAAGGGATGATCCGGCGAAACCAGAACTGTCGAAGCAGGTTTCAACCGAGATTGAGTGATGTCATCAAAGCTCTCTTTCAAACTCTCCGGGCTATCCTCTCGCTGGTTCTGAAAGCAATAGATCTGCTGAGATAGAGCAGCTTGATCAAGATAGCGATCGAACTCATTCTGCCAAGCATCTCCCTTCGGTAATTTTACCCAAACCGAAGCCCCATCATTTTGCTCAATCAGGACATCGATCAAGCTACTCATCAACGCTTTAAATGTAACCGGACTGACCTGCATGGCAAATGGTGCTGAGGTCGAACCTGCCACAAGCTCATATAAAGAGATCTCAGAAGCCAAAACTGATGTCATACCGGGTTATAAAGAAAATTGAGAGAACAAAAGACAAAGCTGGGAAAGATCTACAAACTGAGTCTATTTCTATATCTATCCGCAATTCGAGAAAACAAATAAGAAATTTTGACGAATCTCGCACTGTCAAGAAAACTAAACCGGAAATTACGTAGAAACAAACAGAAAATCGCCAAAATGCAACGCTTTGATTTCAGCGACCGCACTTAAGCAGTTTACTCTCCTAGCGACATTTCAGTGCAGTAAATCTAACATGCGTTCATCTGAAGCGGAATTGCACAAGATTCAAAGCATCAAATTTCTAAAAGTTTCTGAACTTACCTCTCAAGCCACAGTCAGAATTCTCTGATTCATCCATAAGATCCAATTTTCTTAACCCACAAGTCTGTCTTTTTATCAATGTCTTTTAATAAATAGTGACATAATGTGGGCGTAATCGGTTCAGGGGCAACTGAAGCTTCTGAACAGAGTTGTTTCACTAAGTTGTTTCACTAAGTCGTTTCACTAAGTCGTTTCACTGGAGAGATCACTGCGATGGCTGGACAAATGTGCTGGTTAGCAGGATTGGGCGGAGACACAAAGATTTTGCATCTTCGCGAACAACCTCACAAAAAATGGGCTCCTTATACCTCATTTTCCCAATACCGCGTTCCCGACTTACAGATCCGCGGGGCATCAAGAGGCTGGACAACCTATCAAGCGTTGCGGGCTGCTGGATGGACACTCGTTCCCACCGCAGATGCCTATAGTCCTCAGTACTCTCGATCGGAAACGATCCCGCGTCAATCTTAGAGATCAGGAATACAACAGCGCTAAGCCAGTCTTGCTTGGGCGCTATATTCACTCGCTTTGGTGTAATCGCCAATCATCGAGAATGCAGCTTTAAGATTGCCCAGCAAATAGGACTCAAGGCGCTCATCCTGACTCTGGCGTGCCAGTTCCAATCGCTGTTGGTAATAGGTGATGGCACAACTCGTCTGTCCCAAAGCCTCATGCGCCACGCATAGACTTCCCAGTGCCTGCTCTTGTGTGCGTAAGTCACCTGAAGCTTTCGCAATCTTAACTCGTCGCAAGTTATACGAGATTGCCGCCTCATGATTTCCTGTGACATTGCAGGCATTGCCCAAATTCCGAAGCACCTGCAACTCTAAGCGCTGATCGCCCAATTTACCTGCTAGTTCTAAGCGCTGCTCGTAATAAGCGATCGCCTGCTCAAAGTCACCCAGAGCATAATAAGCATTCCCCAAATTCTTCAAAATCTGCCCGATCGCGACGTAATCCTGTAAGGCTTGAGCGATATCCAAAGCTTGCTTCTCGCATTCGATCGCTGCATCTGAATTGTTTGCAGATTTGTATGCCAAACCCAAATTATTCAGGGCTGCCATTTCACTGCGCTGATCTCGAAGTTCCTGCGCTAGCGTTAAACTCTGTTTCTGATAGTCGATCGCTTTCGTATGATCTGCGAGATGACGATAAGCATTTCCGAGCGTCCCCAGTAACTTGACGCTACCTAAATACTGCCGAATTCGCTGAGCTAATACCAAACTGCGCTGCGAGTAGTCGATCGCTTTGGCGTACTCACCCAAGGTGTAACAAACCTGTCCCAATGCTTCGAGCGCCTGTTTTGCACCCTTCTGGTCATCCATTTCCCAATACAGGAGATGCGCTTTTTGGAATGTGCTGAGCGCAGATTGAAGTTCCCCTCGCTGATGCAACTCTCTGCCCAACTGCATCAACCGATTCGCTTCATCGGCATTGAGATCAGCAGATTCAGGTACAAGTATTTCAGAGTCTTCGATCGGTAAGACCGTGTCGCGTTCTGATTCAGGTAGATTGTGCTTGGGATTGAGATCAAGAGTCATGGCAACACCCCGTCCTAGATTCAGAATTTCAGGAATTTCACTCTAGAGCCTAGCCTGTTGAATCCTATGAAGCGTTCCGTGAAACTGCGAGTTTTATCTTTTCCCAGCACAATTCTAATTTTGAGCAGGGCTACTCCTATTCGTTAAGCCACTGAATAATCAGATCGTTCACAATCTCCGGACGCTCATCATGCGGGCAATGCCCTGTGTTCGGAATCGAGACGAACTTCACAGGCTGAGTATGAACGAGGGATTGGTAAATTTTCGATCCCGAGATCGGAGTCCAAGGATCAGCTTCTCCCCAAATCACCAGCAGCGGAGATTGAATTTTAGGTAATAATTCGGTCGGTTTCGGTCCGGGTGGAGCCATTAATACAGACGCGAAGACCCTCTGAGCGCCGGGATGACAGGACGGCTCATGCAGCAAATCCACTAATTCATCCGTAATCGCCTCTGGATTGCGATAAACCTGTCTGAGACTATTGCGAATTCGCCCTTTTTGCCGCACTTGATCAAACATCCATTGTCCAAACTGTTTCGATCCAACCAGTTTAGCAAAGGTTCCCATCACGAATCTCAAGGGTGGATTTAATTCCTCTGGACGATGATTCAATCCGCCTGCTGGATTGAGCAATACTCCACCTGCTGCAATTTCAGGATGATTTGCCAGTACCATCATGCAGAGCAATCCGCCGATGGAATTGCCCACAAACACAGTCGGTTGCTGAATATTTGCTGCCCAAAAGTCGCGAATCAATTCTACCCAAAGCTCAACGGTGTAGTCGAGTGCGGGCTTGTCTGATCCCCCGAATCCAAGTAAGTCGATCGCAAAAACTTGATACCCAGCTTCTGCCAGACCTGGAATATTTTTTCTCCAATGCCCGATCGAAGCGCCAAATCCATGAATCAATACTAGAGGCTGTCCAGTTCCCATGACGGTGTACTGAATCGAATGCCCTTGCCAGTCCCACGTCAATTTCTCGAATGTGGGCAGAGATATCACTTGATCCGCAGTGCCAGTCATCTTATGAAGTTTTCTTAACTAATCTTCATCATTATTCTACTTCTTTCTCGGCTCCGACTCCGAAGATTGCAGAGCTTGATCCAAGATTGTGCGAGCCTGTTCGGCTTGCGATCGCGCTTCTCGATATCTCAAATTCGTTTGTGCATAGCTTTTCAAAATCTTGAAGCCTTCTTTCAGTCCATTAATTTCCTCTTCTGTAACAACATCGTCTGTAAACAGAACATCAATATGTTTGCGGACTTGAAGCGCTTCCGATCGAGACTCTTGTGCCTTCAATTTCAGGGTTGCGAGGCTGCTCAGAGTCTGTACTGCTTGATTAATCGCATCTTCGTCACTAGCAGGATGATTTCCAGGATCTTTGATTTCAATAAAATTTTGCGGTCCAAATCCATCTGCCAAATCAGTCGGCAACTTCCCCTCATCCATTAGTTCCATGAGTTGATCCATCGCTTTCTCACGAGCTTTAGGCGAGTCTTTACCGGAGACGGTGAGAATTATTTCAGGGCTTTGAGCTAAAGTGTACTGAACCATTGAATGTAGCGCTAACTCACAAGAATATACATACTAATCTTATCTCTGATGGCACGATTTCGACTGATTTTATTTTGTAGGTTGAATGACGAAGTTTTTTGTTGGCTGATCTTGACAGTTTGAAACCAGTCTGCGATATTAATAAAGTGCTAAATGCGGGTATAGCTCAGTGGTAGAGCGTCACCTTGCCAAGGTGAATGTCGCGCGTTCGAATCGCGTTACCCGCTTTCTAACTAGATGTCTCTCAGAGCCTTTATTTCAAGAGCTTTTCGGGATTCATCGCGATATTTCTTTGGCTAAAAAGTTAGTGCAATAGTACTAGCGTTTGGGTGTTTTTCGGGGGTTTTCGGTAGTTTATTGGGGTAAAATTGGGGTAAAGCTGAAACCCCTTGCCCCAGGAGATTTTATGTACTCAAACACTCCAGGGAAATCTTTCAAAGGCTCGGTTCAGGTTAAGAATTCTAACGGTCGCTTACAGCTCGTCTTTAGTTACGGCGGTAAGCGGCACTATCTCTCGACTGGGTTGATCGATTCGCCAACCAATTTTCGTCTTGCTCAATTGAAGGCGGGCGAGATTGAAAAGGACATTCTCTATGAGCGGTTCGATCCAACGTTGGAAAAGTACAAGCCGCAATCGGCTCTGACTACCACTACGAACGTAGCTTCGATCGCTCCCAAGGTA
This sequence comes from Leptolyngbya sp. Prado105, assembly GCA_025454375.1. Classification (GTDB taxonomy): domain Bacteria; phylum Cyanobacteriota; class Cyanobacteriia; order Leptolyngbyales; family Leptolyngbyaceae; genus Leptolyngbya. Next base: position 5,839 of record JALOOO010000031.1, on the reverse strand, counting down.
TCGCTGGCGGATTTGTGGGAGAAATTCATCGAGTTCAAGCGTCCGCAGTGCAGTCCGAACACGATGAAGTTGAAATACTCGGTCTATACCAACTATCTCAAGCGTCTTCCGACAAAGGACTTGGGGAAAGCGGGTGAGATTCGTAATTTCGTGGTGAAGAACATTCCGCTCAGTTCTGCGAAAGATTTTTTGGTACGGCTCTCGGCTTGCTGTGATTGGGCAATGACCTCTGGACTAATTACGTCCAATCCATTCAAGGGAATGGCTGCTGAGATTAAGCTTCCAAAATCTCAGAGTGAAGATGAGGATATCGACCCGTTTACCGCAGAAGAACGCGACTTGATTCTTGCAGCGTTTGAAAGCGATCGCTTTTGTCCCGCCGCGTCCGCTTTCAAACACAGTCACTACACTCCGTTGATGAAGTTTCTTTTTTATACGGGCTGTAGACCGTCTGAGGCTGTTGCGTTGCAATGGAAAAACATCAGCAGCGATCTTCGCCTGATTTCATTTGAGCAGGCATTAATTGAAACTGAAACTGGGAAGCGAGTCCGAGAGGGGCTGAAAACGCAAGAGCGGCGGAAGTTTCCCTGCAATGACCGATTGCAAGCACTTCTGTCTTCAATCAAGCCGCAGAATTGCAAGCCAAATGCGCTTGTTTTTCCGAGCATCAAGGGCAAGTACATCAACACCAACAATTTGAGGAATCGAGTTTACAAGCTGATTCTGGCGGAATTGGGCATTGAATATCGAAAGCTCTATCAGACGCGGCACACGTTTATCACGCTTGCTCTGGATTATCTAGACGCGAAGGATGTGGCTCGACTGGTTGGGAATTCGCCAGAAGTGATCTACCGCCACTATGCAGGTAACAAGCGCGACCTCTTCTTGCCTGAGTTTTAACCTGAACTGAGAACAGGGATAGGACTGTGTTAAATCACAGTCCTATTCATTTTTTGTGATGATTGCTCAGATCCCAGTTGCGAATTTCAGATAAAGCCGTTGCGCTCTCTTCTGCGCTGACCTTCGGCAGTCGATTGGTAAAATAGTCGTCTAAGCCGAGGGGTTCACTAATTTCTGGTTCGATGCCATCCAGGACTTGAGGATTTGTACAGGTTACCATCCAATCCCGATCCCAAAAAATACGCTCGATTAATTCTTCGATGACCTCATCCCAAAACTCAAAATCATCGGCGCGATCGTTGAATGTCACCTCGCCGAATGGTTCCTCATCCCCACTTTCTTCATGTGAATCTTGCCAAATGGGTAAGACATACTCTTCAAAAGCTTTCCACCCCAGACGACGGTAAAAGTATTGGCGATCCTCCTCGTCTTCTTCAAACCATCCTGCTTCACTCAGTTCAATCTCTTCCCCAATGCGACGGCGAAGAAAAGCAAGCGGAAAATAGGCTGCTGCCTCCAGCACATTTGAGAGTTCTGGAGTTTCAACGTCGGGTTTGAATAATGCGGACAGGCAAGTGTGAAGTAGGATAACTTTTTGATCGAAGCTGGCAAGATCAAACATGCGATCGTAGGTCTTCACATCAAAGTCTTCGTCATATTCGTCGGCATCTTGGAGATAATCGATCGCGTGTTGTGCGGCAGTGAGATACACTTCTGCCTCAATGCCTTCGAGAATACGATCGCCGATATTGGTGTGCCAGGTCATAACTTGGAAAAGGACAGTTGAACCAAGCTTACAAGTGCTGGATTCGATGAAATAAGTTCCTCGATCGAATCTGGCTACATCAGCTTCTGTCCCTACGGTATCAAGGCAAGACCTAAGATAATATTAATTTGAGTAAGCAGTATTGCTCGATTGTAATGCTGGTCAAGTGCTGATATTGTTAATTTCTTTTCGTGGTCATCTAGCATAAAATAGCCCGCTCTATGCTAGATGAAAAAAGCAGAGCGGGGGTTACTGAAATTAGCTTTTTCTATTTACCGCTTTTTCTTCTTTTGATTACTCAGAAGCTGAGATTGGTAAATTTCGATCGCACGTTGATGAGCAATCGGATCATGACGATTTGAGATCCAATCTTGAATGAGAGCAGCATTGTATCTCACACAGCGACTACTCACTCGCACCCAATGGATGCCTTCAATCCATGTACCTTGTAATCTATAATTTTTCAGCGTTTCGCTACTTAGATTGAGCAGTCTAGCAACTCGCCGTTTGTCCAAAAAAGTATCCATCGGTAATATCTCCTAACTACCGTTTGCTGCAAATGAATTGTTACTATGAAACCTGTCTTGCTCTCAGTTCAGCAAGACCGTGTGCTAGCAAGGTAAAACTACTAGCGCTATTTTCTAGAATTGCGATACAAGCCCTGATAGTACATCGCTCAGTTTGTGGTAGAGAATCAATTGTGTTTGATTAGTGCTAACTAATCTTTAAGGGGATATGGCAATCCTACAACAATTTTCCAGCTTTCATGCTGAAAAGAATTATGATCAAAGCGGATATGATGCTGAATAAAATTGAAATCCACTCGTAGAGACGTAGAGCAGATTTCAGCTAAACACCTTTGACTATAATAGAAAGAGGCAACGCAACCTGAAATTGGAAAGTACTGTGAATGTTCTCTGCTGACTTCGCGATCGCAAATCTACAAGATCCGCAGCAAGCGACTGGGTATGATCGCCTGCTAAATCTGCTCAAGCAGCGGAAACAGTATGATCTGTCTGATGCGATCGTCGCAATGGTGGAGAGTGAGCAATTGAATCCAAGTATGTCAGAAAGACTTCAGCAGATTGAGCAACTCAAGGGATGGCTTGATGCGTTCCGTCCCTTGCCCGCAAATGTTGTAGCGGAACTGAAGAAACTCTACGATGTGCGATTTACTTACCACTCGAATGAGATCGAGGGAAATACGCTGACTCAGAGCGAAACGGAATTGGTTTTAGAGACAGGCATTACGATCGGCGGGAAAACCTTGCGAGAGCATCTACGAGGTCGTTGGGCACAAAGATGCGATCGACTACATTGAAGAACTTGCTCAGCGAGCGACCCGAATCGGGGAATGGGAAATTAGGCAGATTCATTTTTTGATTGCACGAGCAACTGATCCGCAAGATGCAGGTCAGTATCGACGATTAGATGTGAAAGTAGCTGGAACTGAGTATAATTATCCACCGCACTATTTGCTAAGTGAGTTGATGACTGAGTTTGTCGAGTGGCTCAATTCTGCACGGGCAGTTGCATCCCGTTGTGTATGCAATGGAGGCTCATACGCGATTTGTGTCGATTCATCCGTTTCGGGATGGGAATGGGCGTACAGGTCGGTTATTGATGAACTTGATGCTACTAAGATCAGGTTATTCGATCGTCGTTATTCAGCAGAGAGATCGTGTGCAATACATTGATGGATTAGTTGTGGCACAACAGCAACAGCATGAGGATGTGTTACTAGAATTGATGACTGAGAGCGTCAAGGCTTCATTTGTCGAAATGTTAGGGATTGTAGCGACAGCAGGCGAGAATCGTGGTAAAGAACTTGCGTTTTATGATGAAATGATTGCTTTCTTGACACAGGAAAAGAGGGTTGGAGGCTAACACAGCCTCCTTCGAGTTTTCTCAATCGATTCATGCAAATTTATCGATGAGTAAGTCAGATAGAATTGAGTTATTCAGAGAATAATGAGTAGCAAAACATCTTTCCTAAAACAGAGTAGAAATTGCTCAAGTCATGTAGCTGCCTATCATTTCAAGTGGATCGAGCCTGTCATCCTTGGCTTAAATCACTAAAATTTCTAGCGCATATGAAGAGTATTTTTAATAGTTAAAAACCCTGTGTTCCTTTTATAGCAGTCTTTTACGACCCTGCCTCATCACAAACTCCAAAAATACCCAACATTCTTAAGAAATTCTGTAAGGGGTTGCTTTATGCTCTAAAGTTTACTACAAAGATAAAAAGCATCTGCCACTAATACGAACAGACTGTAGCGCATCACACCAAAAATAGATTCGGCTTACCTTTGTTTCTTTGGTGTGACTGCTGCTCTATGGCTTGAAAGAATTTCTCGATCGCTAGAATGTGTCCGGCTTGAAAGCCTATGTGGACAGTGATTCTAGCTCTATATTGCTTGCGAGCTTTTCATCATTTCTAACGTTAAACGCTTTTCATTCGTTATTCAAAGCTCGTTTCTACCCGTATTTGAGTATTACAAAATTGACCACGGCTCTGACAAAGTACGTGCGTCTCATTGCTGATGTCGCGCTTTGAAGAAAAACTACCAGGGTAAGTCTTGTACTTACTCAAGGAGGAATATGCCATTCAGGATCTCGCGAACGTCTGAGCGCCGAGTTCAGCCACTTTGGTTTCAAATGACTGCTGTAAAGCTTCGATTCCTAATTGCTCCAACTCTAATTTTTCTCGCTGTTCTATTGCTTGATGCGATCGCGAATTGGAGGATGATTGCGATCTCAGGATTTATCATTCTCAGTTATGTTGTTCTTGCCTTGATCATCATTCGAGTCATACCCGAATTGCTTGAACTACTTCGCTCCAAGGTATTGCTCAGCATCTTGCTTGGCGAGATTTGCTTTTTTGCGATTACCGCTCCTGTCAATGCTGCTATCTTCGATACTGCTGAGAGCTACACAACCGGAATTTTCGGGAAGTACATCGATGAGAGCATGATCAAGCTAATTTTTGGATTTCTCAGAATTAGCGCGTTCATCATGGGTGCTGCTTTTGTAATGTTGGCATTAGAAAAAGCAAGACATGGCGATAACTGGCAACCGTTTGCTTGGAATGCTTTTGCAGTCCTGATGGTGGTCGTACTCATCGAAGGCATGTCTGGTATTTTCTTATCTTCTACAGTAGCAAAACCAACGCCATCTCCTACACCTTGATCAATCGATAGTTATGCCTGAATCTTCAAGATTTCGTCGGATCAATCCGAGTTTAGGCAGCAATCCAAGTTTCGGACCGATTCCAGTGGGTCAGTTATTTCCCATTGGTATCAGCATTGGACTATCCTATGCGATTTTCGAGATGTTACTCGGTTGGGGACTGACTTGGGTTGCTTTGTTTTCGCTTTGGTCTGCTAGCTCCTGGTGGATTTTAACAGGCGACAAGAATTGGAAACTACTCAACAAATTTGTCACGGTTCCACAGTGGACCTGCAAATTTCGGTCATATCAACGATTGTTAGGAACCTCTTATGCCAAAGAAGCTCGGAGTCGAAAAACTGATTTTTAAGCCGTTTGAAGATGAATCAGATTTGGAATGCCTTTTCTCCTTGCTCATTGGGGGTCGCAAGATTGGTGGATGTTTGCTCCGTCAAGGGCGCGATCGCTTCTGTCTCAGATTTGCGTTTCGAGTGTCGAGCATTCATACTTTCATGTCTGATGAGCAGATCGAAGCAACTTTAACCCGATTAGAAGAAGGGTTGCGAGGATTACTTGATGGTGAGAGCTTGCGAATTCATTTTCGATCGTTTGCAAATGATATCGATCGACAAAACGAACTAGAAGCACTTGCCCAAGCTTCAAGCATTCCTGAGCTTCAGTTTTTACTATTTAGCCAACAGCGCTACACTCGTGAACTGAGTGAGCAGGGATTGCGACAACCGAAAGAGATTCTGCTTTTCGCAACTTATACGATCGAGCCAGGAAAAACGACGACAACGGATACGATCGAGCGCATGATTGCTCGGTTTGTTGAATCGTATGAAGCGATCAAAGGGCGGAGATCTCAATTAGAAGAAGTTCGATATCAGCACGTTCTAACTCAAGGCTTCAAAGCAGGCTACTTGCATTGGGAACAAGAACTCAACATTCGATTGGGATTAGGTGTGGTTCCACTCGATGTTGAAGAACTATGGAAAGTCATTT
>JALOOO010000206.1 GCA_025454375.1 Leptolyngbya sp. Prado105 | reverse complement strand
TCATCGCAAATAATACGATGCAATCGATTTGCTGTGAGCTTGAGTTGATTAAACGTTGATAATCAGTGCAGATTTTTGATTGCTTTGCATCCTGAGATTGAACCAGGAAGAATAAAGAGACATCCCAAGAAGATTTCCAATGTCTGAAAACACTGTGAAATTAGAAATCACATTTCGATCGCTCCTAGAAGCCGTGTTTTCTCTAGGTATCTCAGAAAAGCAACAGCCATGGGAAGTTCTTAGCGCTGAGCTTTTCGATATAGAAGTCTAACGATCCAGTCGAGACAGATTACGGTAAGGAGCCATTCGATAGCCTGCAATTTCTTGAGCAGGTGACAATCGTTTTAGGCGTTGACCAAATTGCTCGATTTCCTCTGGAAATGATTCTAACCAATCGCGATCGACGAGGTAAATCACTGGCGCAGCAAGAGCCGCTTGCATACAGCGGTGACAGCGAACAAAGCTCTGATCATGCGGAGTACAGCTTGTATGTTCGGGAGCGACAATGCACATCAAATAAGCTGCCCAGTACTCACCAATAAAGCCAGTTTTTCCCAATGAAGCGATCGGCTGAAGCATCGAAAGGCGTGACTCGGGTTTCTCCAACGCAAATACATAGTCGGGTAAACTCAAACTTCCTAGCACTGCCGTCATGACGATTAGGACTGTGAGCCGACGGAGGACAATTTGGCTGACGAGCTTAGTTTTTTCCAGATTATCGAACACTAAAAGCATAGACAACCAACAGAAAACATAGATACCAATAAAGTAGCGTGGAGGAGTTTCTTGGATAAATGTCCAATGCGAGAGCAGGATTAAACTGAACGTTACGATCGCACTGATTAGAAAGAAGGCAATCCAACCGAGTTGTCGCGTAAACCCTTCGCTTAGTCGCATTTTCAGTGTGTAGCGAGCTAGTATGCAACCTAAAAAGAGGACAGAGATTGCATACAAACTTAAAAATGGATTGCCTGCTTGAAAAAGAAACGTATCTACGATCGCATGAACGATTGAGCGAAGGATGTGAGCAATAATCCCCAAGTCGTTCAGTGTTTCATAGTTCTGGTCGCGCTGTGTTGCTGTAGATTTCGCACAAATTAGAAAGATACTGCTCAGTAGCAATGCAATGAGAATACTGACATATGTCAACTTGTAGCGGAAAAACAGGATGATCTGATTGTTTTTTTTGTAATGGTCTAGAGATGTTTTTCCAAGAAAAGCGATCGCGACCATTGCAGGCACCAGTGATAAATCAGCAACCCAAATGCTGAGAACTAAGCTCGTGATGATCACCAAACTCAAGCTCAGTTTTTGAATCAGGTTGGACTCTGGAAAGTTTAAGAATCGATTCGTTGCAACCAGAGCAATTCCTAATAAAGCAAACTGAGGCGCATACGGATGGGCAACTGCAACTAGCTTCAGGAAAGGAACCGGAGGTAGAAACCAAACCAAAGTGAAAATTACTTTTGAGATCGGTTTTCTAAACAAACTAGCGAAGCACAAATAGCCAATGATCAAAAAGCCATATTGAGCATAGGATACCGCTTCAAGCGGAGTCAGGGAAGAAATTTTAAGTAACCCATGACTGACGATCGGAAGTAGACTGCCTAAACGATTTTGCCCCCAGTAGTAGAGATCTTCAGGCAGTTGCAGATCATAAGCCATCATGACGTGAACTGCTTGATCAGAGTCAAAATCGGGCGCGAGAAAGCCAGCAAATGCACGAAACGATAGAAGGAAAATCAGCACTATCAGCGTCTGCAATAAAACCGAGTAGAAACGAAGTTGAGTCATGCTGCTACTGCTTTTGTCAGTAAATTCTGCTATCTGCGGTTCGAGTCTTCCAAGCTATGCGAAGTTAATGGAGTATTCACCTGATTCAATCGGAGAGGCTAACATCGTCAAAGCTATTCTCTGGGAAAGGTAGCGATTGATCGAGCTTAAGAGACATAGTTTCGATATTGCCCCGCTTGAATTGAGAAACCTTAAAATCAACGCCAACGCCATAGCTAATTTGAGGTGCGATCGCATTCAACAATGCCGCAGATCGACCACATCCAATATCTAGCACTTTAGCCCCCGATGGAATTTGCGAGATTACCCGCTGAAGGCGCAACCGTCTCAAAAGCGGCTCTAGCAATATTTCAGACATGATGGTGAAAAAATGATGAGTACGAACAATCAAACGCAGACCTAGTACTCTGCAACCTCAAGCGGTACAGTTCTTGATGCCAAGAGGATAACCGTTAATCCAGATTCAGCCCTCAGACTAAAGGCAGAATCAAAACGAACTGTCTATACCTTTAGATAGACGCAATATCCCGATTTCTGCTTGCTTCATAGTCTCATTCAGCAACCCTTGCCTTTGTCCCTAGAATTATATCTGATTGAATTCACGATCCTAAGCATTGGTCTAACTGTTGCCTGAGTTGTTCAATGTTTAAATTTCGACCAATTAGCACAAGCTGATTCGATTTCGGTTGTTGCCATTCTTCCGTTTGAATGTCGTAGCGTTTTCCACTCAACTGGAAGATATGCTTCAGAGAGCTCTCCTCAAACCAGAGCAGTCCTTTTGCGCGAAAAATCTCGATCGGTAACTCATTCAAAAAATCCTGAAACTTCTGGACTGAAAAAGGACGATCGCTCTGATACGACATCGAAACAAAACCATCATTTGCGAGATGATCAGAGTGATGTTCGTGATGGTGATGTTCGTGATGGTGATGTTCGTGATGATCAGAGTGATGACCATGAGAGGCTTCTTGAGTCTCAGCATAGGACTCTGGCTCGAAGTATCCGACATCCAAAATAAGTGGGAGCGGAACTTGCCCATACTGACTTTGAATAATTCTGGCTCCAGTTTTGGTACTGCGAATCCACTCTTCAAGTTCAGTCGCTTTATCTTGTCCTGCTAGATCTGTTTTGTTGAGCAGAATGATGTCTCCATACGTGATTTGACTCATTGCAGCTTGACTCTCAAAGTGTTCAGGCGTAAAGATTTCGGCATCCACAACCGTCAAAATAGAATCGAGATGCGTCAAATCCCGTAGGTCAGAACCTACAAAGGTCAGCACGATCGGTAAAGGATCCGCAACGCCTGTCGTTTCAATCACCAAATAATCAATCCGATCTTCACGCTCTAGCACTCGATAGACCGCATTGACCAAATCATCATTGATCGTGCAGCAAATACAGCCATTGCTCAGTTCCAACATATCCTGCTCAAGAGAAACGAGGAGTTGCGAGTCGATGTTAATATCGCCAAATTCGTTCACGAGTACTGCAACCTTAAGATTTTCGCGGTTCTTCAGAATTTGATTCAGCAACGTTGTTTTCCCGCTGCCCAAAAAGCCCGTAATAATCGTGACAGGCATTCCGCGCTCGGGAATCTCAAAATGGATAGCGGTTTCAGAAGTAGAGTGCATAGGACGATCTCGTTTAAGGTTCGTGAACTAGCTTCAAATCGGAAGACTCTCATCGTTCAATAAAGCCCCCACCAATCGAACAGTTCTACTGACGAGCGGGGGCAGCGTAAGGTATGAGGAATATTATGAGAACAGTTATTATTATTGCTCAATTCACATCATAATGATAACCGTTCTCATAATATTAATCTATATGTCTACTGAAAATCCGGCTGAACCTGGGAAAGTTGAGTCCTGGAACAACATGATGACGATGTGCAGGCGATCTCTTTTCAACCGCATACTACTTTGTTAGCTTCTGCATCGCCGCAGGGGGACAGCAAGGTGAACTCCCTGATTGACTGACAAAAGTTTTTTGCTTCGTTGTGATCCCACCCGGAGATCAATCTCCGGGCTGATCGCGGAAAGTCTACTGAAGTAGACTGGGAAAAAGTCCTAGCCCGTTGAAACGGGTTTCCCTCGATTAGCCCGGAACTGAAGTTCCGGGGCGGAGCAGCAAAGGGATTTTCAAGCGTTTTGTCACAATCTTCGCGCTCAGGGATTCAAACGGCGCTAGATGGCTGAAGTTGAACGGCTGCACGTTGAATCGGCAAAACTTCTGCTAAGGTCAGCGGTCGCTCGGTGGTGAGATGACTAGAGCAGCAGATCGTGTGAAAAAATAGCGGTTGACCTACAACTTTCGAGAAATGCTGTTCGAGCAGCAGACGAGAAGTAATGTCTCCAAGCAGTTCAGAAATGTCTTTGGTTAATTGTTCTGTATCGTCTCGATGTGTGATGCGAAACTGAAACTTCGTTTCGCCGACTCGCGTTTTTAGCTGTGAATCAAACTCATCAGCTTGACGTTGTACAAATGCAAACGCTTGCTTTTCGAGAAATTCCCAGGCTTCGGGAAAGATGCGGCGAATGTTTTCGATCGCGTCTCCAGATTTGTAGACAAGTGTTGCTGTTTTACAATCCATTGTTGTTTCCTTCGTAGGTTGATGCGCCCAGTGTGAGCAAAGGATCATTCCAATTTTTCGCGGATTGGAATTTCCCTTTGCAATATTGAATCAATCCAGTTTTGAGATCAACCGTGCTTTACATGACTTTGTGTATTCAACCTTGCCTGAGCAGTCTCCTAGCACGAGTCAGAATCCCTTAAAACGAGCTAAAAAGCAGTGCTAGTAAGATAAGACGATCGCAGGTACAGAAGGAAGATTGCGATAGTCGTTAATAGCAAGTACCCACTCTCTACGCTGAATTTTCGATTAATCCTCAGTTGATCGAAACCGTTGCTAAAGAAGCAAAAGTCAAGGTTTCCGAAGAAGAGATTTATGCCGATGGACTGGGTGAACCAAATAGCAGCGGTGGGATCTATCAAACCATGCTGATTGCCAACACGAAAGCGATCGTTCAAGGTTTAGGCGGTCAGTACACTGCATTCCAACCCAAATAATTCACGGTGAAGAACCGAAAAATAAGGGTGACCAGGCTTCTCAAGTCGCGCTGCGATTTAGACAAAACGCTATCGTAGAGGAATGAACACCCGACGATTTCAGCGCTTCATTGGAAGCCTCTCTCAATTCTTATCCATTTTCCGCTATTGTGGACGCGCGATCGAACTCGTTTGGAACACGAACCGCCGTTTAACGATCGGGCTTGCCCTATTTACTTTAGTTGCAGGACTTGTCCCGGCTGTCGTCGCCTACGTCGGCAAATTAATTGTCGATGCCGTCGTACTGGCATCCAGCACAGGACTAGAGCGCGATCGAATGGCAGCACTCGGCTATCTCGGATTTGAAGCGATCATGGTTGCTATTCAATCCGGGAGCAAACAGGGATTAGTACTTTCTCAATCCCTGCTGAGAGTCCTACTCGGTCAGAAAGTCAATGAGCTAATCCTGGAAAAAGCATTAACCCTGAACCTATCTCACTTTGAGGATTCAGAATTCTATGACAAGATGACCCGCGCTAGGCGAGAAGCCTCAACTCGTCCGCTTAGCCTCGTCGGGCGCACCTTCGGCTTAGTCCAGGATTCGCTTACCCTGCTTACCTATGGCGGCTTGTTGATTCAATTCTCAGTTTGGGCAGTCGTCATGCTGATGATTGCCGCCGTTCCCGCTTTTATTGCAGAAACTCGTTTCGCAGGAGTTGCTTTTCGATTATTCCGCTGGAGAACTCCCGAAACCCGAGAACAGAACTATCTCGAATGGTTAATTGGCAACGAGTCGCCCGCGATGGAAATCCGACTCTATCAGCTAGGCGGCATGTTACTCGATCGCTATCGTGCAATCTTCCACCGACTCTATGCAGAAGATCGCGATCTCACTATTCGGCGCGGACTTTGGAGCTATGGACTCGGCTTAGTTAGCTCTGCCGCATTCTATGGAGCCTATGTCTGGATTGTCTGGGAAACGATCTCGGGTCAGATTTCGCTCGGTGAGCTAACCATGTATCTCATCGTATTCCGACAAGGGCAAAGCGCGTTTGCTTCGATTCTTAGCTCAATTGGCGGAATGTATGAGGATTCGCTTTACTTATCGAATCTGTACGAGTTTTTGGGTCAGGAGATTCCACGATCGCTCGGCAGTGCAACGGATGGAATTCGACCCGGAGACGGCTTACGATTCGAGAATGTTACTTTCTACTATCCCGAAGCTGAAAAGCCTGCATTGAGCAATGTTTCATTTCACTTGAAGCCTGGAGAAAAATTAGCGATCGTCGGTGAAAACGGCTCTGGAAAGACAACGCTGATCAAGTTACTCACGCGGTTATATACCCCAACCGAAGGGAAAATTCTCCTTGATGGCTTGGACTTACAAGCGTGGGATCTCGAAGCCTTACAACGCCGAATTGGGGTGATCTTTCAGAATTTTATGAAGTATCAGTTCAGTGTCGGCGAAAATATTGGCGTGGGCGATGTGCTGAATCTAGAAGATCGCGATCGCTGGCAAGTTGCTTCTGATAAAGGCAACGCCATCTCATTTATCAAAGACCTCCCCGAAACCTTTGACACCCGCCTAGGTCGATGGTTCAAAACCGGACGCGAACTCTCTGGAGGACAATGGCAGCGAATTGCGTTGTCGCGTGCATTTATGCGCTCAAGTGCGGATCTTTTAGTCCTAGATGAACCGACTTCTGCAATGGATGCCGAATCGGAAGTGCAAATCTTCGATCGCTTCCGAGAAATGACTCCGAATCAAATGGCAATCCTGATTTCGCATCGCTTCTCAACCGTTCGCATGGCCGATCGCATTCTCGTCATGTCAGCCGGGACGGTGCTAGAAGAAGGCAGCCATGAAGCATTACTCGCACTCAATGGGCGATATGCTCATTTGTTTGCAATTCAAGCCGCAGGCTATCAATAGTTGACCCATCAGGAAAAGATTAGCCCATAAAAAATGCTGCCAAATTCTATTTCAAAATCTGGCAGCACTGAAAATTAAGAACGATTTAAGCGTTCTTCGGTTCGACAAAATTCTGCAACCCGTCTACAACTTTCATCGACTCAATCTTGTCTCCCGCCTTGAGTTGTCCCAACACATCCGCTCCTTGCGTCACAAATCCAAAAATCGAATAGCGACCGTCCAGCAAATTCGCCCCCGCAGGCGTTAATTCCGGCTCAAACAAGAAAAAGAAAAACTGAGACGATCCCCCATTTGCATCAACGTCAGGACGCGCTAACGCCATCGCACCATAAGCCGAAAATGGCAGCACAGGCGGATCGAGATAGCGTCCCGCATCTTCAAGCGTAATGCCATAGGTTGGAACCTTATCGCCTTTGACCAAAACTTCTAAAGGAATAGCTCGATACTTCTTGGTCTTTGGATCGACAAAGCCAACTTCATCCCCAGGTGGATCACCGACTTGCAGCACATAAGATTCTTCAGCGCGAGTAAAAGGCAACCCATTATAAAAACCGCGCTGCACCAAATCGACAAAATTTCCTGCCGTCACGGGAGCGCTAAAGCCATCGACGACGATCGTTAAATCCCCTTTTGAGGTCTTCGCCGCGATCGTTGCGCGTCCTTTTAACTGAGGCAAATTACGATACTCTTGCGGTATGTCAAAGGGAAACTTAGACACCATTGAGGCTTCGAGATCACCAATCTTATCTAACAATTGCGCTCGCTTCTCTAGCGTTTTGACTTTATCTTTCGCTGCTGCAATCTCATTCATCTCGACCACTCCGGTTTTGAGTTGTTCGATTAATTGCGTCGCTTCAGATTTCTTATCGGCGACAACTCCTGCTAGAATTTTGTCGCTTTTTTTGGTCAAAACTCGCTCAGCGCGACTCAAATCTGAAGTCACTGCGCCCCAACGACGATTCGCCCGCAGTTGAGCCGCGATATCCTCCAGACTATCTTGAAGTTCACGGACTTCAGGATTGTCGATCGGGAGCGCATAGCGCAACAACGCTTTTGGATCTTTAATCGCATTCCCTTGAGGCAGTGCCGAAGCCGGAGGCTCAAATCCGACCAGGATAACAATCACACAGAGCAATGCTATCGCGCACTGGCTCCAGCGTTTCAATGAATCATTACAAAAAGACATACAGCTTCAACCCTAGAGAATCAAGTCAGCCGATTCTCATTGTCCCATGCTAAGGGGCGATAAAAAGCGGTCGGGGAGCGGTAAAATGAAGTGCCGAATGTTCTCCCCAATTAGTAAGTTAAAGTCATGATTTCCAGTAACGATTTTCGTCCCGGTGTCAGTATTGAGCTAGATGGCTCAGTCTGGCGTGTGGTTGAATTTTTACACGTCAAGCCGGGTAAGGGTTCTGCGTTTGTTCGCACCAAGCTGAAAAACGCCCAAAACGGCAACGTCGTTGAAAAAACCTTCCGAGCCGGGGAGACTGTACCGCAGGCAACGCTCGAAAAAAGCACGATGCAACACACCTATAAAGAAGGTGACGAATTCGTGTTTATGGATATGGAAACCTACGATGAAGGTCGCCTCAGCGCATCTCAAATCGGCGATCGTGTGAAATATCTCAAAGAAGGCATGGAAGTGAACGTGGTTCGCTGGAATGAACAGGTTCTCGAAGTAGAATTGCCAAACTCTGTCGTTCTCGAAGTGACGCAAACAGATCCCGGTGTCAAAGGCGATACCGCAACGGGTGGAACGAAACCCGCGATCGTCGAAACGGGCGCACAGGTCATGGTTCCGTTATTCATTACGATCGGTGAAAAAATCAAAATCGACACTCGCAACGATACATACTTAGGTCGCGAGAAAGAATAACGAATTCGATCGAGATCAGAGAGCATTTCTGCCTGTCTTTCTGATCTCAAGTCTATTTTTTGAGGAGTATAAGAACAGTGCCACTTGATCTGACCGAACTGCGCGAATTATTAACGACGTTAAATCAAACTGATATCTCGGAATTAACGTTAAAAGGAGACGATTTTGAATTAGTCGTGCGCCGAGGAATGCGAGTAGAAGCGGCTCCAACGACGACGGTTGTAGCGACTCCGATCCCAGTGGCATTGTCTCCAGAACCTGTCAAACCCGAAACTTCCGTCGCTGCACCCAAGAACGATCGCAAATCTGTCGATGTCGTTTCTCCGATCGTCGGAACTTTTTATCGTTCGCGCTTAATCGTGTCGAGCATCGCAGGTGTTTCAATCCGATGCACTCGAATTTGATGTAGCCTTGGTCCTTCAGCCGAAACGACGGTCAATTCATAGTTTGCATATTGCAGCGTTTCTCCCTGATGCGGAATTTTTTGCCATTGGTAAAATAAGAATCCGCCCAAGGTTTGGTATTCCTCGATCAGAGGTAGGTTTAGCGCTAATCGATCATTAATTTCCTCTAAATTCATCTGGGCCTGAATCAGAAAGGTATTTTCGTCGATCGTTTGAATCGGCTGATCCTCATCCCCTTCGCCTTCGCCAATAATCTGTGTAACCAAATCCTGAATCGTCACCAGTCCCGCCGTTCCGCCAAACTCATCGACAACGAGTACCATGTGCTGTCGATCGCGCTGCATCAGCGTTAGTAATTCTCCTAAACTCGTGTACTCTGGCACAAACCGCGCAGGCTGAATCCAGGATTTCAAAGGACTATCCATATTCAATGTCCCTTGCACCAACGGCTCGGCAAGTTCCTTCAAATGCACAAAGCCACAGATATCATCCAGCGATTCTCCCGTAATCGGAAAGCGAGAATGTCCACTTTCTGCGACTTCTACTAACAAATCTCGAACCGTCGCATCGATCGGTAACGTAATCATGCTGGGTCGGCGCACCATGACTTCTTCCGCTGAGACTTCCGCAAATTCAAACACATTACTCAGTAATTCGCGTTCTTCTTGCTCAAGTCCACTCGACTCGGTTGAAGTCGCAATGATCAACTGCAATTCTTCCGGTGTAACCTGGTTATACCAGCCTTGACCCGTATACTGTACTCCGATCAACCGCAACAGCAATTGAGTCGATTGATTCAAAATCCAGATAAACGGATTAAAAAATCGTGCAATCGCCAAACTAAACGGACCCAAAAATCGCGCAATCTCCTCCGAATACCGCATCGCAAGCGACTTTGGACAAAGCTCACCCAGCACAATTTGCAGATAAGCAATGAGTAAAAATGCGATCGGAATCGAAACTGAATGTGACAAAGGCTGAATCCACGCTTGCGGCAGGGGCAGATGCGTAATCCAAACCGCAACGACTACTGCCATCGTCGATTCCCCAATCCAACCCAATGCCAGACTCGATAACGTAATCCCAAGTTGAGTGGTAGACAGTAAGCGATCGATACTTCGCTGGAGCGATTGCACGGTGCGAGCTTGAATATCACCTGCATCGACCAATTGATTAATTCGAGAGCGGCGTACCGAGACGATCGAGAATTCAGCCGTCACGAAGAACGCATTAATCGCGATCAACAGCAGCACCGACAGAAATCTGAGCGCTACATCGGTAAAATTTAGAGGCTGAAGCGCTACCGCCAGGGCAAGCGGAATGGGAGCAGTCATTGGGCAAGAGGGAATTCGGCTGAGTAGTTGAGTTTAGCGTTATTTGATCGGAATGTCTGCCATCTTCAGTTGCAGTTTCTGATCGGGGTAATCGCTCAGTTGAATCGAGAGAGTCTGAGCATCATCCAGCATTGAAGTTGGTATACTAATCGTGCCGCTAAAACGATCGCTCTTGGCGGGCAGTTCAGACGGCAATCCGGTTGTTTCTGCAACAATCAACCGACCTTTATCATCTGTGACATTCAGGAAGCTATAGAGAAATTTTACAGTTTGAGCGCCCTCATTTTTCATTGCCACATCAAGCAGCATCGAGTCGCCTTGTTTGCGAATCCCGGTGACTTCCATCGCCACATCATTCGATCGAGTTATGATCGGCAATTTGGCAGTCGTAACTGCACCATCAGGCTTATCTGCTTTTGGCGAAGCATTGGGGCTAGGGCTAGCATTCGGAGTCGGAGAGCCTGTTCGCCCAGTGGAGTTCATTTTTTCTTTGACCGATTTGATGATGTCTTCTTCTTTGAAAATCACCAATTCTTCTCGTCCGCTCGAATTCTTTGCCGTGCCTTTATTGGTCGGACGGGAGTCGGGTTGAGTAATCCCTTTGAGTGCTTCTCGCCCGATCGCATATCCCCAAGTTGCGGTAAAGACTCCCGCTCCTAACATCAGAGCAAGTAACGTAAAAGTTAGGGTAACCGTGGAGTTGACTTTCATGGGCGATCGAGCTTAAGAACTGCAAATTTATATCCGCAATTGTATGCTGCAATTCTCAATCTCGGACAATTTTGGGGATTGGGCTTTAAATTTTGGATTTAGAGCAGAAAATCTCGATCTCTGCAATTTTTATAATGTAGGGGATAAAACCAAAAAACTCGCGCTAAAATACGGCTAAATTCCCAGGGTTGGCCGAGCGGTTTAGGCAGCGAACTCATAATTCGCCTCAGGCGGGTTCAACTCCTGCACCCTGGATTAAAAGGATTTTGGATTTTAGATCGCAGTCCAAAATCCAAAATCCAACTTTCTAGTACCGTTGTGGCAGCATCTGAGTCGGACGCATCATCGGCTGAACAGGAAACTGCGGGTCGAGCGGCTGTTCGATCGCGAATTCGCTGCCTGTCACTCGGTTGCCAGAAGTCGGCAAGGTTTGCACCGAGAGATTGAACGGATTGGGAAGATCTGCGGTGCGAATCAAGGGATCGCTCGACACTTGTTGGCTCATCAAATCCAAGTAGAGGCGATGAATTCGCTCACCGTCGCGAGAAATTTGATTTTCGGGATACCCATAGGGAGTGCCGATGATCGTTTGGGTGTACCGTAGCGGGTTACGATCGGAGAATTCACCCACTGATCCAAAAAATGCGCGGTTTGTTGCATTCGGAATCGTTTCGTTAGGACGGAATACCGGAGCCGACGAATCCTGTGCATTTGCCGCGATCGCAATCAAACTAGAAGAGGCACTTAACGCAATTGCGCTAATCAAGCTCTTGATCCTCACGCCCATAGTCTTTATCCTCAATGATTGGCTAAAAGGTAAAAAGATTGGTATTTTCACGAATCGACTGCGTGTTTTTGCCGCATTGATGTATGAAATCTAAC
>JALOOO010000205.1 GCA_025454375.1 Leptolyngbya sp. Prado105 | reverse complement strand
AACCTAAACAGTTTGTTTACGATGAAATCGATTTACTCAAGGCATGGAGAAAACTAGCCCATCACACCTGCGACAAGCTTGAGATTACTTATGGTCCTGAGATTCCCTCGACTGACGCGATCGATGATGCGCTTAACCGCCGCTTCTCACTTAGAGAGGCGATCGTAAACTGGGCGATTTCAAGCGGTCAGCAGTGGGATCAAACCTGGCTCAATATCGCAGAAGATGCAGTACGGCTCATGCTGACTGAGGTAGCAGAGCGCGTTGATTATCCAGAAGATATGGAGAACGCGATCGCGCTTCTCACAACAGAAAAAGATGTCTTCGTTGATTTGATTGATGCTTGGAGCCATTTCGAGCTTACTGAATCTTGGAGTGTAGATCAGCTTCAAATCTCAGCGCAGTTAGTTCGCCAGCTTTTGACCGCAGTTCGCGATCGCGATGACCTAACTGAAGCAAGTGAGCTGATTCCGATAATCACGCCGATTACTGTTAAGGCAACTGAACCTGAAGTACAGCTCAAAAGCGCGATCGAGAGGTATATTGCTCAGCGTGAAGAAGGTTGGCATGATTGCGGGATTGACCATGCGCTTGAGTGCGTGACTAAATTACTGAATCAGATGATTTCGTCTGACGAATACAGCTTCAGTCGAGGCACTGCAATCTTTGGTAAGCCTAATGTGGTCTATCACGTTGATTCAAATGGAGGATTCATCGGAACTGCTGACTACTTGAAAATCGCGATCGAGTACTGGGGAACTCAACAAAACGCAGACTGGGCGAAGGATGCTCGACTTGAATCGGTTATTGAAACCGTGCGGAAAGTGCTTAAACAGTACACGATCGGCAAGCTTGGCGCGTATGAGGCTCTACTCGGACAGACCGGAATCTACCGCGTTGCACCTATTGAAGAAAGCGCAGACCTTGAGCAAATCTGTCCGCTTCAAAACTGGAATCGGCTTGTTGGGTATCTTGAGAGTGTCGAGAGTCGGCTTTACATTCAAATTCCGAAAAGAACCACGATCGCGGATAGATTAGTCTCCGCGCTCACTATTCAGAATCAAAAGTACCTCGACCAGCTCAAAGAGTTTCAAGTTTTCCAAACTAACGTTATTGGCTATCTCCGCGCGTTAGCTCTCATTGTCGAGTCTTCTGCAAATACTGGAACTCACAGCGAGAAGAATGCTCGATTCAGAGGTGTGATTGCCTTATTGGAAACGTCGATCGAGAAAGTCCAAAGTGCCCATTCAACCTTTGTGAATTCCTATTGGTGGAGCCAACCTGATTTGTTCCGCTCTGACTATCCCGTGCGTCCACTGCTCGACAAGATTAGAGAGCAAGAGAAGCAAATCAAAGAACTTAAAGGCGAGGTCGATCCTCCCGTATCTACTTCAGACGATATTATTTTTTGAGGCTTAGCAATGCACAAGAATTTAACAGAGCAGCAATTCACTCAGCTTAGCGATGCGATCGCGCAAGGCATCGAAGGACTCGAAGAGTTTTTGACTGTACTGAAAGAACTTACCCCTTGGCAGGCAGCGCAGTACGCTAGACGTGAAAACTCTCACAAAGATTTTGCTTACTTGCTATGGTCAGGTAGCGTTTCCTACGGCTTCGAGGTTTATTGGGCGGATTTAATGCAGTCAACACCAGAGGAGATTGAAGTCGCAAAGGCTGGTGGCGCAGACGTTGGGATCCCTGACAACTTTCAGCCTCATATCCCACTGAAGAATATTCCGCTTCAGGCACGGCAGGCACTTGCAAGTCAGATGGGATATCAAGTGAGTTTCGTACTAGCTGATCATCGAGATGTTGGAAGATTATACGAGCAAGCTATCAAATCTTTGAAGGAGCAACATAAAGAGCTAGATGATGAGGATTGGGGAGACTTAAAGCAGCACTATACTCCTGTTGCAATCGCTGAACGGATGCTCGAAGCCCTTCCGCTAGAGCGATTGCGTCCATCAGAGAGAATCATTTTCGACCCGGCGGCAGGTTCCGGTAGCTTGCTCTTAGCTGCCACGTCTCGCCTAGCTGCAATGACAGATATTTCTCAAGAACGCAATTCATACCTGAGAACGCATGTTGTAGGAAATGATTGGGACGAATATGCATCCTGGATAGCTCAATTGCGTTATTTTCTTGCTAGCGAATCTCTCGGCAGTACTGCCGAACCTTGTCAAGTTTCTGAAGTTCTGCCTTTTCCCGAAAATTTTACTCGTTTAAACTATAATGATCTGGGAAAGGAGACATTCTCTGTTAATCCTCATGTAATAGTTGCAAACCCCCCATTTGAAGAAAAAGGTAGTATTCAAGAAGCTACGAGTTTTGTTGAGAGAGCAATATCCTGGATGGAAAATGGTTCGCAATTTGCCTTTGTTTTGCATCAAAAATTTCTTACTGGTACGAAGCGCCAGGTAGGAAATGTACGAGAGTTGCTTCATCGAGAGTGCAAAATTTTAGAGATTTGGCAATTTCCAGAAGGTGTTATTGGAACTAATGCAAGACAACCTACGTGTATTGTAATTGGAATTAAAGGCGAATCTCTAAGCAAATCACTCATTGTTGCTAGGGCTGTCTTCTCAGGTGCATCTTTAAATGAAATTCGTGAGAATGGATTTCTTGGAAAGTCGTGGATTACATCCATAGACTCCAATACTAATTCATGGGAATCCGCTATAGCTCCGCCAATTAAAATCGAGGTTCCTACAATTCCTTTAGGAAACCTATTTTATGCTTTTGTTGGTGTTTTCTTTGATCGTAAGAGAAACAAACCAGTTGCTGATCCTCTTCCTGATGTTAATTGTAAAAAGTATTGGAGTTTAGCCTGGAAAGGAGAAGGTCGATTATGGGCAGATCCAGAAAATGTACCTAGAGATCAGCGTTGGATTAGATATGATCCTACATTTACTGAGGGACAAGGACTAAGATTGGCGAATGAGAGTTTATTTGATTTACCAAAGCTTTTAGTGGGAAGTAGAAGTAATCGTAATTCGTTGGAGCCTCTAGTAGCTAGACTTGATACTGTAGGTTTTTGCCCAAATAAGGATGTTTTCTGTGTGCTTCCTATTGCTCACGCGCAGAAACAAAATGCTGGATTCGCGAAAAATGAAACTCCTGAAAACTGGAACAATCTTACTTATGAAGATCAAAGACTGTGGCTGTTAGGTTTGCTAACTTCAAAATTACTTAATGACCTGTCTCTATTAGAAAGAGACTCGCGCGGAATTACAACAGATGCGCTTCTTAAGTTACCTCTTCCAAAGCAAGTTGATTCTCGAATTATCAGGGTCACTGAGCAGATTATTCAAAGGGAGCAAAACCGCGAGTCTGTTCCAGATCAGGATGACCTACGCAATTATTTGAATAAACTGGTAGAAAACTCATATGGTAATCCCAAGTGGGAAAGTATCCAAAGGACAGGAGTATCTCCAGAATTAGAAGCTTGGAAAGCAGAACAGAAAATACAGACTAGAACTACAATTGGTCAGATTTTAGAAGTTTCTACAACCAACAATCAAGTTTATATTTATATAAGTCGATTAATGGACGATGACGATAATGTACAAGGAGAATGGATTCCCTTACCCCAAGAATTACCTGGATGGGCATTAGATGGTACTCCTTTTGAAGCGGAGTTAAGCCATGATGTAAAAACATTTGATCAACTGAGAGAACGTCCTTGGGCTTTAAGGCGTTTTCGTCATACACCTCGTCCTTATTTTACAGATGACGAATTAGATAACTTTCTTCGAGTCTCAGAGTTGGAGGTTCAACCGTGACCTGCCAACTTACCTTTCTACCTGTTGGCAATGCAGATAGTATTGTGGTTCAAACTGATGACTCAACGATCATTGTCGATCTAGGCAAGTTGAGTATCTTGGAGGACTGGCTTCAAGAACGTGAAATATCTAAGATAGACAGGATTTATATTACTCACGCTCATGGAGATCATTTTCCATCGTTGATAAAGTTAGTAGATTTTATTAATACTTGGCGTAACCATATAGATATAAAAAAAGTTCATTTTCCTACAAAAGCACTTGAAGTGGCTTGGAGAAAGGTTCGTTCTGATAGAGAGAATAATAGAAAACTTGAGCATACGTTAGTGCGTATTGCAGATTGGAGTAGGAGACGCGAGGTGATTCATTCGCCAATCTTTCGTGATGGAGAAGATTATTCTGAGGGACTGCTCAAAGTTGAGGCTTTACATCCAAGTGAGGAATTTGTTGGAAACCATCTTGCTTCAACTGCAAGTAAATTAAATGAGATTTCTACAGTTCTACAGATCAGCTATGGTAGTTTCTCTGCAATGCTTCTTGCAGATATTGAGGGAGCAGGACTTGCAGAACTTCTTAGTTTTCTGAAGGCAACCTCGGAAAGTGCTAAATTTATAGCAAACGTTGCCAAAATACCTCATCATGGAGCTTATCCCGTTAATGGTAATGACTTAAAAGAGTTGCTATCTTTAATCAATGCTGAAATTGCTGTTTTGTCTGTCGGTAGTAAAAACACTTATGGTCATGTTGCGCCTGAACTCTTCAAACTTCTAATTGAGTTGCAAAATAACAATGACCAACGCTTAGGACGTTTTATCTGCACTGAGGTCACGCGGACTTGCATCTACTCAGCATCAGATCGCGCAAAGATGGAAAAAACAAGAGGACTATCTACACCTAAGAAGTGTGCAGGACAGATTACAATCATTGCTGACATCTCAGGTCAATGGACTCTAAAGACTGAGACAACAGACCATCACCGCGAAGTTGCTAATTTTGTTTGTGCTGCTTGCGATGGACGGGCGGATTTAGGGTAGTTCAAGGATTCACTGAAGCCCTAAGTTTATTGTCGAGTTAGACTCAGCCCATTTTTCTCATTGAAGACAATCACAACTCCGTTCCTTAGAATAAACTCAAATCCCACAATGGAGGAATAGCAATGGTAAAAGTCTTTACCGGAAAAGTGATGATTTCCGGTGACAAGCTGGACGAGTATTTTCAAGCACTCCAACAAGCAGAAGCAGCACGCGCACCCTTTCGCCAAGCACTGGAAGACCTGAACCAAGAGTTCGCTGAGTTTCTAGCATTGAAGTATGTGCCTAAGACGGTGCGAAAACATACCACGATCGTCGGATTATTCATCGATTTTATTTGCGGCTACACCGATGTAGAGCAGATCGAA
Source organism: Leptolyngbya sp. Prado105 (assembly GCA_025454375.1). Classification (GTDB taxonomy): domain Bacteria; phylum Cyanobacteriota; class Cyanobacteriia; order Leptolyngbyales; family Leptolyngbyaceae; genus Leptolyngbya. The sequence continues at coordinate 3,994 of JALOOO010000205.1, read as the reverse complement.
GCAATTACAAAAGGCATGGTCGATAGCCATTTCCGTAGTTGGTACAAGCGGAAAGTCATGGATTCAGCAACAGATAGTGATTTACGAGTGGCACTGCGAAAGTTTTTTCAGTTTCTTGCGACCGAAAAGAGTATTGTCAATCCGAAGGTGCTGGATGCACTCAAGTAATCTAAGGATTATGGATTAAATAAAGGGTAATTTTGAGGTTTGGCAGTATAGTTCCATTGCGACAAGTCTTCGTCAAAGACAATCTCCATCATTTGCTTGAACTCCTCAGTTGCTTTCTGACCTGTTTTGTAGACTCCATCAAGAATCGTTGTGAACACCTTGAGTCCAGTTCGTGTGGTGGCTTTTGCCATCAAGTTCTTCACCATTTCGACACTGCTCAAGATCACCCCTTGGCAGAAACGCCTGGAGATTTGAAAATGTTCAACCCCTTGTACAACCGATTCCTTGTCGAGGAATGCAGGGGATTGTGAATTTAGACCCAGAGGTTGAAGCGCAGATTGAGCAACAGTTGAAGGAGGTGCGATCGTGACAACAAGACAGCACACTCAGCACCTAGCACCCTCAAACGAGTTGGGCTATGGATCTGAGGTTCGGATTTGGGTTGAGGAGGGATCGGACGATGCCGATGAACCGTAATCTCTATCCCGACAACTGGAAAGAAATTGCTCTCGCTGTGAAGCAGGCTGTGAAGTGGCGCTGTGAGAGCTGCGATCGACCCTGCCGACGACCGAAAGAAACTTGGACTGAATTCTGCGATCGTATTCTCAACACTGAGGAGTTGTACTGGTACGCCGAAACCGCAGACGAAATCAGCGATTCGGGATTAGCAAATGAGTTTCGAGAGCGACCGCAGCGATTCACCCTGACCGTGGCGCATTTAGACCATAACCCCATAAACAACGAACCAGGCAATCTCAGAGCGCTTTGCTCCGGTTGCCGTCTCGCCTACGACGCAGAACAGCATCGAAAGAATGCCAGTGCCACGCGCTACCGAAGGCGAGAGGAGCGAGGGCAACTGAGTTTTTTAGCCCCCCCCTAAACTCGCAGGACACGGAAAGGATGCAACGAGAATCCAACTAAAAATCTTTGAGGACCAAGAACAATGGCTGTGAAAGAGAAATTAATGGCTCGCGACATCGATGGCAACGAACTGAAAATAGGCGATCGTATTGAGATTGCACAGGAGGGCGATCGCGATGAATCTTTCACTGATTTGCGAATTCAAAGATCAATCACCGAGCTTTGCTCTTGGCTTTGAGGCTGGAACCGTCTTTGAGGCGATGAATCTCAGAGTCCCAAGCTTTGACGGGACTTACCACTATGCGAGCGTTGACCAGCTAATCGCGATCGCGCAATCAATGAACTATCGCGTTGTTCCCTTATCAAAGACTGAAGGTTGGTGCGAACTCCGATTCGAGCGATTGTTAACAGAGGAGGAAAGCGATCGTGACTGAGCAAATCAATCATCCTACCCACTATCAAGGAGCCGCAAAAGCAACGCGGCATATTCTCGAAACACTATGCGTTCCAACTGAATTGCTAGATGGCGAGTGCATCGACGCGATCGAGTATGTCAATGCAGGTTTTCATACTGGCAACGCGATTAAATACCTTTGGCGCTGCGGTCAGAAAGGCGATGTCATTCAAGACTTAGAAAAAGCCGTGTGGTATCTAGAACGTTGGGCGCAAATCTCTTTAGGGAAATCATCAGCGATCGTTCGCGATGTTAGAAAAGCTGCGAATCTCATCAATCAACTCATCCAGCAACAGCGAGAAGTAAATCGTCTCAAAGCGATCGAACATTTCAATCAACTCAAACCCGGTCAACGCTAAAATCAGTCATGGTGACTGCTTTCAAATCATGAGAAGCTACAACGATACTAAAAAAGTTCCCCCGCTTACGATCGTCAAACCCGTTGTAGAGCAACAACGCATCCCCAAGGATGTCAAGCTCTACGGCATTGACACAGCATCGAAACTATTGACAGAACAGTATAACGACGGATTTAGTGAAGCATCTCTTCGCAGGCTAGTAAAAAGTGAATTCACAGAAGGTATTCACTACGTCAGGGTTGGTAAGAAGAGGTTACTAAAGTTCCATATTGATGCAATTCAGGCTTGGGTTGTAGGTGGCTGAGGAATTCCTCAGATAGCTCAATCAGTTAATCAAAGGAGTTTGAACAATGGAGCATTCACTCGCAAGGTAAGCCCACCGAGCAGGATATTAAAGCGCTAGACGATTTTCTGGGATGGCTCGAAACCGAAGTACAAGATCCTGAATCTGCGCTACTAGGCGCGATTATCGATAATATCCCTAGTATTTCCGGTTGGCGGCGCGTCGTTTACGGTTGCGCTACGTTAATTGACAACTGTTGTGATCCCAACTTGAATTATCTCGACTGGAAGCCCGAACTGAAGGAGATGCAAAACGAGATTGAACAGTTACGAGCCTGGAAGGAAGTTGCTCAGTACGCTTGTCACAGACTCAATGTTGTTCACAGTGCCGATGCGATTCCATCGATCGACGCTGTGGCTGACGCAATCTCCGCATTAACAGTAAGTGATTCAAAACAATTCGTCACTGGGACTAAATCTCCGGCGGCAAAGGTCGATCGCTTCTCTCCAATGCCCGATCGACTGCATCAAGAAAAACTGACTCTCCAATCCAAGCCTGGTAAACCTGCTCATGCACTTGAAGGGAGTGACCCATCAATCGAGCAGCTACCACAGGCGTAATACCGAGATGCACACAGCGTCGCGCGTAAGCGTGTCGCAGATTGTAAGCAGTGAAAGAGCTGTGGCTAGTAAACCAGGTTGAAACAGCCTGTCCGAGGCGTTGATTGCTCGTCTCTTCCGTAATCTGGATGCGAGATGGATAAATAACCTCGCTCAAATTCCACTGCTCAGCCCACTCAGGATAAAGCGCTTTCACAGGTCTACTCCCTGTCTTCGTCCGGCTCCTCACGCGCAGGATTGGAAAATCTGCATAATCCGCATAAAATGCTTCATGATTGCGAAGCCCATAAGTCGCCATCAATCGATAAATGTATTGCCAACCGGGATCTTTAATCTCCTCACTCAACTGCGCGATCGTCAAATCTTCGGGCACGTTTCGCGGATTCACGGGCTTGACCGGAATCTTCGGAGTTAGTAGTTTAATCTTGTTGATTGACAGTCCTGCTGTCTCTGCCAGCATCTTGCAGCAAGTCACAAAATGCCGCCGATTTTGGGTGTTCGGAGGAGTGCGATCGAGAATATGCTTAACGAGCAATTCCTCGGTTAAGGTCACATCACGCGGCAAATGTCGCATCGAATGAAAATAGGCAGTTTGCCAAGTGTTTCGATGTGCTTGATTGGTGCGATCGCGCGTCATCCACCAGTCTTTTTCAAACTGCTCGATCCAATCTCCGACAGTCTTCGCCTCTGGGTTGGTTGGATCTTCAAAGTCTGAGAACTTGCGCCAGTCGAATCGCCCTAAGTTCAAGTCTAAGCCGACCTGTCGCGCGATCGTTTCTGCCGCATCGACAGACTGTTTATCGATCGCCCGCATCTCCAACGCAATTTTTGTCGAGTAAGGTCTGCGATTCTCCCCCGGCTTGCAGGGAAACGTCCCCCGCAGGTAAATCCAATTCCCCTTGCCCTGAGTTGCTAGGGTTACGCCAATCTTCCCGACTTTTAAACGATCGTTAGCCTGCTGGAGTAACTTCAATGGGTCTTGCATAGCGAGACTGGTCTAGAATCCATAGACAAATTCATAGACAAGTCTAGTGCAAATTAGCGGCTAAAACTGACAATTTGAGCAAATAAAAGCGCATGAGTGGCAAGGGTTTCAGAAACCAATTCTCCTTTTATTGCTGGGATTTCAGTGTTTTTCAAGCAAATCCCCATTAATATAGTGATTCATAGGGTGTGAAGGATGACGCACATCCAATTTACAGGTATGACACAGCGCGATCGCTATAATTTCGGCAAAATTCTCAGCATT
>JALOOO010000204.1 GCA_025454375.1 Leptolyngbya sp. Prado105 | reverse complement strand
AGGTGCGGGCAGTCATTGGTCAAGGGGCTGGGATTTTTAGTCCTGACATTCCATTCACGCCTCGAAGTCGGCAGGTTTTAGAACAGGCTGTTCAAGAAGCTCGACAGTTAGGACGTTCCCAAGTCGCTCCAGAGCATTTATTACTTGCACTCGTTTGGGATGCTGAGGGCATGGCAATCCGGATCTTAGAGAGATTGGGAGTCGATCGATTACAAGTTCGACCCTACGTGCTGCAAGCTATTTCTGAAGCAAAATTTAATGCTCCAATCCTCTCCGATCGCAAAGCAACGCCAATCCTCAAAACCTGTAGTACCGACCTGACAGAACTGGCGACGTTGGGCAAGCTTGACCCGGTGATTGGTCGTCAGAGAGAAATCGAGCGGATGATCCAAATTTTGGGTCGCCGCACGAAAAATAATCCGATTTTGATCGGTGAACCGGGAGTTGGAAAAACTGCCTTAGCAGAAGGACTCGCACAGCGCATTGTCGATCAAGATATTCCTGAAGTCCTGCAAGGCAAGCAGGTGATCACGCTAAATCTTGCAACGCTTCTCGCCGGGACAAAGTATCGAGGCGAGTTTGAGCAACGCCTGAAAGGGATCTTGTCAGAGGTCACGGCGGCTCGCAATATTATTCTGGTCATTGATGAAGCTCATACGTTAGTCGGTACGGGAGCGACTCAAGGCGGACTTGATGCTGCAAATATGCTCAAGCCTGCTCTCGCACGAGGTGAACTGCAAATCATTGGCGCAACCACACTAGACGAGTATCGGCAGTATTTTGAGCGAGATGCGGCTTTAGAGCGCCGATTTCAGCCGATTTTGATTGAGCCACCGAGTGTTGCAGAGACTGTTCTAATTTTGCAAGGGTTACGCAGTCGATATGAACAACACCATCACTTAGAGATTTCAGACCAGGCGTTAGAAGCCGCAGCAACGCTTGCCGATCGCTATATTAACGAGCGTCTGTTACCGGATAAAGCGATCGATTTAATCGACGAGGCAGGCTCGCGCGTCCGGATTCTTCAGGACAAGCGATCTTCTCTCACAAAGACCTTAAGTAAACATCTGTGGCAATTTGTCACAAATAAAAATTATGCAATTCAGCAACAGAATTTTGCTCAAGCCAGTGAATGGCGATCGCGTGAATTGCAACTCGAAGCTGAAATTCGCTCAACGCAGCTTAATCCAATCGAGTTAGCAAGGGTCACAGGCCTGGACGAGCATTCCGGTGAGTAAAGTAACTCAAGCAGAGTCTGATCGCTTGATGCAGATAGAAGAGATTTTGCATCAAAGACTGATTGGACAACATGAAGCCGTGCAAGCCATTGCTCGCGCCGTTCGTCGATCGCGGGTGGGTTTGAGCAATCCCGATCGCCCGATTGCGAGCTTTATTTTCTCCGGTCCGACTGGCGTTGGAAAGACCGAGCTAGTCAAGGCACTTGCTGCTTGTTTTTTTGGCTCTGAAGCTGCCATGATTCGGCTCGATATGTCCGAATTTATGGAGCGTCATACGATTTCTAAGCTCATCGGTTCTCCCCCTGGATATATCGGCTACCGCGAAGGTGGACAATTAACCGAAGCTGTCCGCCAAAAACCTTACACAGTTGTATTACTCGATGAGATTGAAAAAGCACATCCTGATGTGTTTAATCTATTGCTGCAAATTCTAGAAGACGGTCGCTTAACGGATGCAAAAGGGCGCACGGTCAGCTTCAAAAATACAGTGCTGATCATGACTTCAAATGTCGGCTCGAAGATGATTCAAGTCGGCGGTAGTCAATTGGGATTTCAGGTTGCACAAAATTTAGGAGAAGCGAGCTATCAGCGGATTGTCTCACAGGTAAATGAAGAACTGAAACAGTACTTTCGTCCAGAATTCTTAAATCGATTGGATGAAATTATTGTGTTTCGTCCTCTGATCCGAAGTGAGATTGAGCAAATTCTGAATCTTTTACTCGACGAATTCTCCTGCCGCCTAGCAGAACAAGAGATTTATCTGACCGTGAGCGATCGCGTTAAAGATTGCTTACTCGAAGCAGGATACCATCCAGAGCAAGGCGCTCGTCCGTTACGACGAGCGATCACCCGCCTACTCGAAGATCATCTCAGCGAGGCGATTCTCTTAGGTCAAGTTAAATCAGGTGATTCAATTACCTTAGATTTAAACGATCGAGGCGAAGTAGAAATTGCGCAATAAAAAACCGGACAGTGGTCATCACCTCATAATCAGGCGTAGTCCACTGTCCGGCTTTTTCTCATCCCATTTGGATTCAGTTGCCCCAATCCAAAATCAAGCAGCTAGCTACAGATCATCATCCATATCATCTGCGATCAAATCATCGTCATCATCAATGATCGGTGAATAGATTGAGTCTGAATCTGCTTCCTCTGTCGTTCCAAAGCTCTCAAAGCTGAAGCTAGGACGATCGTCCATTGCCTCTAACCCATAAGAACGAGCGGTACGATCGTCGAGAACCACATCCGAGAAGTCGGTATCTTCATCCAAGAACATTGGATCGTAAATCGGATCAATGTCGGTCGTGTTGCCCATCTCTTCGTAAGCATTGAAGCCCGTTCCCGCAGGGATCAGACGACCAATAATTACGTTTTCTTTCAGACCGCGCAACCAATCAGATTTTCCTTCGATCGCGGCTTCAGTCAGGACTCGCGTCGTTTCTTGGAAACTTGCGGCTGAGATAAAGCTATCGGTGTTCAACGAAGCTTTGGTGATCCCCAGTAGCACCGGCTCATATTGAGCAGGCGCACCCCCCGTAATCGCCATGGCATCATTCACCTGTTCGATCTGGTAGATTTCGACTAACTCACCCGGCAGCATGGTGGTGTCTCCACCATCTTCGACCCGCGCTTTCGAGGTCATCTGACGGACGACGACTTCAATATGTTTGTCAGAAATATCAATCCCTTGAGACTGATACACCGATTGCACTTCGTTCACCAAGAACGTCTGAACTTCGCGCAAGCTAAATAAAGCAGCATCGTGCAGCGCACCTTCTTCAAGCTTGGCTTTGAACATCACTTCGAGTAGTTCATGCGGATTCGCAGGCCCATCGGTGAGCCGTTCTCCAGCGAGGACTTCCTGACCATCTCCAATGATCACGTTCTGTCCAGGACCGATTGGGTATTCGGTGATTAATCCTTCTCGATCGACGATTTTCACTTCAACCGAATCGTCTTCGCCATAAACGACTTGAGCCGTTCCTGCGCGACGTGCCAGAATACAGCCTTCCTTTGGCTTCCGAGCTTCTAGAAGTTCTTCAATTCTTGGTAGACCTTGAATGATGTCTCCCGTCTTAGTGCGCTCAAAAATCAGCAGCACGAGATTATCCCCCCGCTGTACCAAGTCGCCATCATCCACGTGCAAGACCGCACCCGGAGAGACTCGATAGGGACGAGCAATTCTCACAACAAGCTGATTGCCCTGTACTTCGAGAATCTGTCCAGATTCTTCCAGTACCGTTCCACCGATATCCGTGCCTGCAATCACCAGATCGCCCGCTTTGACAGTGGGATTGCTTGCCGTGATGGCGATCGTATCCACTTCACGCACAACCAAAATCCGGCGAATCGACTCAGCCCCTTGGCGAATCCCTTGAACTTCCCCTGCTTCTTTACAGAGAATCTCCGTCCGAGCAATCACAGCACCTGCCGCAATTTGATCGCCATCTTTGACCATGATGCGAGTTTGGGTGCTTCCCTGAGTCACATCTGCTGCAATGTCGCGACGAATCACTAGCGATTCGAGAATGACCAACTGAAGCCGCATCACTTCAGAATCAGTCTCATCAGAAATCACCTCGATGTCAGCCGCAAGCTGAGCGTCTTGGTCAACTTCTAGCACAAGCTGCGTTCTCAGGAGTTCGAGTCCTTCTACTGATTTGACGCGCTCTCCATCCTTGTAAGGTAAGCGCTGAACTGCTCTCAAGCGAATTGCACGCCCAGAATCTTCTTTTGCTGACTCTTGACTCGGAACGGCTGGGTCATCCGGTACACTGAATTCTGTTACGGGACGCAGCAAAATGGCTGGACCTTCAGGTGTTTCAACATACTCGGCATACCGCAATTCATTGGCAACTAATCCCGGCATAACTTGCTGCCCAGGATTGACTAGCGTTGCTTCACGAGTGATCACGTCATCTAAGCTATCAATCATGTGCAGGTCGCCAGGTTTGATCACGACTTCGCGCAGAATGTCGTTTTTCTGAGTGACTTCGATCACGCCATTGCTTTGACAGAAGATATCTTTTACGACTTCTGTTCCGGCTTCGACATACTGACCGTCTTCGACCATCAGGAGCGAAATGTCTTTGTTGACTTCATGTGCTTCTTCTGGAATCCAGAGGATCGTTCCGCCCTTGATCACTTCGTAGCCTTGTTTCGCCTTGCCTTTCTTCCCAATCTCAACGCCGGAGTACTTGATAATTCCGCCTGTTTGAGTGTGGTAGCGATCGTCTCTCAGTTCGGCGACGACTTGACCGTTTGTAACCTGAGTTCCGGGAGTTGCTTTGAGCAGGAAGGTCTGATTTCCCGTCGTTTCAAGCAAGTACTGGTCGCGCCCTTGAGAATTTTCAACTCGAACTTTTGCCTCATCCAACATTACCGATGCAGTAATGATTTGGATCTCACGCCCACCTTTGCTGTTTTCGACTGCGGTTTCAGACAGACGAACGACTCCGCCGTTTTCGGTGACGAGCTTGGTTTCAGCGATCGTGCTGTTCGCTTCAATGCGATCGCCGTTTTTCACCACAGGCTCAGCACCCGGGGGTAAGTTATACACTTCACCCGAAAGCACCCACATCAAACCGCCTCTTTGGGCTGTTCGAGTCGTGTTGCCTTGACGGTCTTTCTTTTCTTCTGGGACGACATCTGCGAACCGGACTTCTCCCGCTAAGTCAGAAGCTACGTCCTTCGATGCTTTCTCAGTCGTCTTGCGTCCGCGACCTGTGAGAGGAACTTCCGCTAAAGTGTGTCCAGCTTTGACTTTCATGCCATCTCTCACGAGCAGCGTTGCCCCTTGTGAAACGGTAAAGGCTTGCTGCTGTCCACCGGAACCTTCGAGCGTGATTTTGATTTCAGAACCTGCACTCTCAACGATCAGTGCATCTTCGCCGTGACGTGTGCGATAGGGACGAGTTCTCAAGCGTTTCGGAACCCGAATCGTGCCATCAAAGTTCGCTTTTTCCTGGCGCGCCATTTCTCCAGTAAACACCCCCCCTGTGTGGAATGTCCGCATCGTTAGCTGGGTTCCAGGTTCTCCGATCGATTGTGCGGCGATAATTCCGACTGCTTCTCCGATATCGACCATGTGAGCATGGGCTAAGCTCCAGCCATAGCAATGCTGACACACGGATCGCGCGGATTCGCAGGTGAGCGGCGATCGCACAACGACTTCTTGAACTTTTGCTTTGCCGATGAGTTGAGCGATATCGTTCGAGATCGCTTCGTTGCGGGCAATGATAATTTCACCCGTTTCAGGATGGAGAACGTCTTGCGCGACAACGCGACCCAAAAGCCGATTTTTTAAGGGGATCAAGACGCGATCGCCATCCATCATTGGACGCGCTGGGATGCCGCGTGTTGTGCCACAGTCGAGTTCACGAATGATTACGTCCTGCGATACGTCCACCAATCGACGGGTGAGGTATCCAGAGTCTGCGGTTCGCAGTGCGGTATCTACAAGACCTTTACGCGCACCATAGGAGGAAATAATGTACTCGGTTACGGTTAAGCCTTCTCGGAAGTTGGTCTTAATCGGTAAGTCAATGATTTCCCCTTGCGGATTCGCCATCAAGCCCCGCATCCCGACTAGCTGACGCACCTGTGAGATATTCCCCCGTGCGCCAGAGAATGCCATCATGTAGACCGAGTTGAGCGGGTTGTTAGATCGAAAATGGCGCACCACTTCGTCTTTTAGCTCTTCACTCGTTCCATTCCAGGTATCAATGACTTTTTGGAATCGTTCGACTTCGGTGATTTCTCCGCGAGTATACTTTTCCTCGGTATCGCGAATTGTTTCAGACGCAGCATCAAGCAGCGCCCGCTTTGTTGGAGGAATTTGCAGGTCATCGACACTAATTGAAACCCCCGCCCGCGTTGCATAGCGGAAGCCAAGATCTTTGATCAAGTCTGCCATTTGTGCAGTGCGGGCAGTTCCGTAGTGGGTGAATGACCACGCGATCAGGTTGGTGAGTTCTTTTTTGTTGACAACCTGATTACGAAAAACTTGCTGTTCTGAGTTCTGCTCTGTCATGCTGTGCCCCATGTTTGCCGTGAGAGTTGTGTTGTCTAGCTAACCAATGCGTCAAACACTGTTTTGTTGTAGATAATTCGCCCTGCTGTGGTTTTGATGTACTGAGAAATCAAATTTCCGTCTGCATCTTCACGACGGCGGCAAGAATCATAGATCTTGGTGACAATGCCTTCGGTTTCTTGTTGTTCAATTAAGTCACCGTTTCCGCCATCGACTTCGCCATCAAATCGCACCCAAATGTAGGAGTGCAAATCGATTTGGTTCTGTTCGTAAGCGGTGATTGCATCATCGAGGTTGGCAAAGTAGCGTCCTTCGCCTTTTGTGGCTTCTGGATTCTCGGCGGTCAAGTAGTAGCAGCCTAGGACCATATCTTGACTCGGCGTAATGATCGGGCGACCCGTTGCAGGCGAAAGAATGTTGTTCGATGCCAGCATTAAGAGGCGAGCTTCTGCTTGAGCTTCGAGTGAGAGTGGGACGTGAACCGCCATTTGGTCACCGTCAAAGTCAGCGTTAAAGGCTGGACACACAAGCGGGTGCAGTTGAATCGCACGACCGTCTACTAAGATCGGCTCAAAGGCTTGAATCCCCAGACGGTGTAGCGTCGGAGCCCGGTTTAGGAAGACAGGGTGTCCTTCGATGACCTCTTCAAGCACATCCCAGACGGTCGGATCGTTTCGCTGAATCAGTTTCTTCGCGGCTTTGATGTTGTTGACTAAGCCTTGACGAATCAAGCGATGAATCACAAACGGTTGGAAAAGCTCGATCGCCATTTCTCGCGGGAGTCCACACTGATGAATCTTCAGCTTCGGACCGACGACGATGACAGAACGACCGGAGTAATCAACCCGTTTACCCAGCAGGTTCTGACGGAATCGACCCTGTTTCCCTTCGATAATGTCTGAGAGCGATTTCAACGGACGGTTGTTGGCTCCAACGACGGTTCGACCCCGACGACCGTTATCGATCAATGCGTCAACGGCTTCTTGCAACATCCGCTTTTCGTTCCGCACAATGATTTCGGGTGCGAGAATTTCTTGCAGGCGAGCGAGGCGATTGTTACGGTTGATCACTCGACGATACAAATCGTTCAAGTCAGAAGTCGCGAATCGTCCCCCATCTAACTGCACCATCGGGCGCAAGTCAGGCGGAATCACAGGGATCACATCTAGCACCATCCACTCAGGCAGTGACCCGGTTGCGATGAAGTTATCTAAGACCCGCAGACGTTTGATCAATTTGGCGCGTTTTTGACCTTTAGAAACTGCGATTTCTTCGCGCAGTCTTTCGGCTTCTTCGTCCAGGCTGATGTCTTGAAGCAACTGTTTTAGCGCCTCTGCTCCAATTCCGACTTCGATTCCTGTAAGTTGAGAATCTTCGCTATAAAGCTCATCTTCGATCTCAATCCACTGATCTTCAGTCAGCAACTGCTTGTAAGTCAGATTGTCTGCATTGCCAGCATTCAAAACGACGTAAGCATTGAAGTAAACAATTTGCTCTACATCGCGCAACGGCATGTCTAGCAAAATTGCCATATAGCTCGGAATCCCTTTGAGATACCAAACATGAGCGACAGGCGCTGCTAGTTTGATATATCCCATCCGGTGACGGCGGACGCGCGATTCAGTCACTTCTACACCGCAGCGCTCACACACAATTCCACGGTGACGAACCCGCTTGTATTTCCCGCAATGACATTCCCAATCCTTAGCAGGTCCAAATATCCGCTCACAGAACAAGCCATCCATCTCAGGCTTGAGTGTTCGGTAGTTAATTGTTTCAGGCTTTGTGACTTCTCCAACGACTTGCCCATTCGGTAAAGTCCGTTCTCCCCATTGGCGAATGCGTTCCGGAGATGCCAGACCGATTTTCACATAGTCAAACCGCTGTTCTATCTTTGGCATCGTGTTGTCCTTGAGTTGAGGTGTAGCGATAAAAAAGGGGGGTGAGGGGGGGAGTGAGAATAAACGGCTTACTCCCTACTCCCTACTCCCTACCTAGTCTTCGTCGTCTTCGAGCGATTCACGCGAAATCGACTCATAGGTTGGACGAGACGGGGCGCGACGGCTGTTGACATCTGCCATCAAATCGACTTCCATATCTCGGCTACTGCCGTCATCTTTGGTTTCAACCTTGTGAACGGCAACGTCGAGACAGAGAGATTGCAACTCGCGCATCAGCACCTTGAAGGATTCCGGCGTTCCAGGTCGAGGAATGGCTTTTCCTTTGACGATCGCATTTAACGCTTCGTTTCGTCCCTGCATATCGTCAGATTTCACGGTCAGCAATTCTTGCAGCGTATAAGCCGCGCCAAATGCTTCGAGTGCCCACACTTCCATTTCCCCAAATCGCTGTCCGCCTTGCTGCGCTTTTCCACCCAACGGCTGCTGAGTGACGAGTGAGTAAGGTCCCGTCGATCGAGCGTGAATCTTGTCGTCTACTAGGTGAACCAGTTTCAGCATGTAAGCTTTTCCGATCGTAATGGGTCGATCGAACGCTTCACCTGTGCGTCCGTCATAGACTTGAATCTTGCCGGGATCGTCAGGATTGTAGAGCCAGTAGCCATCTGCGGTTGCTTTAATCCGCGTGTCCTGAGCTTCTTGCAGTTTGCCATGCACCGATTCACGCGATTTCTCTTCCCCGTGCATTTCATCAAACGGGACAATCTTGAATCGAGCATCTAAACATTGAGCCGCCCAGCCTAAGAGACATTCATAGACTTGACCGACGTTCATCCGGCTCGGTACACCCAATGGATTCAAGACGATATCAACAGGCGTGCCATCGGGGAGATAGGGCATATCTTCGATCGGTAGAATCCGCGAAATAATCCCTTTATTCCCGTGCCGTCCTGCCATCTTGTCGCCGACTTGGATCTTCCGTTTTTGAGCCACATAGACGCGAACGACCATGTTTGCTCCCGGCGGCAGTTCGTCTCCTTGCTCACGAGTAAATACCCGCACGTCAACGATCCGACCCTTTTCACCGTTGGGAACCCGCAGCGAGTTGTCCCTCACATCCCGCGCCTTTTCACCGAAGATCGCTCTCAGGAGTTTTTCTTCTGGCGGCTGATCCGACTCTCCTTTTGGAGTCACTTTACCCACAAGAATATCGCCCGCTTCGACATACGCCCCAATGCGGATAATGCCGTTTTCATCCAACTGACGCAGAGAATCTTCCCCAACGTTCGGAATTTCACGAGTGATTTCTTCAGGCCCAAGCTTCGTCTGACGCGCTTCGATCTCATATTTTTCAATGTGAATCGAAGTATAAACGTCGTCATAAACGAGCCGCTCACTGATCAGAATTGCGTCCTCGTAGTTGTACCCTTCCCAAGGCATATAAGCCACGAGAATGTTTTGACCGAGTGCCAATTCTCCACGCTCGGTTGCAGAACCATCCGCAAGAATTTCACCAGCTGAAACTTTGTCCCCGACGAATACGATCGGCCTTTGGTTTAAGCAAGTATCTTGGTTCGATCGCTGATACTTCTGCATTTGGTATTCGATCTCTTTGTTCGTCGCCGCGTCTCGAACGCGCAGCGTCGTCGCATCGACATAGGTGACCTCACCATTGCATCGGCTAACCACAACCATTCCAGAGTCACGCGCTGCTTGAGCTTCCAAGCCCGTCCCAACTAAAGGACGTTCTGGACGAAGCAGAGGAACTGCCTGTCGCTGCATGTTCGATCCCATCAACGCACGGTTCGCGTCATCGTGTTCTAAGAACGGAATTAGCGAGGTTGCAACGGAGATGATTTGTACTGGAGAAACGGCAACATAGTCCACTTCTTCAGGTGCGGCAGTGGTGAAGTCTTGGCGATACCGAACCGCGATCGACTCCCCGATGATGTTGTTGTCTTCATCTGTGTTGATATCGCCTGCTGCGACTCGCAGATCGTCTTCTTCGTCCGCTGTCATGTAGATCGCAGGAATGTCTTTACGAACGCGACCGTTTTCTACCTTGTAGTAAGGGGTTTCGATAAATCCATACGGATTCACCCGAGCGTGCGTTGCAAGTGAGCCGATTAGACCCGCATTCGGACCTTCAGGAGTCTCGATCGGGCAGATGCGCCCGTAGTGTGACGGGTGAATGTCACGAACTGCGAAACCTGCACGTTCACGAGTTAGCCCCCCTGGACCTAATGCGCTAATCCGACGTTTGTGCGTCAACTCAGCCAACGGATTCGTCTGATCCATAA
>JALOOO010000030.1 GCA_025454375.1 Leptolyngbya sp. Prado105 | reverse complement strand
AGCAGAGAAGGATGCAGGTTTAAGACGACTGATCCCACAGGAGGTTCGTCGGTCTTTTATTGCGGAGGATCACCCTATTCTAGTCATAGACTCTCATGAATCGAGCGGTGCATTGCTATCTCGGCAGCTAGAGCGACAGGGATATCGGGTTACGATCGCGATCACTCATCCGCAAGCCCTACAAGCTCTAGCAACAATCCCCTACCAGGTAATTTTGCTAGATATACTAGACAATACTAGCTTACAAATATTGGAGCAGATCAAATCTCACGAGGAATGGCAACACACTCCCGTACTCATGATGACAGCAGCCGATGATATAGAAAATATTGTACAGGGAATTGCGATCGGAGCCGCAGACTTTATATCTAAGCCGTTGCATCCTGCAATACTCCATGCCAAAGTCGCTGTTTATTTAGAGCGTGAGCAGTTGCGGAATCAGCGAGAAGCGTTACAACTTGAGTTAGATCAGATCAAGCGATCGCAGCAAGCAGCAGAGATGATTCAAACGCAATATTTTCAGCAATTGCAGCCTCATCATGAAGTGGAGAAATTCTTGCCTCTAGGGACTTCCCCCTTAAAAGTGCTGTTAGTGGAGGATAACGAATTGAACTGCGATATGCTATCTCGTCGGTTACAGCGTCACGGCTATGAGGTGATTGTGGCTCATGATGGTGCAGAGGGAGTATCAAAAGCACTATCAGAACAGCCGCACATCATTCTGATGGATATCAGTTTGCCGATTATCGATGGTTGGGAAGCGACTCAAAAACTAAAAGCCAATCCTGAAACTTGCTGCATTCCAGTGATTGCGCTGACGGCTCATGCGATGACAGGCGATCGCGAGAAATCTCTGGCAGCAGGATGCGATGACTACGATACAAAACCGATCGAGTTGCCCCGTCTTCTGAGCAAATTAGAGAGATGTCTGAAACGCTCAAGCGCTGACTAGCTTGAAGTTCAATTCCGCGATCGTGCGGTTTCGATTCATTTCCTATAAGAAAATTGCAGGAAACGGAGATCATCTGTCTTGACTTAAGTCAAAGCTTTTCAACAGGAGTCTCGTCTATTCTGAAAGAGGTTGGAACATCTCCTCAGGATAAACATATGACAACGTTTCAAATCGATAGCACCGTAGGCGCGATCGTGCGTGACTGTCCCGAACTCTCACGACTTTTCGAGCAGGCAAATGTTGATTATTGCTGCGGCGGCAAAAAGACTTTAGAAGAAGCTTGTCGGCAACGCGGCCTCGATCCCCAGGCTTTTTTGACACAGCTACAAGATTATGCGACTCAAGAACCTGTAGCTGAAGTAAATTTGGTCGAGCTTTCTCTAAGCGAGCTAGTCGATCATATTGAGCGAATTCATCATGCTTATCTCCATGCAGAGTTACCTCGCTTAGAGAAGCTTGTGACCAAGGTTGCAACGGCTCATGGCGACAAAGAACCTCGTCTAAGCCAGATCAAAGACGTTTTTCTTGCATTGTCAGCAGAGCTAGGTCTGCATCTGATGAAAGAAGAACAGGTCTTGTTCCCGATGATTCGGCAGTTAGAATCGAGTACAGATCTTCCCACATTTCACTGCGGCAGCCTAGCAAATCCAGTTCATCGCATGGAGTTTGAACATGATGACGCTGGGTTAGCATTAGCAAAACTGCGACAACTCACAGATGATTACACTCCACCTGTATGGGCGTGCAATACCTATCGCGCCATGCTAGATGCACTGGCAACATTTGAGCAGGATATGCACCAGCACGTTCATAAGGAGAATAATGTTTTATTTCCTCGTGCGATCGCGTTGGAGCAAGAGAAATCCTGATGACACTTTCTCAGCCAAATCAAACGGGTTGGTATTCCCCAATGGTTTCGCCAGAGCATGGGGTGTATGTGATGCTGTTCGTTTCATTTCTAGTGGGCGCAGCAGCATCGCATCAATGGACAGGGGCAACAACGCTAGCACTCATTTGCGCAATTGCGGGGTTTCAAGCAGAACATCCCTGGGTGCTGCAAATTAAACAGCGCAGCAGTTGGAAGCCTCGATTGCTCGTCTGGGGTACAATCTACGCTGGCATCTCACTGAGTCTTGCCCTCTATCTCGCCTGGCAAACGCCGATTTTACTCGGACTCTATTGCGCGGCGATCGCTGCGTTTGCAGTCGATGCGTTCTCCGTGTTTCGTCGCCAGCAGAAATCTTTTACAAACGAGCTATTGACCTTTGCCGCAGTTTGCCTCGCCGCCCCGTTTGCCTACATTGCGACGACGGGAACCTGGACGATCGCGCTTTTGGGATTATGGCTGCTGAACGCATTATTTTTTAGCAGTGCCATTTTTACGGTCAAGCTCCGTAAACCTAAAACCGCGTCACTGACTCCGGGCTTGATTTACCACGCGATCGCGAGTGTGATCATCGTTGGGCTTTGGTATTTTAGCGCGTTGAATCTGCTAAGCGCGGTCGCGTTTGGAGTCGCTTTGCTGAAATTTGGCGTAATTTTGTGGCAATTGGATTGGTATCGAACTGCAAAAATTCAGCAGATTGCGATGCTTGAAACCAGTTCTGCACTACTATTTTTCGCGATCGTCGTTTTAGATGTAACGGTTTCTAACGTGTAAGTTGGGAACTTCAACATTTCTTTAGAAGCGGCTGAATACTCCAACTGTCACCAATGCTTTACTTCCAGTAACTATAGAGTACTTGCAGAAACTTACTTGTGCCTGGATCGTAGATTCAGGGAAAGTAATGCAAGTCATTATCATTCGCTCTATGGTTACCGCAACGAAATCTGCTGGAATAAAAACACCTGTTCAAGAAACCCTGTTAACGCCTCGATTTTACGTCACCGATTTTGACGCAGTGGCTCAGATGGATCTCTCTGATCAGCAAGAAGAGCTAGAAGCTGTGATTGCCGAATTGCGAGCAGACTACAACCGCCATCATTTTGTTCGTAATGAAGAGTTTGAGCAAGACTGGAAACAGATCGATGGCGAAACTCGCCGCGCATTTATTGACTTTCTAGAGCGCTCTTGCACCTCAGAATTTTCAGGCTTTCTTCTGTTCAAAGAACTCTCTCGCAGACTCAAAGATCGCCAACCGCTGCTCTCGGAAGCTTTTCAGCTTCTAGCACGCGATGAAGCTCGTCATGCGGGTTTTCTCAACAAAGCGATGACAGATTTTGGACTCTCCCTCGATCTGGGCTATCTCACCAAAAACCGGACTTATACCTTTTTCCCACCAGAATGGGTAATCTACACCGTTTATCTATCTGAGAAGATTGGCTACTGGCGCTATATTCTGGTTTACCGCCATCTCGAAAAGCACCCAGAACACCGGATTTATCCACTGTTTCGGTACTTTGAAAGCTGGTGCCAGGATGAAAATCGACATGGTGACTTTTTCAAAGTTCTCCTGCGATCGCAGCCAAAACTTTGGAATCGCTGGCAAGCAAAACTCTGGGCAAGATTCTTTCTCCTCACCGTTTTTGCAACGCACACGCTCACCGTTTTAGAGAGATCTTCGTTTTACGACTCGATTGGGATTAGCCCTCAAGAGTACAACAAGGAAGTCATTCAACGTACTAATGAAACGTCGAAACGAGCTTTTCCGAGCGTACTAGATACCGACCATCCGGAGTTCTTTCCTCGACTAGAAAAATGTGCGATCGCGAACCAAAAGCTTTGCGAAATCTCTAGCAACTCGCGTCCGAAACTGATCCAACTGCTGCAAAAGCTCCCTTGGCTTGCTGTCATTGGGTGGCAATTGTTGCGTGTTTACCTATTACCTTCAGTCAATGCTGAAGCAGATCGACCCGTGATTCATTAGGAAATTATTATGAGCAATTTATCAACTCGTCTACGAGAAGGCACTCAACAGTCTCACACCACTGCCGAAAACACAGCATTTATGAAATGCTTCATGAAAGGCATCGTAGAACGTGAACCTTTGCGAAAACTATTTGCGAATTTGTACTTTGTTTACAATGCGTTGGAAACGGCTCTAAGACGCAACCCGAATCATCCGATTTTTGGTGCATTTTACTTTCCAGAACTCAATCGAACTGAAAACCTAGCGCGCGATTTGGCATTTTACTATGGCGAAGATTGGCAGAACCACATTCAGGTATCGGCAGCAGGCTCCTTATATTGCGATCGCATTCAAACTTTGTCAGTTACTGATCCTGTGCTACTCATTGCTCATGCTTACACACGTTATATGGGAGATTTATCAGGCGGTCAGAGCTTGAAGAATGTGATCCGAGTTGCGTTGTCTTTGCCACCGGATCAAGGCACAAATTTCTATGAGTTTGAGCAGATTGCAACTCCGGAAGCAAGACGCACTTTCAAAGAACGCTATCGCCAAATGCTCGATAGTTTACCTGTTGATGATGCTCAGATCGAACGCATTATTGCTGAGGCGAATCTTGCGTTTGCTTTCAATGGAGACATGTTGCACGAACTTGAAGGCGATGTCAAAGCCGCGATCGGGGAGCATACCTTTGATTTACTCACCCGACAAGATCGACCCGGTAGCACAGAACGCCACGGAACAACCCGTGAACCCGTTCTCCAATAATCGCCCCACGATTTTGAATTCCACAACTCATTTGTCGATCTCATGATTGATCGTAAAGACGTAATGAATCGCGTCTTTACGATCGTCGCGACCTAACGGCAATCCGCCGCATTCTGTCCACCCAAAATTCACAATGACATGAATCACCGATCGCAAACCGTTGAATTTAATACAACCCTTCTCAACAAATACAACCAACCCCTCCCCCGCTACACAAGCTATCCACCCGCGACTGAACTAACTTCTGATTTCAATCCCGATTTTTTCCACCGCGCGATCGACGTTGGCAACCATAAGAAAACCCCTTTATCGCTCTACTGCCATATTCCATTTTGTGAAACTCCCTGCTATTTCTGCGGCTGCAACACGATTATTACGCAGCGCAAAGAAGTCGCAGAACCTTACCTCGGCTATCTCGCTCGTCAAATTCGCCAAACTGCACAACTGATTCATTCCGATCGAATCGTGCATCAACTCCACTGGGGCGGCGGTACCCCAAACTATCTCGACCTCGATCAAGTCGAATTTCTTTGGAATCAGTTCCACCGATATTTCCGAGTCGATGCCAAAGCAGAACTATCGATCGAAGTCAATCCCCGCTATGTCGATCGCAACTACATTCAAGTCCTGCGACAAATCGGCTTCAACCGTATTAGCTTTGGCATTCAAGACTTCAATCCTGAGGTGCAAGTCGCCATCAATCGGGTACAACCTGAAAAAATGCTATTCGATGTCATGGATTGGATTCGAGAAGCAGAATTTGAAAGCGTCAACGTTGATCTGATCTACGGTTTACCTTTCCAAACCGCAGCAACCTTTGAGCAAACCGTTGCTAAAACCATCGCCCTAAATCCTGATCGCATTGCAGTATTCAATTTTGCTTACATTCCCTGGATGAAACCGATTCAGAAACGAATGCCCGAATCGGCCCTGCCCAATGCCGCCGAAAAGCTCAAAATCCTGCAAAATACGATCGCGCAACTGACACAAAATGGCTATGTCTTTATCGGCATGGATCACTTTGCCAAGCCCGATGATGAACTCGCGCTCGCCCAACAAGCCGGACAACTTCACCGGAATTTTCAAGGCTATACCACCAAGCCAGAATCAGATCTACTCGGCTTTGGCATGACTTCGATCAGCATGTTGCAAGATGTCTATCTACAAAATCACAAACGACTGAAGGACTTCTACAAGTCGATCGACGAAAAGCAACTCCCGATCGAAAAAGGAGTGCTACTGAGTCAAGATGATTTAATTCGCCGCACCGTGATTATGGAGTTGATGTGTCAATTTCAGCTATCGGCGAGTGACTTAGAAGCAAAATATCATTTGGGATTCGATCGAGATTTCAACGACTACTTTGCTCCAGAGCTGCCTCATTTAGATCTCCTCGAAGCAGATGGACTGATCAAACGTTGGAGTGATGGCATCGAAGTGACTCCAATTGGGCGATTGCTCATCCGTAATATTGTCTCCGTTTTCGATACTTACCTAGGAGAACGGATGCGCGATCGATCTGATCAAACCTTCTCCAAATCAATTTGACTTCATTCAAATACTGAACTAGCCTAGCAGAGAAAATACCAACAAAAAGACCTCCGAGTTTGCTAAAAAACCGGAGGTCTTTCGATTCACTATGGATTAATCAAACCGTAGTACAGTGCTGCAACAATCAACAAACTAAACGCGCTGATCGCGACGAGGACTCGAATCTCCATAACCCCAAATTAGCTAAATTTGCCAGTAGTCGCAGCAATCAAAAAGGCTGCATAAGTCAGAATATAGCCAACCGTAAAGTGAATTAGCCCAACCAGCCAACCTTGCACGATCGACAAAGCAACAGGCTTATCTTTGAAGCGTACCAAATTTGCCAGTGGCGTGCGTTCATGCGCCCAGACCAATGTTTCAATTAGCTCTTGCCAGTAGCCGCGCCAGCTAATCAAGAACATAAAGCCAGTCGCCCAGACCAAATGACCAAATAGGAACATCCATGCCCAAACCGACAAATTGCTCGTCCCGTAAACGTTATAACCGTTAATGAGCGGAGCCGAGTACTGCCAGAGATAATCACGCAGCCAACCCATCAAGTAAGTTGAGCTTTCATTAAATTGCGCCACATTGCCTGACCAAATCGCCAAATGCTTCCAATGCCAATAGAACGTCACCCAAGCGATCGTATTCAACATCCAAAACGTTGCTAGGTAGAAAGATTGTTCCCAAGATGCAATCTGACAAGTGCCGCCCCGTCCAGGACCATCACACGGGAAGTTAAAGCCAAAATCCTTTTTATCGGGCATCAGCTTACTTCCACGGGCATCTAATGCGCCTTTGAGACAGATTAGCGTCGTGACATGTAGCCCAAGCGCGATCGCGTGATGCACTAAGAAGTCACCCGGTCCAATCGTCAAAAACAGCGAATTTGTGCCACTGTTAATTGCATCTAACCAATTTGGTAAATAGGCTGCTCCTGTATTTGCCGCAACGCTGTCTGCATTTGAAAGCAGTGCATTAAATCCGTAAAGTGCCTTGCCATGAGAAGCCTGCACAAATTGAGCAAACACAGGCTCAATCAGAATTTGCTTCTCTGACGCACCAAAAGCAACCTGGACATCATTGTGAACGTACAATCCCAAGGTATGAAATCCCAGGAACAAAGAAACCCAGCTTAAATGCGAAATCAGGGCTTCTTTGTGTCCTAGTAAGCGAGCCAGCACATTGTTTTCATTGTTTTGTGGATCGTAGTCGCGCACCCAGAAGATTGCCCCGTGAGCAAATGCCCCGACAAGAAAGAAACCTGCCAGGTATTGATGATGTGTGTAAAGAGATGCCTGCGTTGTAAAGTCCTTTGCCATAAACGCATACGGCGGCATTGAGTACATATGCTGTGCTACAACCGAAAGTGCAGTGCCTAAAGCAGCAAGGTGAATTCCTAACTGAAAGTGCAGCGAATTGTTGTAAGTATCATATAACCCTTGATGAGGCAGATTTCCTTGTCCTTGAACTCCATTGCCTCTAGCATTGAGGATATCTTTGATACTATGACCAATGCCAAAATTAGTCCGATACATGTGACCCGCAATGATGAAAATTACGGCGATCGCTAAATGGTGATGTGCCATATCGGTTAACCATAGCGATTCGGTCTGAGGATGAAAGCCTCCTAGAAAGGTTAGAATTGCAGTCCCCGAACCTTCTGCACTATTGAAAATATGATCAGCAGTATCTGGATTCTGAGCATAAACGCCCCAATTCCCAGTATAGAAAGGTCTTAATCCAGCAGGATGCGGCAAGGTTGTGAGAAAATTTCCCCAACCGACATGCTGCCCGCGAGACTCAGGGATTGCAACGTGAACTAGATGCCCTGCCCATGCGAGAGAACTCACCCCAAACAAGCCCGCTAAATGGTGATTGAGGCGAGATTCAGCATTCTTAAACCAAGCTAAGCTCGGGCGAAACTTTGGTTGTAGATGTAGCCAGCCTGCGAAGAGAAATAGCGCGGCTAGCAATAGTAGAAAAATCGAACCCTGGTAGAGGTCAGCATTAGTTCTCATGCCGATCGTATACCACCAGTGATAAACACCCGAATATGCGATGTTAACGGGGTAGCTTGCTCCGCCTTGGCTATATGCCTCGATCGCAGGTTTACCAAATTGAGGATCCCAAATTGCATGAGCGATCGGACGAAGATGTAGCGGGTCTTTGATCCATTGAGGGAAATTCCCTTGCCAAGCGACATGAAATAGTAAGCTAGATGTCCAGAGGAAAATGATTGCAACATGACCAAAGTGAGTCGCAAATATCTTCTGATATAGCTTCTCTTCAGTCATGCCGTCGTGAGTTTCAAAATCATGGGCGCTAGCAATCCCATACCAAATACGGCGGGTTGTTGGATCTTGCGCAATATCCTGACTAAACTTTGGAAATTTTGTCGCCATAAGTTCTACCTACTCTGATGGGTAAGTGAGCAGTACTAGTAACTCTAATGAGGGAGCTTCTTGAATGAGTACGCCTAAGGACAGAACCTGGATTAAACTTAAATGATTTTAACAATTAATTTTTTTCATGAAAAAGCTTCTAGAACTCCAATGTGGAAAGGTCTAGAAGCGCTATGGCAACTAAGTGTATTCCTGAGCTTAGTAACTTTAAACTGGATCGAATTCTACTAATAGGAGGAGATTTCAGGTTCTCGCCGGGGCTAAGGGTCTAGCTTACAACAAGCTACGACAGATCACTAAATGACTGCGCGAATCGAACTTAATCTTACCTTCTTCCTGAAGTTGATTCAGCAATCGCGTAATCGTCACACGTGTCGTCGAACAAGCCGTTGCAATATCTTGATGCGTTAATCTTGCTTTGAGTCGAATCCCCTGGCTCGTCGGTTCTCCAATCTCCTGAGCCAAAAGCGTCAGCAATCCACTCAAGCGATCGCAGACGCGAATTTGCCCATGAATTGTAAGTAAACGCTCTGCTTGTTGTAGCCGTTGTGTGATGAGCGGAACGAGAACTTGAGCTAAGCCCAAAGACTGTCCAGATTCAAGCAGCGAAATGGCAACCACTTCTACATCCGAGAGCGCGATCGCTTGATAGGTCGATAAGCTCGTCAAACTCGTCCCAAAGATCATTCCCTCTGCCGCCACTCCGACCAATACTTCTTCTCCCGTATCTGAGAAGCTACAAAGTTTAACGACCCCTCGAATGACCAGCCAAATCGACTGGTCTGCAAGCGGAATGATTTCACCCCGGTTGTACTGAATCAACGATCGCTTTTCAAATTCAGTAGACGCAAATTTGGGGATCGCACGTCCTGGCTGACAATTCTGCTGCTCAGCGATCGTCCAACGCAGGGCAAAGATTTTCCCTTGAACGCGAAGCGCATCAATAGTAATCAGCGCATCAAACTGCTGATCTAAATAGCACTGTAGCCTTGCTGAAAATTGGATATGGTTAGATTCTAGAACATTTGTCAGTGCTGTTCGGAATTGATTGCGATCGGGCAATGCAACCAAAACTGCAAAAGGCTTACCGACAAGATTTTGAGAACAGCGATTCAGCAACGCTTCAGCCGCTAGATTTACATCTTGAATCGTCCCTTGAACATCAGTAATGAGACAGCTATCAGGCGCAAACTCAAATAAGTTTCGATAACGAGATTGCTCTACATGAATATCTTGATGTGCCTGAGCTAAAGCCTCATTCTGTCGATGCAATTCCTCGACTGCGACTTCTAGCTCCTCTGAGGCAAGCCCTAGTTCTTTTAATGCGATCGGAACAAAATTAGATTTTGTTCCGATCGCATTTTTGTACAGGTCGAGAATTCTAACATTCATGGTTTGAATTTGCTGACTTAACAAATTCACACTGCTCATTCTTAGCCATCTCCCAAACGATGTTTGGAATTAGCATAAGAGACTATTTTACGATTGACTATTCGCCTTCATATAGATGCGAAAAGTCCTAAAACTAGCTAGATATAGAAATTTTAGTATTGAGAAACACAAGCATTGTTTACAAAAAATCGTTTACATTCTCCCTAAAATGGTTTAGATTCTCCACAGCCGAATACTGTATTCGCTTGGAGGAAGAATGATGATACAGCGTTTCATGATAATTTCAGCGATCGTACTCTCAACGATTACAGGACAGGCATTGACCCAACTCCCTTCCCTGGCTCAATCGCCCTCTCCTAGTTCGTCTCGCCTTTCCCCTTATGATGTAATTTTTCTCGCATACCAAGGGCAATTTCGTGAGCAAGGGATTCGAGGCTATGGTGCATTCATTGAACAATGTTACCAAGGACAACTCAGCGCTAAGAAGATTGTAGAAGCAGCGATCAAAGCGAATCGACTCCCTGCGGACGCACTCAATGATTCTGCTTACTTAAAAGCGATCGATTCCAACTTAGTGTCGCTCAAGAGCAATGTAAATCCATAGTCTCTTGCCGAATTGCCCGTCAAAATTATGTGTCTGATGCAACGCAGTAAGGTATGATGTGCCGCATATTTGGGTAGCAATTTTGACGAGCAGTTTGCGGGAGAGAAAATGACTTACACGATCGCAATGACCAACATGAAAGGCGGCGTGGGCAAAACCACAATGTCTGTCAATTTGGCAACTTGTCTAGCAAAGTTTCACCAGAAAAAAGTTTTACTTGTTGATCTGGATACGCAGATTAGCGCCACGCTGAGTTTGATGACTCCCGCTGATTTTGCTAAGCTCCGTAACGATCAGCGGACGCTAAGAACTCTGATTCATCGTGCGATCGTCTCTGATCCCCAACTTCCACAAATCGTTCCTGATGCAGTTCACAAGTATGTTTGCCAGGTCAAAGGATTTGATCTTCTACCCGGAGATATTGATCTCTATGATGAGTTCTTAGTCTCTCAAATGCTGCACAAAACCGCAGTGCAGAAAGAACAGACTAACTTTGAGCAAGTCTGGAATCTGTTTGAGAAAAATCTGATCAAACGAATCTTAGACCCGATCGCAAAAGATTATGACTTGATCATTCTCGACTGCGCGCCGGGATACAATCTAGTCACTCGCAGCGCCTTACTTGCCAGTAATTTCTATCTCATCCCAGCAAAACCCGAACCTCTTTCTCTAATTGGGATTCAGCTTCTAGAGCGTCGCCTGACCAAGCTGAAAGAAACGCACAAAACGGATGCGGATCACGTCGAATTAGAAATGCTAGGAATTGCCTTTTCGCTCTCTGGAAACCTATTAACTAGCCGTTACCACGGACAAGTCATGAAGCGATTGAATGAAGATTTTAGTGAAGCAAAATTGTTCAAGACGCGAATTCCGTCAGATGTGAATGTGTCGAAAGCGATCGATAGCTTCACCCCTGTCGTCCTTAACAATCCCGGCACTGCGGGCGCAAGAGCCTTTGCAATGCTCGCTCAAGAACTCCTGCAAAAGCTATCTGTCCTAACTCGCACCAATGAATCTGCACCCAAAAAACTCTCACTTGCATCATTAGATTAATCATTGACTCAGATCAATCATTAGATCAAAGGATTCCATCGCCCAAAAAATGCCTGTCAGTTCTAGCAGTCCATAGCCTGAAGCGAAATCTTAGCCTTTGCGGTTTCAAGAAATGACAGGACTCGGTAAAGTGTTGCACTACAATCAAGTCCTGTCATTTTTTGATCAAATTCATGCGTCAGATTAGAGCTTGGAAAACATTCGCGATTTTTTCGCTGTTGGGGGTTGTCCTCAGTTGGTTAGTGAGTTGTGGCAGTGGCACGCCCAAAGCCGGAAACTCAGCAGGGGGACAAGTCGATTTTTGGACGATGCAGCTAAGTCCGCAGTTCGATGATTATTTCAAATCCCTGTTTGCAAAGTTTGAACAGGAAAATCCCGGTGTAAAAATTCGCTGGACAGATGTGCCCTGGGCAGAAATGGAGCGAAAAATTTTAACCTCCGTTGCTGCAAAGACCGCCCCAGATGTTGTGAACCTCAATCCTGGATTTGCCTCTCAGTTAGCCGAGCGAAATGCCTGGATGACTTTAGATGAGAAGATTCCAGCCGACGTAAAAAATCAATATTTTCCTGGAATTTGGCAAGCCAGTACGCTAAACGGAAAAACCTTTGGAATTCCTTGGTATCTGACGACGAGAGTTGCGATTTACAACACAAATCTGATGAAGCAAGCAGGCATCACGAAACCCCCTGCAACCTATGCCGAACTTGCACAAGCGGCAAAACAGATTAAAGCGAAAACTGGGAAATATGCTTTTTTCGCAACGGTCGTTCCCAATGATTCTGGCGAAGTGATGGAATCGTTTGTCCAGATGGGGGTGAAACTCATTGATGACAAAGGCAAAGCTGCATTCAATTCCCCTCAAGGCAAAGCCGCGTTTCAATATTGGGTCGATCTCTATCAGAATGGCTTGATGCCAAAAGAAGTTCTTACAGAAGGACATCGCCATGCGATCGATCTTTACCAACAAGGCAATACGGCGATCTTGGCATCTGGGGCTGAATTTCTTAAATCGATCGCGAAAAACGCACCGACGATCGCGCAAGCCTCACAATCTGCCCCTCAAATCACAGGCGACACCCGCAAGAAAAACGTAGCCGTGATGAATGTCGCCATTCCCAAAGACAGCGATCAACCGGATGCAGCCTTAAAATTCGCGCTGTTTCTCACCAATAATGCAAATCAGCTTGAATTTGCCAAAGCCGCAAATGTCCTGCCTTCGACTGTAAAAGCAGCATCAGACGCTTACTTCACAAAAGCCCCTGAGAACGCAACCTCGATCGACAAAGCCAGAGTCGTCAGCGCAGGACAACTCAAAGAAGCAGAAGTCCTGATTCCGGTGATCAAGAACATCAAAACCTTGCAGCAAACGATTTACGAAAATCTACAAGCAGCAATGCTGGGTCAGAAAACAGTGGATCAAGCCCTGAGTGATGCGGCTCAGGCTTGGGATGCTCGATCGTAAAAGGAACCTGGATTAGACCGTGATGCTTGACGGTCTAATCCAGGTGCATCATTTGCCCGAACTCCGAACTTTCAAAGACTCACAGGAAATCGAATCGGTTAAATCTGCCGTCGCGCCTGTATGAATATTGAGATGTGCCATCGGGGGGGCTTCAAACATCAACCGCTGCCCCGGAAATACCACCCGCTCAAAATACCAATTCTCCACATCCACAACCCGCGCCACCTGAATTCGAGGCGTAGCATTCACATAGCAGCACAAATCAAACGTAAGCTTCTTGCTCACATCAGTTGAAAGGGAAGTCATTTTCTATTGTTCAAAAAATTATTTGCTTTGCCGATCGTACTCGTAGTTCTTTCCTTTGAGGCTCTGCCTTTTTATAGAAATTGAGCAAAATCAGCGTGAATTTAGATAGAATTTGCCGAAAACCTTGTAGATATACGGGTTTAACCCTCTGTAACCGGAGCGTTCATGTGAAGGTTTCATGAATTCAACTCGATAAACTTTAAGGATTGTGTTTGAATCCCGGAATCAAACTTGTCTCCGTGCGTAAGCAAGGGCAATCTGGAGAGAGTTCAGGAAAAATCGCGTGTTCAAACGGTTGACTTTCCAAAGCTTTTTCTCTATGGGAAAATGGAAAAGTCAGAACTGCAAATCTCAACTGCTTCTACCAAGCAACTCGATTTACAGTCCCAACGACCCGCATCTTAATCAGGCGATATCACTGGGAATATTGGCATCAGACACCGCATCTGCCTGAGATTGCCAATATTCATGAATCAAACTTTCTAGCTCCGATCGCTGAACCTCAGTTCCGATCGTCGTATTTCCGGGCGTTTCAAAAAAAATTGTGCTGTAATCCTTATCCATTGCCAGCATTTGAAACAGGATATGCGTCACCGGAATCGGCAAAGCAATCAGGTTCGGATCGCTGAGATCATAAGGACTCGAAGACACATCCTTGAGACTGGGAAACGCATAAACCACGTTTTTCTCCGTCTCACCTTGGGTACGATGATTCAGGGTTAGCATCACCCAATTTTGGTCAAGGGTCTGCACCACATAATATTGAAGATGTCTTAACCGTTGCGCGATCGCGCTCAAAACCGGGGCGATAGATTCAATTAACTGAGGAGTAGAACCGTCTTTCGGCGCATCGTCAATCAGCGCTTGAAGTAATCAGCGCTTGAAGTTGTTGATCTAGAGTCATACGTACCGTCCGCAAATAATCAGGGATTTCTACCACTATTGTGATCTAGGCATCACAAAAAAGTTCCATCAAACCAATGAGAGAAAGCCATTGATTTGCACGACACTAGAAACCGTGGGGGAAATCTGCCAGAGCGTGGATGCCATTCTTCAGCTATTGCTAGGCGAACTGAAACAAGCCACCACTGCCTCTGAGCGCAATTGCCGGGAAGTCGCCGATCGACTTACCCAAGAAGTCGTCCGGATTTGCTCTGAAAGCAAACGGATTCAAGCTTCTGGCGAAATCCAGACCTGGGCAACCACACTCGCCAAACATCGCCTTCAACAATGTCTGTCCTATTACAAATTAGGGTCGCGTCGCGGTCGTGCTGAACTGCACAGCAATTTGAGCGCTGTGATTTACCGCTACATCACGCCCCCCCAAACGCAATCGAGCTATCAAGCCCGACTAGTTTTGATTGAAGACTTTCTACAGGGCTTCTACATGGAAGCGCTCAACGCCTTCCGGAGAGAGTCACAACTCGGAGCCGAGTATACGCCCAAAACCACGCTAGAACTCGCGGAATACATGGCGTTTACCGAAAGATATGGCAAGCGTCGGATTCCTTTGCCGGGGCACCGTAACCAGCAGTTAATTATTTTACGAGCGCAAACGTTCTCCCAGCAGCAGCCTGTCGAAACGCTGGTCGATCTTGAGCAAGCGGCAGAAGGTTCGATGTCAGAATCCGAGAATCCTTGGAATATGGCATCGATTCAACAAGTCCGAGAGCAAATGGTCGCTCAAGAACCCGAACTTGCTGAAGACACCCTACGGCAATCGGTCGTCAAAGAGCTAATCGCCTACCTCGAAGAACGCAAGCAGAACGACTGTATTGATTACTTTACGTTACGGCTTCAAGACCTGCCTGCCAACGAAATTGAAACAATTTTGGGCTTAACTCCGCGCCAACGGGATTACTTACAGCAACGATTCAAATACCATTTGATTCGATTTTCGTTCTCGCACCATTGGGAGCTTGTGCATCAATGGCTCGAAGCGGACTTAGAACGCAATCTGGGACTCTCGAATCGACAGTGGCAACTCTTACATCAGCGTGCCACCAAGTCTCAGGCTGAACTGCTTAACCTAAAGCAACAAAAAATACCTGAAAGCACGATCGCTCAACGGTTAGGTTGCACGGTGAATCAAGTTCAGAAACAATGGTTTAAACTCCTTGAGCAAGCTTGGGAAATTCGTAATGACCAAGATTCCGGAGGAACGCTCTCGGCTGATGAATAGGGTGTTATCACAATGGATCACGACTTAGAAAGCAGAACTAGAGTTCTATTAAAACTGTTACAAAATCTGGGACTTGTCGATCGTTTTGATCTTAAAGCCGCTTTTGAGCAGTTTGAACAAAATCGTGGCGCTGTGCGCGAGGTTCGTTCCACCTCACACTCCTCCTCATCTGAGGATTTAATACACCAACCGGGAGAGATACCTGCTGTGCAAGATCGTTTTCATGCGCTGCTAAAACGTCGTCTTCTTATGGAAGCTGAGCAAAAGCCGCCCCTATTCCCCTGGGAGAAAGAAGGCGTAAATTATGATGCTGAGTCTACCTATGAAATGCAGCCTGTTTTAGCCGCAGCATCTGTTTGGTTAAGTCAAATTCGCCATATGAATTTGCCGATTCCCTTGCCTGAAGCGGTCATGACCGAACTTCTGACACGGTGCCAATCGGCGCTATTTTCTTCGCTCCGAGAAGGCGCAAAACTGGTTCAGGCAGTGGATTCACTGTTTCCGGGTCAGTCTCAACTGCTCAACAATGTCGCAGGCTATGTAATGGTGTCGCCAGCACGGTCTTCTGCTGCGAAGCTGCAAGATCTTGCGACTGAAATTGGAGAGGAGTTGCCAGAGTCTTTTGAGGGCGCGATCGAAACGCAGCAAATGGCATTATCGCTATTAGCCGCGAGAGAGATCATCAGTACGCTGATGTTGAAGATTTCCACCCAGCAACCTCAGATTGAGCGAGAATGGCTCACGGAGCTTGGAGCATTTACCCTACGGATAAAATACGCGGCAGATCGCTTGCAAATTGAAGCAGAGCTTCCTTGTGGTGGCAGTCTTCAGTTTCAAGGCGAGGGATCTCGGTCTTTGGTCGATCGCGATGGAGCGGGTCGGCTAAATCTGGAGATTCGGGAATTAGCTGTCGATCGAGTCTATCCATTAGAAGTTCGTTTAGGCGAACAAGATTTGCTGACATTTGCTGTAAATGTTCAGAGATAGAAACAAGTCGAAAATTCAATCAATTCAGTGAAGGTGAAGGGTCATGAGAAGGATATTGCCTCTCCCCTTCACCTTTTTGTTGTGAAGTTTGATCTCCACTTTAGGAATTGGAACCCGAATCAGGAGAAATTCGATTCTTCCTTTCTCGACGCAAAATCGGCTGCGCGTGCAATCCGAATGCTGCCTTGAGGGGAAACATACGCGACTTCGGGGACATACTGTGCCAGCGGCGTTTCTGGGGCACGCGCAACATAATCAGCAATCCGAATCTGAGTTGGCTCCATTTGCATCGACATAATCAGACATTTCGCATTGCCTTTGCAGCCTGCATGAGCCACCCCTCGCAGGCGACCCCAAACCAAAATATCGCCTTCAGCAATAATCGAACTCCCTGGATTGACATCACCAACCACTACAACCGTGCCATTGTGACGAATCTCCGCACCCGATCGCAACGTCATTTGAATATAAAGCGGCTCCTCCATTGCCCGCACCTGCTCGGAATTTTGCAATAACGGAGAAGAAGCTGTAATCTGTTCGACCGAATAGCCAGCCGTTGCCGCCACAACAGCCGTTTGGCGACGACGAGTATGAACCCATTTCAATTGCAATTGCACCTCAGCCAAGGCTTCTGCGATCGCGCTAATTTGTCGCGTATCGAGGAGTCGATCGTCACTCATCAAATGAACCAGGGTATTAGGCTGCCAGAAGCGTTCTCGCCCCATCAATAGCTGTTTGAATTGCTGCCATAACTCTCCCCAAGCGAGCGCAACCTTTGAACTCTCGGACTCCGGGGGAAGCGTTAAATAGAGTTCGCCATCTTTTGCTTTGAGGCGGACTTGAAGATCTTCGATCGCAATTACAGGAGTCTCAGTTGGCTCAGATGGGTCATTCTTTGGTGTATCGGCTTGAGGAGTCTCCTCGGAAGGGGGAAGGTCTGGAGAAACGACGGGGGCTTCTACAGAGTTCTCCAGAGGTGGTTCTGGAGTGACTGAGAGCGGATCGGCTGGGGTGGGCGAAACAGAAGTATCAGAAGTCATGCCTTAATCGCTGGGCTGCAACGGATAGATCATATTGACTCAGTGACCTGATTGCAAGTTGTTTCGATCGATAGACGGAAAAGACAAATTTTTGAGCTAGCGTTTTGTCGCGAAATTAAAAAAGAAATCGACTTGTAGGTTTATTTCAAATTATGTAAAGAAACTTGCAGAGTCGAAGCGTTTTTTGGAAAAACGGAGATAGAAATGCTGAAATCAGCAGTGAGGTAAAATGTCAGATTTAATTCGAGCAGTTCTAGATTGTGACGAAAAAACCAACCTTCGCCAATTTGTGAGTTTTCTAAGAGCATCAGATAAGAAGTATTTTCTGAGAAATGAGATTTTGCAGTTGTTTGAAGAGAGAGCAAATCAGTTTTCAGATTCTCCAAATTTACAGAAATTGATTCGCTATGTTCAAGAGATCATTCTTGAAGAAGGCAGCCTTTGTTTTATTATTCGTCCCAAAATTGCAAAACAAGAGGCTTACCGAATTCTTGAGGATTTAACCGTTGAATCGATGAGGATTCAAGACCTACTAGATTTGCGCGATCGCTTTGTCAATCACTATCATCCACAAGAGGGCGATGTTTACGAAATCGATTTCGCACCCTTCTATGACTATTCGCCAATTCTGCGCGATCCAAAAAATATTGGAAAAGGAGTTGAATATCTGAATCGATTTCTCTCAAGTCAACTCTTTCAGGATGAGAAAGAAGGACAAATTTCGCTGTTTCAGTTTCTTCAATTACATCAGTATAACGGGTTTCAATTACTGATTAATGAACGAATTCGATCTCAGAATGAATTGAGCGATCGAGTTAAACAGGCATTAGCAATGGTCAGCGATCGTGACGCAAATGATCCTTATCAAACCTTTCGATTTGAATTACAAGATTTAGGATTTGAACCCGGTTGGGGAAATACAGCAGCACGAGTTCGAGAGACGTTAGAAATTTTAGATCAGCTGATTGATTCGCCCGATCATCAAATGCTAGAGGCATTCGTTTCTCGAATTCCGATGATTTTTAGAGTCGCTTTGATCTCGCCACATGGTTGGTTTGGGCAAGAGGGAGTTTTAGGAAGACCGGATACAGGCGGACAGGTAGTCTATATTTTGGATCAGGTTAAAAGTCTGGAAAAACAACTGCAAGAAGACCTTGCCTTAGCCGGATTAGATATTTTAGGAGTGCATCCAAAAGTTATTGTTTTGACTCGGTTGATTCCGAATAGCGATGGAACTCTCTGCAATCAGAGATTAGAAAAGATTCATGGCACATCAGATGCCTGGATTTTGAGAGTTCCATTCAGAGAATTCAATCCAAATTTGACACAGAATTGGATTTCTCGATTTGAAATCTGGTCGTATTTAGAGACATTTGCGATCGATGCAGAGCATGAGCTACGAGCAGAATTTCAGGGCAGACCTGATTTAATTGTGGGTAACTATTCTGATGGGAATTTGGTTGCATTTTTACTTGCAAGACGATTGAAAGTGACCTATTGCATCATTGCTCATGCGCTCGAAAAATCGAAGTATCTTTTCAGTAATCTCTACTGGCAAGAACTTGAGGATAAATATCATTTTTCGCTGCAATTTACGGCTGATTTAATCGCAATGAATGCCGCAAATTTTATCGTCAGTAGCACCTACCAAGAAATTGTTGGAACGCCTGAGAGTGTGGGTCAGTACGAATCTTACAAGTCTTTTACCATGCCAGATTTGTATCACGTTGTGGATGGAATTGAGCTATTGAGTCCCAAGTTTAACGTCGTTCCTCCAGGTGTAAATGAAGTCGTTTTCTTTCCCTTTACTCGAACTGAAGATCGGCTCTTAAGCGATCGAGAACGGCTAGAAAATCTACTCTTCTACGACGACGATCCGGAGCAAATTTACGGCAAATTGGACAACCCAGATAAGCGTCCGCTGTTCTCAATGGCGCGGCTCGATCGCATTAAAAACCTTACAGGACTTGCCGAAGCTTATGGACAAAGCAAAGCCTTACAGGAGCGATGTAATTTGATTCTAATTGCAGGGAAATTGCGGACTGATGATTCGACCGATCACGAAGAAATCAGCGAAATTGAGAAGCTGTATGAAATCATCGATCGCTACAATCTCAATGGCAAAATTCGCTGGCTCGGTGTGCGGCTCCCTAAAATTGACACGGGAGAAGTGTATCGAGTGATTGCCGATCGAGAAGGGATTTTCGTGCAGCCTGCTTTGTTTGAAGCGTTCGGATTAACCATTCTCGAAGCGATGATTACTGGACTCCCAACATTTGCCACTCGATTTGGCGGTCCACTCGAAATTATTCAACATAAAGTCAATGGATTTTATATCAATCCGACGAACACCGAAGAGACAGCCGAAGTGATTTTGGAATTTTTAGACCAGTGCGATCGCGATCCGAAGTATTGGAGCCAGATTTCGCAGCAGGGAATCGATCGTGTGTATAGCACCTACACCTGGAAAATTCACACGACTCGACTGCTTTCACTCGCCAAAATCTACGGCTTCTGGAACTACACTTCGCAGGATCACCGTGAGGACATGATGCGCTACATTGAGTCGCTATTTTATCTGCTTTACCGACCGAGAGCGCAACGGCTATTAGAGGAGCAAATGCAGCGATCGTAAAAGAAAAAGAGAGTGAAGTTTCTTCACTCTCTCTTTTTTGTGCCGTGTTTTCTAGAGGATTTAGATTCCTACTTCAGCGTCACGTTGTTTGCGATAACGAATTGCGATCGCGCTGACTAAAGCCAAGCCTGCCATAATGCCCGGTTCAGGAACTTTTGTGGGCTTCGGTGTAGGAGGTTTCGAGGGAGTTGAAACCGTTGGAGGTGCGGGAGGCGCATCAGGATTGTTAGGAGTTCCGTCGATCGGTGTGTTAAACAAAGGAGGATTGTTCACAACAGGAGGATTGTTCACAAGAGGATTGTTCACAACAGGAGGATTGTTCACTGTGACGGATGTCCCGCTCCCTGTCCCACTGTCGCCATTGAACCCATTTCCATTAATGCTTTGATAACGAACTCCGAGATTATTCAAAGTTAGGCTACTGACATTCCCTGCTAAAGTCAGCGCGAAGTTGAATGTTCCAGTCGTATCTGTTGTACTGTTGATGCCGCCGTTGCCTCCACCCTGACACGAATTGGAAGCA
Source organism: Leptolyngbya sp. Prado105 (assembly GCA_025454375.1). GTDB lineage: Bacteria > Cyanobacteriota > Cyanobacteriia > Leptolyngbyales > Leptolyngbyaceae > Leptolyngbya. The sequence goes on along the minus strand of JALOOO010000030.1, from coordinate 24,030 downwards.
TTAATACAAACATCAACAGCACCAAACTGGTTTGGGAATGCAGCATCTTGATGTGTACTGTCAAATAAACCCTTGGAAGTAGAACTGACGATCGTTTGATTCGTATCAAATCCTAATCCTGATACACGAGAGGAGATACCCCCACTAGACGTGTTATCCAAGACTGCTTGAAATTTTGCGATCGTGTCTCCAGCGACCGTTTCAAAGCCTTGAAATGTGAAATCAACAAAGGAGGACAATCCAGCGACCGTCTGCGTTGCTACATTCCCATCAAAGTTAACGCGGAAGATTTTACCTAAATCTGCAAGCCCAACTGTAAAAGAGCTAGTCGCTGGAGTTGCCGTTTGAGTCGGCGCAATGACTGGCTGGGTTTGAGTCTGGGTTTGAGTCTGGGTTTGGGTTTGAGTTTGAGTTTGACCTTTACCCTTTCCATTATTTGCAGAAGCTGGGTTTGTGAATGCTATTACGCTCAAACCTACAAGCCCTGAACAGAGCATCAATTGGATGGGCGACAAGTTTTTCATCTGAGTATTATGAAACTATATGTATAACCTATTACATTGATCCATTGAGTGCTCATGATATTTCCGCCGACTTCAAGAAAGTTTTACAAAAAACAATTTATTCAGTAGTGATACGGGGACTGTTTATCTCATTCAGTAGTGTCTGATAAGAATTCAGGTCATTCTTGCTTGATCAGGCACAGGTCAGATGAAAATCAATAAGTTTATGAAATCTGGTTCAGTAAGAAAGCGGAATTTATCAAATGTTTAGCTTATAGAGACAAAACTTGGGTTGAAATTGGAAATTGCGAGTTTCTACCGAGGTTGCTTAAATTACCTCGATATAGCAGACCCTATTGGAGTAATTTCTAGAGCATTCCCGTGATTTCAGCATTGCCGGAATTTTGAATCTCGACATAATGATTCCTGTTTTGACAGTGCTTTAGGTCGATAACATGCTGGCGATCGTACATTTTTTCGCTTTGATAAAACGAGTCTGTCTGATTGCGTTCTGTGCAAGTTTTTTGTTCTTAAACTTGACACTGCCCGTACTGGCGCAAGAAGTGGATCAACTCAAACAGCAACAAAAGCAAGTTGACCAGCAGCGCGAACTCGTACAAAAAGAGCGAGAAAAAGTGCAGCGCCAAGAACGATCGGCACAAAAAGATCTCACCGGGATTCGGCGTAATATCCAGGTAACGACCAGCCAGATCAAAACGACTGAAGCAAAATTGACGAACGCAACTCAAGTCTTAAAGAGTTTGGAGAAAGATTTAGCTGCAACTGAGAAAACCTACCAGCAACGGCAATCTGCGACAGTTTCGCGGCTGAGATTTCTGCAACGTCAGCAGGAAAGTAACGGTTGGGCAGTTTTATTGCAGAGTCAGAACTTGAATGATTTTCTCGATCGCCGTTTTCGCCTCAAGCAAATTTATAAAAACGATCGCAAAACGCTTACAGATTTAAAGACAGAAGCGGAAAAGGTTGAGCGGCAACGGCAACAAGTTGAGCAGCAGAAAAATAATATTGCGCTGATTTCTCAGCAATTAATGGCACAAAAGGCGCAGTTTGAGCAGCAGGCGGACTATCAAAAAGAAGTCGTTGATCGTCTTAGAACGAATCGCCGTGCATTAGAAGCCGCAGAAGCGCAATTAGAGAAGGATTCTAAGGGCATTGGCGAATTAATTCAAAAACGAATCGCAGAAGAACGCGCTCGCAACGGAATTGTAATTCTAGGTACAGGGCAATTTAATTTGCCAAGCGCAGGTCCGATTACGAGTGGATTTGGCTACCGGATGCACCCGATTTTAGGATATCAGCGATTCCATGCCGGGATAGATTTTGGTGCAGATTATGGCAGTCCAATTATGGCAGCCGATCGCGGAGTTGTAATTTTTGCCGGATGGTATGGCGGCTATGGAAACTCAGTCATTCTCGATCACGGCAATGGCATTACAACGATGTATGCTCACGCACAGGAATTGTATGTGGTTGAAGGTCAAACCGTAGAGCGAGGAAAAGCGATCGCGGCAACAGGTTCAACCGGACTATCAACCGGGCCTCATCTACATTTTGAGGTGCGAAAAGATGGAGAACCTGTCGATCCAGCCGCATATTTATAATGGGTGCTGCTATTAAAGATAGCGTTCTCGATTGATCGCCAATGCCGCTTTGATGTCCTCGTAACCTGTCTCAATTGCGGTGATCAGTTGAATTGGATTGAATTCAGTGAGCGCGATCGCTTCTAGTTCACGGGCAAGTGTTGAAAGCTGAGTCGCACCGATCGTTGTACTGGTTGAGAGTAGAGTATGAGCGGCTCGTTTGAGACGAATTGCATCTTGTTGAGCGATCGCGTCATACATCGCTTCAATCAGTTGCGGCACTTCTTCGATAAAGCAATCAATGATTTCTACAACAAATTCATTGGAACCTGCTGAGATCTCTTCTACTAAGGTTAAGTCAATTGCCCAGGGAGTCGGTTGCGCCACGAGCGCAGAATTTGGGTAAGGACTCAAGACTCGGATCAGATCGTCGATTCGCAAAGGTTTTGCAACATAGTCATCCATTCCCGCAGCAAGACACTGCAAGCGATCTTCTGCGGCGGCATTCGCAGTCATTGCAATGATTCGAGGTCGATGCTCTCCCCATTGATTTACAATCTTTTGGGTTGCTTCTAAGCCATCCATTTCAGGCATTTGTACATCCATCAGGATCAAGTCATAGCGCTGACGGTGCAGTTCTGCGATCGCTTCTAAACCCGTTGCGACAAAGGTTGCTTCATAGCCTAATTGCTGTAGGCTCAGGCGAACAATTTTTTGATTGATTATATGATCCTCCGCGACAAGGATTTTGCACGGGTGCTGAGATGCAAAATTCGCATTGATCAACGTTCTAGCGGGCATTTTTTGAGGTAGATTTTGATCTACAAGGGTCGTTGCAATCGTAAAGTAAAAAGTACTCCCAACTCCAATCTGGCTCTCGACCCAGATGCGTCCACCCATCATTTCACAGAGTTGCTTACTAATCGCAAGTCCTAACCCTGTACCTCCGTAGCGACGAGCGATCGAAGAATCGACCTGACTAAAAAGCTGAAATAATCGATCGCAGCGTTCTGCTGAGATGCCAATCCCAGTGTCATGAATCGCAAATTGCAGCACGATTGAAGCACCCGAGCGAGATTGCACTAAGGTCGAAACAGTAATACTGCCCGAATCGGTGAACTTAATGGCATTGTTAATGAGATTGACGAGAATTTGCCGCAGCCGGGTTGCATCTCCAAGAATGATCGCAGGGAGATTGGATTCTTGAAAAGACAGACTAAGCTGCTTTTCGGTTGCTTTTGGAGTTAGGAGCGCGATCGCATCTTGGATACAGTGACGCAGATCAAAGGGGTGCTGTTCAAGTTCTAGCTTGCCGGATTCGATTTTGGCGAAGTCTAGAATGTCATTAATAATCGTCAATAGCCCGTCCCCACTGGTTTGGATCATTTCAACGAGTTCACGCTGCTGGGGTGCGAGATCTGTGTTGAGTAACAAGCTTGTCATCCCAATCACGGCATTCATGGGAGTGCGAATCTCATGGCTAATCATTGCCAGAAAAGCTCGTTTTGCCAGTTCGGCTTGTTTGCGATCGTGCATATCGCGCAAACTATAGACAAATCCACCAAACTCATCCATTCTAGTTCTCAAAGTCGAACAAGATAGCGCAACTGGGATTGCCTGTCCTGACTTGGTTCGACAGACAGTTTCACTCTCTTTTGCACTCGTTTCATCTAGATGAGCTAAAACACACTCGATCGATTGCCCCACGAGTTCTGATTCTGTGTATCCAAGTAGCGTTTGTGCTGCAAGGTTAACTGTTTTAATTGTCCGAGTTGCAGTGGTGACAATTAACGCATCTGCCATCGAAGTAATAATCTGATCTGTGTAGTTCTTAGAAGCTGTTAATGTACTGAGTAGCAAATTAGTTTCGTTGATCTGTTCTGCAAGGGATCGTTCTAGTAAAATCCGCTCGGTCACATCGCTTAACGCTACAAGCCAAACTTGCTCAGAATCTAAGAAATGGATGATCGATAAGTCAAAATAAACAGACGATCGCTCGATCGCCTGAATTTCAAGCTTGTCATCTTGACTTAAGTTCAGTTCGATCAATTCAGGAAATGCGTCTCGGACATCTTTAGATCGGGCAAGCTTGATTGGATGCTTAGCAAATCGGACAGCATCAGGAGAGTACTCCAAAACCTTGAACTTACTATTAATCAGCAAAAACTCACTGCCTGGTGCGAGCAGATTACGAAGAATTGAAATATTTTTAGAGATCGATTCCATCACTTAAATCGTGTTATCTCCACAATTGCTCCTTTGGATAGTGTACAGGTGTTTTTATCTCATTGATAAGTCAATCATGTAAGGATTTAATGAGTTTTTGTGAGAACATGCTGACATGTCGATCGAGCTAAATGGATCGGCGGGGATAAATGACTCCTACCTTTAGGCTGATGTCAAACTGCAACGAGATGTTAAACAGTAGAAGCGAGGCGTTGAAACCTAAAGAGGTGAAATCTGTGAATCCTGTTCACCTATCCATTTGTGTTGGAACTCGAAATCGTCCAGATGATCTCATTCGTTGTCTCAATTCGTTGGTGCTACTGGATCGAATTGAATTTGAGATTATTGTGATTGACGATGCTTCGGATTCTCCGATCGTCGATCTCATTTTGCACAAGATTCATCCCACTCTTGTGCCCAAGATTCGCGCGTTTCGCCATGAGCAAAATCGTGGAATTCCAGCAACCCGCAACGAGCTTGCACAGCTTGCAAACGCTCCCTATCTTTTCAGTATTGATGATGATACTCAGCTACTCAGTGCAGAGAGCATTTACAGTGCGATCAATGTGCTTGAAACTAGCCCTGAAGTTGGGGCTGTGGCTTTGTCTCAAGCCAATGAATCTGGAGAATTGCTGCCGGGACAACCTGCTCCGACAGACTATCGGTGTTATACTTCATCGTTCATTGGATACGGATGTGTCCTGCGGCGTGCAACCTTTATCGAGCTAGGTGGGTATCGAGAAATATTTGCTATTTACTATGAGGAACCGGAGTTTTGTAAACGGATGCTCGATCGCGGTTTCTATGTCGTCTACTTACCTGATGCTCGCATCATTCACTACCACTCGCCAATTGGACGAAATAACTTAACGGCATTGCGAAATGGCTATCGTAATAAGTGTTTTGCGGCAATCTACAATGAGCCGATCTTGATGATGGTACTGAGCATTCCAGCAAGAATCCTGCTCTATAGCTACAAACATCAAAAATACTGTCGTCAGCAGGGGATTGAAAGTGAGTTTGGTGCAGGCTGGATTATCCAGGAAATTCGCAAAAACTTTTCGGTACTTTGGCGCGATCGCAAAGCTTTAAAATGGACGACATACTACAAATGGCATAGAGTAAAACAGACTCCTGCTTATCAACTCGCAAATTGAATCGGCTTTTATGAAACTTCTGATCGTGAACCATTCCTGCACTGTCTCTGTCGCGCAGCAGTTTTATGCAGAAGTCGAACAGCAGACAGGATGGGAGATTACGATCGTCGTTCCGAGCAATTGGCAGGATGAATATGGGAATGTCCGTAAGGTAGAGCGCTGGAAAGATTTCAAAGGACAATTGGTCAGTTTGCCTGTCTGGAAATCTGGGAGTGTTCCTTTACATAGTTATCGATCGTTTTTTCTCAAATTCTTGCGCGATTTGAATCCTGATTTTATCTACTTGCACCAAGAGCCATATGCGCTAGTGACACTGCAAGTTTACTTAGCGAATTTTCTCACGATTCGTAAGCCAATTGGTTTCTTTACCTGGCAGAACATTCTGAAACGCTATCCAATCCCATTTCGACAGATGGAGCAATGGGTGCTAAATCATACCGATGTGATGTTTCCGGGTTCTCATAGTGCAGAAGCAGTCATGCGCGAGAAGGGATTTGCTGGGCAGAGTGTGTTACTGCCTTCAGGAATTGATCCAGGCATTTACTATCCGCGATCTCATACTCAAAACGCAGAGATCTTGATCGGATATGTCGGACGAATTGTGGAACAAAAAGGATTAAAGACGCTACTGCTTGCACTGAAGGAAATCGAATCTTTACCCTGGCGATTGATGATGATCGGGAGCGGAGAATTTGAGCCAGAATTTGACGAGATTGCACAGGCGTTGAATCTAAGTGATCGGATTGAGAAACTCGGTTTTGTGCCTTTTACAGAGACTCCGATCTATCTATCTCGTTTAGATATTTTGGTTTTGCCCTCTGAGACGAGAGCCAGTTGGAAAGAGCAGTTTGGGCGAGTGATCATTGAAGCGATGGCATGTGGAACTCCGGTGATTGGATCGGATTCGGGTGAGATTCCCCATTTGATTCGGGCAACGGGCGGAGGAATTGTGTTTCCTGAAGGAAATGCGATCGCCTTTTCTCAAGCATTGCAGAAATTAATTTTGGATGCAGAGGTGCGATCGAACTTCGCAGAAGCAGGGCGACAGTCCGTTTTGCGAAACTATACGAATGCGCTCTTAGCTCGTCATTTTGCTGAAACCATTAAGAATCGAGTGCGATTTGATTCAGAAACGCAGCGTTCAGGAGTACAATCGTTTCCGACTCGTTAAACTTTCGGCATATGTCTCAATCGCGATCCCGGATTCCAGATCAACGATGGCACATTCATCCTGCTTGTCAGGATCACGCGATCGCGCTTGCCTCTGAGACAAATTGTTCGCCACTGCTGACGCAAATTTTGCTCAATCGAGGATTGGGAACTTTCGAGGAGGTGCAAGAATTTCTTGACCCCAAACAAGAGCTTCCCTCGCCGCTAGAAGATTTTCCAGATTTAGCCGTAAGTTTAGAACTGTTGATCAATGCAATCAATGATAAGACGCGCATTGCCATCTGTGGTGACTACGATGCAGATGGAATGACGAGTACTGCATTGTTGCTAAGAGCTTTAAGGTACTTAGGCGCACGAGTGGATTACGCAATTCCTAGCCGCATGAGTGAAGGTTATGGCATTAACAATCGCATCATTGAAGAATTTTACGAAGAAGGGGTTGGACTCGTTCTCACCGTTGACAATGGCATCATGGCGCACAAGCCGATCGAGCGGGCGAGAGAACTGGGGTTAACTATCATTGTCACGGATCATCATGATTTACCGCCAGAGCTACCGAATGCGAATGCGATTCTGAATCCGAAGCTGATTGCCGAAGATTCGCCCTATCGAAGTATGGCAGGCGTTGGAGTTGCGTATGTGCTAGCTCTTTGCCTTGCTCAAAGTTTTGGACAGACGAGAGCGTTGCAAAATTCATTGTTAGAGCTATTTACTTTAGGAACGATCGCAGATCTAGCCCCCTTGACGGGGGTGAATCGCCGCTGGGTAAAACAAGGCTTACAGTTGTTGCCAAAGTCTAAACTAGCTGGGATTCAAGCTCTTGTGCAAATTGCAGGCTTGAGCAATGAGAAGAATTTGAAACCAGAAGCGATCGGGTTTCGCTTAGGACCGAGAATTAATGCGATCGGGAGAATTGGCGATCCGCAAATTGTGATTGAACTTCTTGTCACTGATGATGACGGAGTGGCTTTAGAGCAAGCTATGAAGTGCGAAATGGTGAATAAGCAGCGTCAGCAACTCTGTGAGCAGATTGAGCAAGAAGCGATCGAGGCCTACGAAAATAGCCCACTTGATGCGAAAGACGATCGAGTTTTACTACTAGTAGAACATGGTTGGCATCATGGGGTGATTGGCATTGTTGCGTCTCGGTTAGTTGAACGATATGGAGTACCCGTCTTTATCGGAACTTACGAGGATGACCATCATATTCGCGGTTCGGCTCGGAGCATTCCAGAATTTAATGTGTTTGAGGCTTTAGAATTCTGCAAGGACTTGATGCTCAAAGCCGGGGGGCATAAAGCAGCGGGTGGTTTTTCGTTTGAGGCGGATCGCTTAGATGAGATTCGGGCTAGGTTGAGAACCTTTGCACATCGATCTCTCAAGCCTGAACATCTCAAGCCTTTAGTCACAATCGATGTTGAAGCAGATTTATCTCAAGTTGATCTTGCACTTCATGCTCAGCTTGACGTTTTGCATCCTTGCGGCATGGAGAATCCTGAGCCTGTATTTTGGACACCGAATGTTTTAGTAACTGAGCAGCGGCGAATTGGCAAGGGACATATCAAGCTCGTTTTAGAAGTTGGGGGGCAGAAAGTCAATGCGATCGCTTGGCGGTGGGGCGAATATTTGCCGTTGCCGAGTCCGCTTGATGTGGCGTATCGAGTGAAGTCGAATGAGTGGAATAATCAGGTTTCGGTGCAGCTTGAAGTAATTGGAGTGAGGCTGCCAGAAAAGGCTTCTCAGGCGGAATTTCGATTTAGCGATCGGACTTATCGCTGCATGATCTTAAATCAGAAGCAGTTAAAAATTCAGAATGCGAAAGGTGATACTCTGGTGATTCAGAAAGGTCAAAGAATTGGAACGCTTGAAAAAACGAATCAAGCAAAGCAGGAAATTGATGTTTCACAAGCACCGTACTACGACTTAGTAAAAGCCGCAGTAGATGCTCTGGCGATTTGAAGGATTAGTTTCGGTAGGTAGATCGCCTTGATCTGCCATTACAGTATGAATCGAATAGCCCTGATCGAGCAGCAGACGCACAGTTTGAGCAAACGTCTGCACATTTTCCGACCTCACCGGGGAGTATTGGGGTATCTACAGTCGTCAATTCTGGGAGGCTTCCCCGACGATTCAATCGTAGCAATCTCTAACGCCGCAGATAGCTAAACTTCGCATTCGGTCTACCCACAAAGCACGACTGATTGAATCCATACTTGCGAATCACCGCTAAAGATTGCTCCGCCTCAGCCCGATTGTTCTCAAAATCAAACATCCAGTGACTCCCATCGACAATCTTCCAACGATTGTTAATCTTGCTCACCGTCGTCGTCGCAGGATTAAACGGAATACAATCTTCCCCACGCATTGCCCCAACTGGAGCCGCATTGTTCACCAACAGATATTGGAACGAAGGCTGAGGTCTACCGACAAAGCAAGATTTATTCATGCCATAGCGCTTGATCGTCCGCAAAGACTGCTCTGCTTTCGCTCGATCGCTTTCAAAATTGAACATCAAATGATTGCCATTTTCTACGATCGTCCAGCGTCCCTGGACATTCTGAACCACCGTATTATCAGGATTAAAAGCAATACAATCCTCATTCAGCGCAGTTTGTCCCAGTGCAACAGAATTCGATCGATACTTTCGATCCGTCTTACGATCGTGCAACACAACATAAACAGATTGCGGCGGAGTCTGACCTTGCTGAACTGCAAACCACAGTTTCGTCAAATTCTCTGGAGTCGAGAAAGTACAGAATCCATAGAGCCGCTGATTCGATTGAGCATCATAGATATCAACCCAAGTTCTCGAAGAATTGCTGTTCGCACCGCAGGGAGGTAAATTGGGAGCGCTAGTAAACAGGGCAGAATTGATTTGCTGCCAATTTGTAACCGTCAAATTGTAATAGGTAAAGCCGTTTTTGTTCTCCATTCCTTTAAAAGCAAGAACGGGCTTCGGAGAACTCAACGCAGTCAAATTGCCAAACAGATTCGGATTCACATGAATCGGTTTAATTTGATTTGCAGAAACTGCGGTTGTTCCTAAACTAATCATCAAACCCGCCAGTAATGCACCTGACAACAAATTCTTAGATTTCATATCGCTTGAAGCTCCAGTAAATGAATGGATACAGGTAGATAGGGAAGCGATCGAGCGTTTATGCACCTCGCTCGTTATTTCACCGTGCCTAAACGGGTAAGAAGAATTTGTCGAATTATTATCAGTAATCTGTAGATTTATTTAAGTAACTTAACAGCTTTTCTCAGGCGATCCATCTTAGAGAAGATGAGGCGGGGATCGTAGAATTCATATTATTTACAATGCTAGAGCTTTTACAGAAATGATGAGATTTAGCAGTCCGCAACCCATTTATTAATTGAAACGCGGTCGTGAATCAAACTACGATCGCAGGGTGACCTGTCTATGGAAATGCTACAAGAATATCGTTACAAATTGGCGCAGTTCTGGCGATCGTCGATCGTGTTTCGCAGTGTTAGCCTACTAACCATTTTTGCGATCTCTGCGATGCTGATCGTATTGCCTGCGCGATCGCAGCCCGTCGTTCTCACCTTTTTAATGAATGCGCCTGAAGTTCCAAATCTGCGACCCTTAATTACAGAATTTGAAAAGCAAAATCCGGGCATCAAGCTGAATATGATTGAGGGACCAAACGCTTCAAACTTAATTGAGGATTTGAATACTTCGGCTTTCCTGTTAGGAAGTGCGCCTTACGATCTGATCAATATGGATGTCACCTGGGTAGCAAAATTTGCCGCAGCAGGGTGGCTCCGGGATTTAACCAACGAAGTTTCCCAAGAACAGTTAAATGAGTTCTTACCGGGAGATATCGAAGCGAGTCGCTACCAGGGCAAACTCTACCGTGTGCCTTGGCGAACCGATGCCGCCCTTCTCTTCTATCGCAAGGATTTGCTCGATCAAGCTGGGCTTCAGCCCCCTGACACCTTTGATCAACTGATCCAAACCTCACAGAAAATTCAAGCTCAGAATGGCGCACAGTGGGGCTATGTCTATCAAGGGCGACAGTACGAAGGCGTTGCAGCGATGTTTATTGAGGTACTAGAAGGCAACGGTGGCTTCTGGGTCAATCCTCAAACAAATGAAGTCGGACTCGATCGACCGGAAGCAATTCAAGCCTTAAACTTTTTGAGAACCACTATTGAGAAAGGTGTAACTCCGACCGGGGTTAGTACCTATCAAGAAGAAGAATCGCGACTGCTTTTCCAAAGCGGTAACGTCGCCTTTATGCGGAACTGGCCTTATGCTTGGGCATTGCTCAATGCAGAGGATTCACCTGTTCGAGGCAAAGTTGCAGTAAAACCTGTGATTCATGCAGCAGGTCAAGAAAGCGTTGCTTGCCTCGGTGGATGGGGTTGGGGAATTGCCAGTACGACTCAGCATCCGGTTGAAGCACGCAAAGCACTCGACTTCTTTACAGGTGTCTATGTACAACGGACGACAACACTCTCCTCGGGTTACTTACCCAGCCGCAAAGCTTTGTACAATGACCCCGAAATTCTCGCGAAATATGACTTTTTCCCGATCGCGCTCGAAGCGCTAGAAAATCCTGGAATCCGACCGCCGATCGCGCAATATGCTCAAGCTTCTGATATTTTGCAGCGTTATCTTAGCTCTGCAATCTCAGGACGGATTTCGCCAGAAGAAGCGATGAGATCGGCTGCCCGCGAAACACGAGCATTGTTAGGAGCTTAGGCGATGAAAGATGTGATTCGAGAGCGAGAACGCCGCACCGGATGGTTTCTTACAATTCCAGCACTTCTAATTCTGGCATTGGTTTTTGCTTATCCAATTTTGCGAGCTTTCTGGCAAAGCTTTTTTATTCAGAACTTAGGAAATCAACTCAATCCAGAATTTACAGGCTTGTCTAACTTTGCCCGTATGGCTCAAGATGGGCGGTTCTGGCAAAGTATGACCAATTCAGCCATCTTTACCTTCGCATCCGTTGCGATCGAGTTAGTTCTTGGAATGGGAATTGCGCTTGTTCTTAACCAATCTTTTCGAGGGCGAGGAATTGTTAGAACTATCTCAATTCTGCCTTGGGCCTTGCCGACTGCTTTAATTGCACTTGGTTGGACCTGGATTTTTAATGACCAATATGGCATTGTCAATGATATTTTGCTTCGCCTGGGATTGATCGATACAGGCATTAACTGGCTCGGCAATCCAACTTTAGCGATGATGGCTGTTATCTTTGCCGATGTTTGGAAAACAACTCCGTTCATCAGCATTCTATTACTTGCTGGACTGCAATCAATTCCAAATGATTTGTATGAAGCGCAAGCGATCGATGGAGCTTCTCCTTGGCAAAGTTTTCGGCAGATTACTTTGCCGCTGTTGATGCCGCAAGTTGTGATTTCGTTACTATTCCGTTTAGCCCAGGCATTTGGGATCTTTGACTTAATCAGTGTCATGACTGGCGGAGGTCCTGGGGGCGCGACTGAGACAGTTTCGCTCTACATCTACTCGACTGTCATGCGCTATCTAGACTTCGGTTATGGAGCGGCATTAGTGGTTGTGACTTTCTTACTGTTAGTGTTAGCCGTTGCGATCGCAAGTTTCTTCTTAACCCGATCGAGAGCTAAAGCATCTGGAGCGATTTAAACTATGACAACTGTATTTCCAGAATCCGTCGATCGACGAATGCCAGGTGGCAAGTCTACAAGAATCGGGCGAAAAGTAATTTTGCCAATTGCAGTCGCTTTGACTGTGATTTTCTGTCTTGCTCCAATTCTTTGGCAACTCCTCACTTCATTTAAAGTGAATGCTGACATTGCGGCAATTCCCAACGTTTATTTTCCAACTCGATTTACATTGGATCACTACCGTTCCTTATTTGAGCGCCGCCCTTTTTTGAACTATATTTTAAATAGTGCGATCGTTTCTTTTGCCTCAACGCTTTTAGCTCTAGGAGTTGGCTCTCCCGCAGCTTATGCGCTCGCAAGATTGAAGCTTCAAGGAGAACGCTGGCTCTTAGCAGGAATTCTGATTGTTACTTTGTTTCCCCCGATTCTGTTGTTTCTGGGACTTCTCGAAGTAGTTCGAGCATTCAATCTGGGGAACAACTATCTCTCATTGATCATTCCTTACACTGCGATTAATTTACCGCTTACGATTTTAGTGATGCGAAGTTTCTTTCAGCAACTCCCGAAAGATCTCGAAGATGCTGCGAGAGTCGATGGATATAGCACGCCGCGAATGCTGCTCGAAGTCGTTTTACCGATGACGATTCCAGCACTCGTGACCACTGGAATTCTCACCTTCATTTCTGCCTGGAACGAATTTATCTTTGCACTGACATTCATCACGCGCGAGGACATGAAAACAGTTCCGGTTGCAGGAGCGCAGTTAGGTGGAGCTTCCCCGTTTGAAATTCCATTTGGTCCGATCGCAGCGGCAACAGTGCTTGGAACGATTCCACTGGTCTTGTTAGTCCTATTCTTCCAGCGACGCATTGTTCAAGGACTTACTTCTGGGGCTGTCAAAGGTTAATTTACTCTTCTCAAATATCATGGATAAGAAACTAGAACTCATCAACTTGAGAAAAGCTTACACTCAGCAAATTGTTCCTGTAAAGGACATGAACTTGAGTGTAGGACAAGGCGAATTTCTCACATTATTAGGTCCTTCAGGATGCGGTAAATCGACTATTCTGCGTTTGATTGCAGGGTTAGAACAACCGACGAGTGGGCGCGTCGTGATCAATGGTCGTGATGTCAGCCGACTGAATCCGGGCGATCGCAATATTGCAATGGTGTTTCAGAGCTATGCGCTCTACCCACATATGACAGTGTATGACAACATTGCATCTGGTCTAAAACTGCGGAAAACGCCAAATGCGGAGATCAAAGAAAGAATTCGCGATGTGGCGGATTTCCTAGGCTTACATGAATTGATGAATCGGAAGCCTGGACAGCTTTCTGGAGGTCAACGGCAACGGGTTGCAGTGGCAAGAACCTTAGTACGTCGTCCGGATCTATTTTTACTAGACGAACCTCTCAGTAACTTAGATGCACTGCTCCGAGAACATGTACGAGCAGAACTGAAGCAATTATTCGGCTCTCAAAATGCACCCGTTGTCTATGTGACGCATGATCAAACGGAAGCGATGACGCTTTCAACCAAAGTTGCTGTGTTAAACAATGGCTACTTACAACAGTTCGATCGACCGGATGTGATCTATAGCCAACCTGCGACCCAATTTGTCGCAGGCTTTATCGGCAGTCCCCAGATGAATTTTCTGCGTGTGCCCTGCCAGAATGGAAGCGCGATCGTAGGTAATGCTAAAATCCCTCTACCTCGCAGTTTTAATGCTGGAGAAATTGTACTAGGTCTTCGCCCTGAGCATGTGCATCTTGCCCAAAATCGCAATGAGCCGATGCTGAATGGCGAAGTGTTCCTGACTGAAAACCTAGGAATGCACGATCTTGTCAGTGTTCGGATCTCAAGTGGATCAGAGCCGATGAATCTTCGAGCAATCCTACCTGTGCATTCGGGCTTAAGAAACGGAAGTGCAGTTCAACTTGCTTTCTCAGATGAGACAATTCACTGGTTTGATGCGGCAACGGGCGATCGAGTAAGCGATACGCGATCGCATGTCATGGCATAGCCTCATTTCGATCAGATATCCCCTTTTAGACTGTCTACTCATCTAGAAGGGGATATCGTCTCGGCAAGTTCTTCTCAGTCCTGCCACAATTTAAGAGAGGTCTTTACGCTTTTGTAGCCACAATGCGATCCCTAAATAAATCAAGCTATGCAAGCAAAGTAACCCCCAATTCAACCCTAGATTTTGCCAAGTAGGATCATAGATTGAAGAGGGTTCAAAGGGGAGCGGTTGGTCAGGTACACCCGGAATTTTAGGAGACTCTGGCACCATTGCATTCACATCCACAACTGCACCATAAGCTCCAATCGACCATCGACTCAGCATGAACCAAGAGACAATTTTTCCAACTCCCTCTAACTTAAACAGAATGCCGGAAAAAATAATTTGAGGAATAAGGATTAACGGGAGAGTACTATTGGCTTGAGTTGAGTTTTTCACAAAGGTTGAAATCATTAACCCCAAACTAACACTAGCGATTAGAGTCAAGAATGTTGTGATGCCACACCCGACAACCCAGGGGAGCAGATCAGGTTGTGGAGCCCGAAATCCGACTAGAATTGCCGCCAAAATCAGCAGGGTTTGTAAGACCGCTAGACCCAAATGAATCGAGAATTTCGAGCCAAGATAAGGAAGCAGCCTCAGATTTACTAACCTTTCTCGATAGTAGATGTGATTCTCTTGCACAATCGCTTGTGCTGTCCCTGATAACCCAACCCATAGCGTCGCGCAGGTGAAGACGAATAGCACTCTCAATGCAGTAGAGGCTTGCATAACTGTAAGTGTCGTTAGTTTTGCGATCGCGTCATAATCTCGAAGCGCTAGTGTAATCAACCCTACTCCTAGTGGAGCAGTTGCTAGCAGTAAAATTAAGCTGAAGCGATCGCGCACAATCAGTTTCCAATATCTTTGGCAGAGAATCATCCACTGTTGAAAGAAAGAAACTTTGCCCTTCTGTTTTGCAGCATTCAGTTTAGTATTTGTGTTTCCCTGTTCTTGGCTCAGAATCGTTTTTACATATCGCTCATGAATGGAGGATTGGTGAAACTTCTGCGACCAATGTTCGACTGTTTGCTCATTCTCACCCAGTTGGATATAAATGTCTGCGAAATATTTGAAATCCTCTGAAGGTGCTTGGAAAAAGCGCATTGCCTCTTTCGGTGGTCCAAAATAGCAGAGTCGTCCTCCCATTCCCATAAATGCAATTCGATCACACACTTCTAAGTTTGAGGTCGCATGAGTGACCAAGATGATAGTTCGCCCTTGATCTGCTAGTTCGCGCAGCAATTCCATCATTTTTTTATCAAGACCTGGATCAAGCCCCGATGTGGGTTCATCTAAGAAAAAGAGCTTTGGATTTGCGAGTAGCTCGACTGCAATGCTGACTCGCTTACGCTGTCCTCCACTTAAGCGTTGAACCAGAGTATTACGAACAGGGCTGAGTTTGACTTGCTCTAATGCGTGCGTGACTGCTTCTTGAATGTTTGTGTCCGGTGGAAGTCGAAGTTGGCAAGCATAGGTAAGGACTTCTTCAACGGTCAAAGTCAGATGCACAATGTCATCTTGGGGAACATAGCCAATTTCGGTTCGATAGAGGTCAAAGTTCTGACGAAGATCGTCTCCATTGAGTCGAACTGCACCGGAATTTGTTGGGGCAATCCCTAATAAAGTTTTCATCAGGGTTGATTTACCTGCTCCACTTCCTCCAACCAGCGCAACTAACTGACCTGGCTCGATCGCTAATGAGACATTCTTAAGAATGGTCTTTTCTTGTTTTGATTCGTCTAAAACTTTGCGCGTGAGTTGATGGGCATCCAGTCGAATCTGATCTCCTCGATCGAAGATTTCTAGCGCTTTATTGCGAAATAGCAGGGTATAAGAACCAATTTGAATGGTATCGCCATCTTGAAGTGGGGTTGAGCGAGTCATTCGCTGCTTGTTGATATAGGTTCCATTCGTACTATGATCCCGTAGCACATATTGGTCTGAGATCTGCTCGATCGACGCATGGCATCGTGAAATTGTCGGTGAATTTAGGGTTAAGCAGCCATAACGTTGAGTAGGTTCTCGCCCAATCTCAATGGGAAATTCCTTGATCCCTTTGAAATCTAGTCGAAATTGGCTAGGAAAAGCAGTTACACCGTTGCTTTGAGGCAAAACATAGGTCAGTGAAATTGCGTTTTGTGGATTCTGTCCGATTTGAAGTTGCACGCTTTGATTTAAGCAAAATCCTGTATGAGGGGTAATTCGAGTGTGATTGATGAATATGCCATTCGTGCTAGGTTTTGAATGTTCATCCCCATCGAAGATCCAGTAGTAATCTCCTTCTTTTCGGAGAACTGCATGACGGCTTGAGATCACTTCCCAACCACTTGATGGAATCAGCAGATCTGCCCAGGCATCATCTCGCCCTAGACGATGTTCAGTTTTTGACAAGGTAAAGCGAAGGGTTTGACCTCGGTTGTTCAATTCGAGAAAAGCTGCTTTCGTCTCAATTTCTGTCTGCATCATCATCACCGTGGGGGAAACAGATTAACTTTATAAATTCCCCAATTCACTCAATAATTCTACGTTGTAAATTTAGTTAATTTCTCGGAGTAGAAATCAACAAATGAACGCGATCCAGCTTTTTCTGAAGGGAATACTGTTGAGGACAAGCCCTCTCAAAGTACGAAGCCCAATGAATACATTCCTCTATCTGAACCACTGCGATGTTGAATCTCGACAGAACGATGTTACCTCCTACTCTTCTAAATAATCGTTACCAGGTTCTAGGATTACTAGGCGATGGTGGCTTTGGCAAGACTTTTCTAGTAGAAGATACACAGATGCCTTCTGCTCGTAAGTGTGTTGTAAAACAACTGAAACCTGTCAGTGATAATGCACAGGTTTATCAAATGGTACAAGAACGGTTTCAACGCGAAGCTGCGATTTTGGAGAAGCTGGGCGAGAACTATGATCAAATTCCTCGACTCTATGCAAATTTCTCAGAAGGTGACCATTTCTACCTAGTAGAAGAATGGGTCGATGGATTAACCTTGACTCAGAAGGTTCAGCAAGAGGGTACATTAAGCGAAGGCACTGTCCGAGAGATTTTGTGTGGTTTGTTGCCTGCGATCGGGCATCTTCACCAGCACCAAATCGTTCATCGGGATCTCAAACCGGATAATATTATCATTCGTGCGTGCGATCGCAAACCTGTTTTAATTGACTTTGGCGCAGTCAAAGAGACGATGAGTACGACTGTAAATTCTCAAGGGAATAGTTCGCACTCGATCGTGGTTGGCACTCCAGGCTACATGGCATCTGAACAACTTGCAGGACGACCTGTATACGCCAGCGATTTCTACAGTTTGGGGATGGTTGCAATTTATCTACTGACTGGCAAGCAACCACAAGAACTTGACACTGATCCTCGCACAGGTGAGATTATTTGGCAGCATCATGCTCCGATGGTCAGTTCTGGATTTGTAGCAGTCCTAAATCGAGCGATTCACATGAATCCACAAGCTCGATTTGCGTCAGCCGGAGAGATGCTCACAGCGGTACTCACATTGGTGAGCAGTGGAGTCATGTTAGCCTCTAACAATCTGCACTCTTCTACAGTGATTTCATCTCCCCAAACTCCAACTAGAGGAGCGAATACTCAGATTTTTCAGCAACCCGTGCCACAAAACCCCATTGTAAAAGATAATACGAAGGGTTGGGTTATTGCATTGGGTACTGGAATGCTGGTCACATTGGTCGGGATTTTTGTAGTAATGCTTATGCGTAACAATGGAGAAACGCAACCTGCTGAAACTAAATCATCACCCACAGCATCTTCTGCTCCATCACCCACAGCATCTTCTGCTCCATCACCCACCGTAAATTCCCCAGCATCTACAAAACCGATACAAGAAGCTCCAACCGCTTCTCCCGCATCAACAACCTCGCCCACTCCTGTTAACTCTCTTGCGGCAACTCCTCCTACTGTGCAGTCCATCCCTGCTCCATCAGTTCCAACGACTTCATCGTTTGCAACTTCAGATGCCAGGATTTTACTCGAGAATTGGTTGAGTGCAAAACGGCAAATCTTCGCACCTCCATTTAATGCTTCAGCAGCAGCAGCTATTACTACAGGAAGTTTGTACTGGGATATCACGAAACCAGGTGGCTCTATTGATTGGCTAAGAAATAACAATTCTTACTACCGATTTGGTGTGCAGCGTGTTGATTCGGTCAGAGATTTTAGTGTCAGTGGCAATATGGCTTCAGTTCAAGCTCAGGTTACAGAGGAACGCTTCTTCTATGTGGATGGCAGAGTGGACGCATCGCAAACTGATTTCAAAACAAGAAGTACTCGGTTCATTTTTGAAAATGTGAACGGTACTTGGAAGATCTCTGATTACAAGTGAGTCAATTGTGTTTGGCACATATTTTTTCACTTGTTGTTTTCCTATGTAAGCGTTCTCCAAGAAAAGTTTTTTGTAATGACCAACCAAATACCTAAGCACGGGCTTTGGCAACTGAAGCTTGTTCAATGTGCTGTGATGTTCATGATTCCTTCGATTGCTGTTCCTCTTGTGTACTTCTCTGATACAAGTCGTAGTCAAGTTAAACAAGGCACAATTCACAATGCAACAAACAGTACCAATGTAAAATCAAGCAACCCTCTTGTGCCTAAACCTCTTACACAATCCAGTTCTTTGCCATCTTCTATTGAACCTTTAAGGTCACCTCCACAACTGGCGTATAATGTCAAAAATGCGCCCGTACTACTTACAAGTGCAAGTTTACAAGCAGTGGTTAATGATGTTGTTAAAACCATCGAAGTCAAAGGTTTACCCATCGATAAACTGTCAATTAGTGTCATTAATCTTCAAGATTCTAGATGCGCTGCTTATGCTGGGTTTCAGGATCACCAACCTCGATTTCCTGCAAGTGTAAGTAAACTCTTTTGGATGGTTGCATTACTGGGGCAGATGCACCAGAAGGTAATTCCTGAAAACGCAGTCACAGAGCGACAGATCTATAAAATGATTCAAAAATCTGATAACGAAACAGCTAGTCTTGTTGTAGATAGACTGACAAACACTGAATCTGGTGCAAATCTTCCTCTAGCAGAGTTCAAAAGTTGGCTGGATCAGCGTTATTCGCTGAATCGTTTCTTTGAATCAGCAGGATATCAGGCGGTGAATATTAGCCAGAAAAATTTCCCAATTCCGTACCTAAAGCTTCAGCAAGCAACTGGGCGAGACTTACAAATGAGAGGAGGCTCAAAAAAATCCATCCGCAATTCATTGACAACATATGAAACGACGCGCCTAATGTATGAAATTCATACAGATCAAGCTATATCGCCGCAAGACAGTGATCTTATGGAAAGTATGATGAAACGCGATCTCCGTCCAGAAATTTGGAAACAAGAGCAATATAACTCAATTGATGGTTTTCTTGGTGAGTTTCTGCCTCTTGATACTTACTTCGCCTCGAAAGTCGGTTGGACAAGTAATTCTCGTCAGGATACGGCGATCATTCGTAGTGCAGATGGAACAGTACACTACATTCTTACTGTATTTGGTGACGATAAAGCCTATGCTGACGACTGGGAAATCTTTCCACAAGTGTCGCGCCAGATTTTTGATCAGCTTAAAAACCAGCCTGTTTCCTGTCAATCAATTTCATGAACCACGAAGCTATGACTTTCAACAACCTTAAATCATCCTCCATGTCGGCTCTCAAACATTCTAAATTTCCGATGATTGCTGGAATTGGGACAGCGATCCTCATTGGAATTGCACTATATGCCTCGCCATATATGACGTTAAATTCGATGAAGGGTGCGATCGAGCGAGGAGACAGTGACGCGATCGCGAAAAATGTAGACTTTTCCGCTGTGCGAGCAAGCTTGAAATCTGAAATGAGAGCAGTAATGACTCGTCAAGCGCAGAACGATCCAATGGCAAGTCTAGGCTCAATGATGGCAGGCTCACTGATTGATCCGCTAGTCGATCAAATGGTGACACCCGAAGGACTGAAGATCCTGATCGATCGTTCTTCGCTACAGGGATCTAGCACAGACAGTGATGATCCGAAAGTGACGATGGGCTATGAGTCACTAAACTCCTTTGTGGTGGAAATTAAAGGAAAAGATTTAAAGCTGTCTTCTCAATTGGGTGCTTCTTCAGCAAGTCTGCTATTTTCGCGATCTGGGTTTGGCTGGAAACTCACCGGAGTTCGGATGTAATCGCAATGATGGCTATCCAATAATCTAGTCTCGCTGTTTCAAAACCTGAAGAATTGTTTGTTATGGAAAGCTCTAGAGCGATCACATAGCCATGAGTGAAGTGTATTCCAGTTGCATGTTGTTACTTACTTACTTACCCCAATGAAATCTTACAACCTACAGGACAAGTCTCTTGTTTTTCTCTCGCACTCTAAAGAGATCAAGGATAAACTTATGCACATTAGCAGCGATTATGTGCATAGGGTAAAAACCAATATCGCTGCAAAGAACTGGGCGATCGTTATAGCAATGATAGCAGTGCCAACTGTGGGAGGGTATGTCGGACTCAGAACAGTCGCCTATACTGTAGATGGAGTAGTTAGCTTCATTGAAGACCTAGGCGGTCCGAGCCGATCAGACCTCAAGAAGCAACTGCAAAATCAACTTCCAAGCTATTGGGAAATTACCTCGATCGACATCAAGGGCAAACAAAATACTGGGACGAATGTTGAACCACGGATTTCTCAACGTTTTCATGCAAAAGCTAAACTCAAGGAAGATACATTCTTTGAAACGAGTCAGATCGATAGCCTGCCAGCCAAGAAGCAAAATAATGTTGTATTCTTGAACGCAAGTGAACGCAGAGGGAAAGAAGTTGAACTGTATGGTCTATCAACTTCTAGCTTGGTCGCAGAGAAATGGCAAAGCAGTTTTAGAATTGATGTCAATCCAACGTTCAATTATGGACAGCCACGCAATTCATTTAGCGGTAAAACTGTTCTGCGAAATTCAAGAGAGGAAGCAGAATTTGTTTCAACAATTCAAAAGCAATTGGAAGAAGAAAAAGCAACGCTCTTATCTGCTCTCAGAAGTGGATCGTGGTTGTCCGGGACATGGGTAGAACCCAGTGGTGGTTACAATCTTGGTGACGAAGTTAGGGCAGACATGCAGGTCCGCTTTACCTCATTTGAAGAAAGCAGTGGAAAATTGGCAGGAGAAATCAAATTCTCCTCCTCAGTCAAACGATTTGAAGGGACATTCAGAGGCGACGAGATCAACTTCAAAACGGTTTCAGTTGTACAGGGCAATGACAAATTTGGTTTGGGGACGGAATACAAGTTTACTCTTGATTCTTCCGATACAATGCGCGGTACATGGTCTCATTTCACGCAATTGAATATCCCATTGGCTAGCTTATTTCCAAATCAAGGTATTGTTGAGCGCAAAGGACCTGCTTCGTTTAAATTGAAGTAGGAGCATTTATCTCAAGCAACCCTCCATTGCTTCTCGGTTTCCAGAGGTCAGTTCTGCTTGATGATCTGAGATCGCGCGATCGAGTCCTTACAGCAATCAAGCAGAAACTCACCGCAAACGGCATCGATGTGCCTTTTCCCATACAGCAAATTCTCTTCCATGATCAAACTGAGGCAACCGATGGCGATCGCACTCGACAGCGTGAAGGATGGCTGGACAAAAACAAGCTCCTCGCGCTCGTAGCATTAGTGCGGCACTCCAAACATTAGCAGAGCGCAATGTTCAGAAAAATGGTCATTCATCTCCAAATCATCATGACAAACATTAAGCTGAATAAGTATTGGGATACTTTACGATCGATGCGGATGGATGAAAACCTACCTCCTGTAATGGTCAAATTGAACCAGCAGTTTGAGTGGCTGACGATCCATGTTTAGCTTTATGCCTATCTAAAAGGCAGCAAAACGAGTTTGGGAGAATAACGCTTTACTCCTGATTGACTGACACATCTCTTCGGGATTGCGTATCCCGCCCGCACGTGAACGGCGGGCGGAATGACAACGAAGTGAGGAAGCTTTCAGGAGTTTTGTCAGTCAATCAGCCGTTTGCACTGTAATTTCGACTTGTAATTCTTGTTTCAAGGCAGCCAAAATCATCGTCAAATGATTCATGGTAGGATTTCCTTTTGCTGATGGCATTCGATGCAAACTTTTACTAGGTTTGGATGTCATTGCTGCAAGTTTTTCAAAGCCAATCGTGCCATTGACTAAATCACGCAGAATAAGACGTGCGGTTGCTGGCTCACCATTGAGAAACAGCGAAATCGCTTCGTCTAGAAGTGCGATCGCGAATTCTGGATCATGGCGAAGTCGTTGTTCGATCGTTTCAGTTGCATTTTTAGCTAAAGCTATTTACTTTCTACTTTTTCGGAAATTGTAATCGAATTTAACTTGATTCGATCGTAAAAATATTTAGCACACTCAACATCTTCGGATACGGAGGCTTTATAGTCTAAAAAGCTGAAGAAGTTATTACTGAGAGCAAAATGCGCGACGTTTTTATCTCTTATTCCCGGAAGGATAAGCCGTTTGTTGAGAAGTTACACCAGGCACTCGAAGCACAGGATCGTGATGCTTGGGTGGATTGGGACGATATTCCGCTTAGCGCAGAATGGTGGCGTGAGATTCAGCGTGGGATTGAAGGGGCAAATACATTTGTGTTTGTGATGAGCGACGATTCGGTGAGGTCGAAGGTTTGCCGGGATGAAATCGATCATGCGGTTGAGTGTAATAAGCGACTTGTGCCGATCGTGTATCGCGAAGATTTTGAGATGGCAAAGCTGCATCCAAGACTCTCTCAGTACAATTGGCTGTTTTTCCGAGAGAATGATGAGTTTGAGCCGGGATTGAAAGCATTGCTGAATGTGATCGAGACTGATTTGGAGTATGTGCGATCGCATACTCGGATTTTGGAAAGAGCGATCGAATGGCAAACACAAAAGCGCAATGAGAGCTTTGTGCTGAAAGGTGATGATTTGCTATCGGCAGAAGCATGGCTGACTCAAGGCGAGACAAAGGAGCCACAACCGACTGAATTGCAGCAGAACTATATTCGGGCGAGTCGATCGACGGAAGATGCAACTGTTGAAGCGAAGCGGATTTTGGAGCTAGCGGTTACTAAGGCAAAGCGGGTGAGTTTGTTGAGCTTGCTGGGGGTTGGGGCAGCGGTGGCGGTGGCGGTGACGGTAACTGGAATTGCAGTGTCGGAATCGATCAATGTGCAGAAAGGAATTGAACTGGAGCATAATGGATTAGCAATGCTGAGGCTTCCTACTCATTACTACCGCAATAGTGATCCGCTGATTGCAGCTTTGAAATCGGGACGTGAGGTTAAAGCGCTACTACACAAGAGAAAGTATCCAAAGAGCATCAATGCTTATCCTGCAAGAATTCCTCTACTTGTGCTTAGAATAGCAGTTAATACTGGAATGCAGCAGGCTGAATTCCAGGGTATCCACCCTAAATTCAGCACTGATGGTAGGCACATTATAACAGCAGATGATACTACAAGTCGGTTGTATGACTTATTAGGAAACAAACTGGCAGAATTCCGAGGTGCATATCCCAAGTTTAGTCCTGATGGCAAGCAAATCATAACAGTAGCTAAAACCGGTAGTGCTATTTAGGAAAGGCTGGAGGAAATAGTACAGCTAGCCTTCGCCATCTTTCGTCTCAGCGTCGCATTATAGTCATGCACAAAGTTCCAAAT